>JANWKZ010000125.1 GCA_025451115.1 Bacteroidia bacterium | reverse complement strand
GGAAGTAGAAAAATTTTCCGTGAGCTTCACCTCTACCTCGTAGCTCTGGTTGGCTTCTATTGCTTGCTTTAGAGCATTTATATCCGGATGCGGTGCGCCGGCGAGTAAGAGAACCTTCTCGCGCTTATCGATCACGTCTACAACAAAAGGCATCGAGTTATTGCTCTTGTTTTGTTCGCCATCAGAAAGTGATACGATCGCCTCGTAGCGCTGCAGTCCGGCTTTATCGGCTGTCAGTAAAAAATTCAATACCGCGCTGTGATTGGAGGATGAATAGGTAATGGTTTGCTCGGCAAGTTTTTTGTCGCCCTGGCGGATACTTACTGTGGCAGTTTTTCCTTTCAGGTCGCTGGCCTGCACCTGAACCTCTACAGGAAACTGGTTGCCGATATAAGCGGTTTGATTATGATTTATTTTCTTGATCAGCGCGTCCTTCTGCAAAAGTGTATCGCCCAATGCGATGGTGTATACCGGAAAATTATTCTTTTCGGCTTCATACAAGGGATTGTTCCCCGTATTGTACAACCCATCTGTAGCTAAAATAACAGCGCCCAGGTTTTTCCCTTCGTAATTACTACGTATCTCTGCCAACACAGCCGAGATATTCGTCTCTTTACCCAAATAATTCATTGCGGTATCCTCCTGCACCTCGCCGGCGAACTTCACAAACTTGATCTCGTACTTATCGGCAAGGTCCTCGCCAACCTTTTTCAACTGAGCCACAAATTCTCTCTTGTAGAAAAGTGAATCTTTATTCTTAGCCACGGATGCGGAATTATCGGCCGCAATAATGATGATCGGTTTTTCAGTATAAGAAGAAGTATTCTTAATAAGCGGGTTAAGCAGGAAGAAACATAAAAGGGAAACGATCACAAAGCGGCAAACAAAAAGCAAAGAGTGTATCCATTTCTTTAGGTCGGCATTGCGTTTACGATAAAGGAAGTAAGCGTATCCCGATCCTGCCAGCAGGCAAAACACAAGAAACCATAAAGGATACTCCGTTACTATACTCACAACTACGAATTACGAATAACAGCCAGACGAATATACGAATTGTGGCTGGTGATTTTTTTTTCTTCTTGTGACTTTTGACTTATCACTTTTGACTTAGGTAAGCATTCCTCCGCACACGTTGATGCACTGGCCGGTAATGTATTTGCTCATATCGCTGGCTAAGAAAAGGGTCGCGTTTGCCACGTCATCCACAGTTCCTCCGCGTTTCAGGGGAATTCCGTCCCTCCATCCTTGTACTACTTTCTCATCCAGCACGGCGGTCATTTCCGTTTCAATAAAACCCGGAGCGATAGCATTGCTTCTAATATTGCGCGAACCCAACTCAAGGGCAACAGATTTGGTAAAACCAATGATACCCGCCTTAGAGGCCGCGTAATTACTTTGTCCCGCATTACCTTTTACACCTACAACCGAACTCATATTGATGATAGAACCACTCTTTGCTTTCAGCATAGGTTTGATAACTGCCTTGGTAAGATTGAACACCGATTTCAGGTTGGCGCTCATGATCTCATCCCACTGTTGCTCGCTCATGCGCATCAGCAGGGTATCGCGCGTGATTCCGGCGTTGTTCACCAGTACGTCAACAGTACCGAATTCAGCCACTACCGCGTTCACCAGTTCTTCGGCCGCTTTATGATCGGCCGCGTCGCTTTTATAGCCTTTGGCTTTGATGCCGTGTGAAGCCAGTTCAGTTTCCAGGGCTTTTGCCTTTTCTTCCGAGCTTAAATAGGTAAATGCTACGTTGGCGCCCGCTTTGGCAAATGCCAGAGCTATACCGTGACCGATACCCCGGGAGGCACCGGTTATAATTGCTGTTTTTCCACTTAATAATGCCATAAATTCAGTTTGTCAAATATAGCTATTTACCCCTAACGTAAAACTTGCCGTTTTATGTTAAATTTGTACGAATTATGAGTAAACCCTCCATACCCGCAGGGACCCGCGATTTCTCGCCCGCTACCATGGCGCGCCGCAATTATATCCTGGATACCATCAAAAAGTATTTCAGGCTATATGGCTTTGAGCAGATAGAGACCCCTGCTATGGAGAATTTGATCACACTCACCGGGAAATACGGCGAAGAAGGTGATCAGTTACTGTATAAGATACTGAACTCGCGCATACACGAGAGCAAGGAGAAGGACAAATTACAGGAGGAGTTCAAAAAAAGCCTTGAGGGAGCGAGAAATACTCCTGTTCTGACAGAAAGGGCGCTTCGTTATGATCTTACTGTGCCTTTTGCGCGTTACGTGGTGCAGCACCAACATGAAATTACATTTCCTTTTAAGCGTTTCCAGATACAGCCGGTTTGGCGGGCGGATAAACCCCAAAAGGGTCGTTACCGTGAGTTTTACCAGTGTGATGCCGATATGATCGGGAGCAACTCGTTGGTGAATGAATTGGAATTAGTACAATTGATGAATGATGTTTATTCGGAATTAAAACTCCCGGTGATCATCAAAATAAATAACCGAAAAGTACTTAGTGGTATAGCTGAAGTCATTGGTGAGAAAGAAAAGATCGTTGATATTACCGTTGCCATTGATAAACTCGATAAGATCGGTGTTGAAGGAGTGAACAAGGAGCTTAAGGAAAAAGGTGTTGGTCAAACCGCCCTCATCAAACTACAACCTCTTATTACGTTTAAAGGAAACACAAGGGAAAAACTCGACTTCCTGAAAAAATTGGTAGCCGGCTCGGAGATCGGATTGAAAGGAGTTGAAGAACTGGAATACATTTTCAATAATTGCAGCGCGGCCAATCTTGAATTAGATATTACCCTGGCACGTGGGTTGAATTACTATACCGGCGCCATCTTCGAAGCAAAAGCAAACGCCGGAACATTTACACCCAGTATTACCGGCGGCGGTCGCTACGACGACCTTACCGGCATTTTTGGTCTGCCCAACATGAGTGGCGTTGGGATCTCTTTCGGTGTCGACCGCATTTATGATGTAATGGAAGAACTGAACCTCTTCCCTGCCGATAAACTGAATTTGCAAAACACACAGATCCTATTGATGCACATGGGCGAAGCAGAGCAGCAACACGGATTGGGAATGCTTACCGCGCTTCGCAAAGCAGGTATCCGTGCCGAGATCTATCCTGATATTACTAAAAAACTTAATAAGCAGTTCGATTACGCTACTAAAAAGGATATTCCGTATGCAGTTGTGATCGGGTCTAATGAGGTTAGCACTCAAAAATACAGTCTCAAAACAAAAGACTCGAAACTGGATGATCTCTCGCTCGAAGACATTATCTCAAAATTATCCAAATAAAAAAGCCCTCCAGGTTAAACCAGGAGGGCTTTTCCTTTCAATAGAGCTCATTAGTTATTCATGATCTTCAATTCCTTGATCAGGTTGGTTGCCCCACCCAGTTTATCGATCACGAAGAGCACATAACGTACATCCACGCAAATGGTACGGTTCAGGTCTTTATCGAAGGCTATTTTATGACTTAAAGCTTCGTAGTTACCATCAAAAGCCAAGCCTATCAGTTCTCCTTTAGCGTTTATCACAGGAGAACCTGAGTTACCGCCTGTAATATCGTTGGTAGTAATGAAAGAAACGACCAGGTCCTTCGTGGCTTTGTCTGCATACTGACCATAGTCTTTCTTCTTCGCGAGATCAACAAGTTCTTTAGGTAAGTCGAATTCGTAATCTCCGGGTTTGTATTTTTGCATCACGCCGCTCATCGTACAAACACTGCTGTAGAATATTCCATCGCGGGGCTGGTACGATTTAACGTCGCCGTAGCTTGTACGCATAGTGAAGTTCGCATCAGGATACATTTTTTTGGTTCCGTTCATTTCCATTACACCTTTCAGGTAAGTTCTTCCCAAGACTGCATTCTGTACCTGGAACTCATTGAAGGCTTTAGAGAAATTAGCGTTGAAGTATGAATTGTAAGCGTTGGCCACAAAATACGCTGGATCTTTGTGCAAGGTAGCAGTATCCGGTTTAGCCACAAAAGCATTCCATTTGTCATTGTTCAGGATCATCGTATTCGAGAAAACATCGTTCGAGAAGGCCTCGAAAGAGTGGATGTTGTTCAGGTCGCCATACTTTTTGTTCAGCCAATTGTAAAAGCCCATGGGCAATTGCTCTTTGCTTATATCATTATAGAACATATTGGTAACCGCGGTAAGAATTTTTTTATCGGAAGCAATGTTCTCATCACGGATAAAATTCTCGCGTTCTTTCTTCATACCTTCAATCGCCTTGGCTATATCTTCTGGCTTAGCGTCCTTTGCGCTTATAGCCTTTTCAAACGCAGCCATATTGAAAGCAAACCTGATCAAGGGCGAGCCAAGAATACCTTCGTTCATGTACATACGCCATTTAGCGTAAGGAGCCCATGCTTCGTAAGCGGTACGGTAATCCTGGAACAGTTTCTCATATTCCGCTTTCCCTTTTGCCCAGTTCAGAAAATCTCCCTCAGCTTTTTGTTTCTGACCATACACATCGTATTTCAATAATTGTTTACTTTCTCCATCAAAGAACTTCCAATAGTTAGCGATGCCGGCGTAAGAAGAAGATAATTGCAGTTTCACGGCTTTATCTTTCAGCATTTCCTCCATCATCAGTTTCAAACGGATATCACGCAGGTTCACTAAAGAAGGATTCTCAACTTCGGTTTTCAGTTTCACCCCAAATGAAGTTTCGTAGCGGTTGGTTCCGCCGGGATAACCATAGATCATCGTGAAATCACCGTCTTTCACTCCTTTGATAGAAACGGGTAAGAAATGTTTTGGTTTAAAAGGAACGTTTTCAGCCGCATAATCAGCTGCTTTTCCATCCTTGCTCATGTACACACGAAAAACAGAGAAATCGCCGGTGTGGCGGGGCCACTCCCAGTTATCGGTATCACCACCAAATTTGCCAATGCTCTCAGGAGGAGTTCCTACAAGACGAACATCTTTGTAACGCTCATAAACAAAAAGCAGGAATTGATTTCCTTTAAAGAAGGGTGATACGCGCCCTTCGTAAGTCGTACCTTCAACCGCTTTCTTCCCGATCTCGTTCATGATATCGTTCATTTTCTTAACAAAATCCTGTTGCGACATACCTTTTGCGGCCTCGTTCACTTTATCTGTAACATCTTCGATCTTTACTAAGAACTGAACCGTAACGCCGGGACTGGGAATTTCCTGGTCTTTTGATTTAGCCCAGAAACCATCCTGCAGGTAGTTATGTGCCACTGTACTTGCTTTGGCAATAGCGCCGTAGCCACAATGGTGATTGGTAAAGATCAATCCTTCGTTACTAACGATCTCGCCTGTGCAGCCGCCACCAAAAATGATAATGGCGTCCTTAACGCTTGGCTTATTTATATCATAAAGTTGCTCTTTTGTTAATTTGAGCCCTTTCTTAACCATATCGTCATAAACCTGTTGTCCTAACAACATGGGCAGCCACATACCTTCATCGGCTTTTACGGCTACATTGAATAAAAAAGAGGCAATAAGTGCGAATGTGATCTTCTTCATTTTTGGCTTTTTGATTTGAAGCGCAAATGTAACAAAATGAGGGCTTAAAGAAGCATGAAAAAGGCCAAATTCCGACCAAGTATTTCTAAAAATCGTCGAATAATTGGAGGTCTGGACATCCTTCCCCCTTTTTGGGGGAGGAAATAATTTTTGTACTTTGGGTCATTCAAAATCACTGAAATATGAAAAAACTACTTATCGCCCTGTTTATCCTGACCCTAAACCTCGGGTCTGCACAAAACACACCTAAAAAGATTGTAGGAAAATGGGTAACCTGTGCCAAAATAGAAACGCTGATCAAACTGGACACGGTCTCTTTTGTAAAAGACGACGTCGCCATTACGAATACCTGTATTGAAAAGAACTGTGCCTATTCGCGCTGGACCTTTGAAATGAACGGAAGCGACCAAAAAGTAGGTTTTTACAGGCAGGCGGGTTGTAAAGATGCCGCCTCGGTAAGTGAAAAGAATTTTGACGGCACCTGGGCCATCGAAAAAGACAAAAAAACACTAACTATATTCGATGATCACTCTTCGAAGCACGTCTTTGAGATCGTAGTCTTAACTGATAAGGAATTCAAATTAAAAAGAAAATGAGTCGCTCCTGCCTGATCGCTTTGATCCTGGTCAGTTGTCTTCTCTTGTTCTTCCGTGCCAACACACAGAACCGCAGAGCCGATTCGCTCTTTCACCTGATCCAAAACGACAAGGACGACACCAATAAGATCAATCACCTGCATGCGCTGGGATGGGTTAAACTGCATGACAATCCTGAGGCCACATTGGCTCTTGCCACCGAGGCCCTTGAACTTTCTAAAAAATTAAACTGGAAACAAAGTATTGCCAATTCACATGGTTTCCTGGGCACGTATTATTATAACACCGGGAATTACCCAAGATCGCTTGATCATTTCCTGAAAGCGCTGAAGATCGACGAGGAAATTGGGTACAAAAAAGGAATAGCAGCCCGTTACGGAAATATCGGGCTTGTTTACGAAGCACAGGGAAATTTTGAGAAGTCACTTGACTATTACCTGAGAACACTGAAGATCGCTGAAGAATTAAAGGACAAGAACCGCGCGGGGATACAATTGGGTAACATTGGAAATATTTACCTGCAGACCGGCGAGGGAGACAAAGCGCTGGACTATTACCGGAAGGCCCAGGAAATATATGAAGAATTGGGAGCAAGGGAAGATATGGCGCTCAACCTGGGGAATATGGGTATCATTTATGAAGAGAAAGGAGAAGATGAAAAGGCACTGAAGTACTATACTGAGGCTTTACATATCTCGGAAGAATTGCAGGCCAAGGATAAGATCGCGCTACAACTGGCCAATCTTGGCGAATTCTATATGAAAAGAGGGAATTCTAAAATGGCTGAAGCTAATTTACTAAAAGCGGGAGCACTTTTTAAAGAGATCGGCGCCCTGAGCGACCAGTATATCCTGGAAGAATCGCTTTCTGAGTTTTACACACAGACGCATGCCTTCGAAAAAGCTTTAGCACACTTCAGGCAGGTAATGCTCCTGAAAGATTCGCTTTTTAATGAGGAGAAACATAAGGAGATAACCCGGAAGGAGATGAATTACGAATTTGACAAGAAAGAAGCTGCCACCCTGGCGGAGCAGGAAAAGAAAGACGCCGTAGCGGCGGCCGAAAAGAAGAAACAGAGTTTTATTCTGCTGCTTGTTTCTTTTGTACTGTTACTTGTGGCAACAGTGGCTATTTTGATCTTCCGGTCGCTGCGAACCACGCGCCGGCAAAAAGCGGTGATCGAACATCAGAAAGAACTGGTAGAAGAAAAACAACAGGAGATCCTCGACAGCATCTATTATGCCAGGCGTATTCAGCGTGCTCTTATTACAAATGAAAAATATATTGATAAACGATTGAAAGCGCTCCAAAAATGAGAAAACACCTTTCTATATTATTCCTTTTGTTGGTCACCTGCTGTTTTGCTCAAGTGTCTACCATCACTTTATGGAAAGACAGCGCGATGGGAGCCTTGTGGAATAAGGCTACATCCACGGTTGCATACAACAAACCTGATAAGAAAGGAAATTACAAGATCTATTTATCGGATACGCTTGGAAATAACGAAAAACGATTGAGCTGGCCGGCCTGGAAAGAAGATCGTCAGCAATGGGCCGAAGAGTGGTCGCCCGACGGAAAGTATCTTTTTTGCTATGTAGAGAAAGCCGAGTATGCAAAAGAAAAGGGACATAAAAGAAAACCCGTTGATGCTGTGCCGGGTTACGGTGCTTACACGGATCTATGGGCTATCACGAGAGATGGAAAAAGAGCCTGGCAGCTGACCAATTTGCCGAATGATTATAACAGCGGGCTGATCCATGCCGCTATTTCGGAAGATGGATCGATGTTTGCGTGTACGGAAAGGATCAAAGCACCAAAACTCTTAAGCCTGAATCTTGGAGCAGGAACTTACGTTTTTAAAGTGGCAGATGTGACCTATGATTCGATGCCGCACCTAAACAATATCAGAACATTTCAACCCCAGGGAGTGGCCGCCAGCGGAGAACTTGACGGCATCTCGAAGGACAAAACCACATTGGCCTTTTACAGCACTTTTGAAAGTAAGAATCTTTTCGCTACACCAATTTACATCCTCAATATGATCACCGGTGACATCAAAAAACTAACTGAAGAAAGTTTCGCCCAGGCCCCCACCTACTCTCCCAACGGAACAAAATTAGTTTATATGACCGGCGCCGGCTGTGATATTTTTCTTGGTGAGATCCAGGGCGCCGATTGGTACATCATGAATACAGACGGCAGCAATAAGGTTCGTCTTACTTACATGAACAAGAAAAAACACTCCCAATCAGTGGGTCATTATCGGCTGGCAGGCTGCGTTTCCTTTATTTCCAATAATTCCTTTTTGGGCGGTGTGATGGTTAAACCGCTGGGCCTGGTTGGTCACACTGTGAAAGTGACTTTTGACACTAACAAAAAGTAACAGGTTTAAGAAAATTCACTATATTTGATGGTATCAAATGATACTATCATAAATGAAGCCTCCTTACCTGGTAAATGACCGCATTTTGAATCTTGTGGTGTCGATCTCCGAAAAGATAGGTGCTATCAATACGGCTTATCTTTATAAGCAACCGGCCGAGCTCAGGAAGAAGAACCGCATTAAAACCATACAATCCTCACTGGGAATTGAGGGGAATACTTTAACCTTAGAGCAGGTAACTGCGCTTTTTGAGAATAAAAAGGTATTAGGGCCACAAAAGGAGATCATTGAAGTAAAGAACGCGATCGTTGCATATGAGAAATTGAGTAAGCTCGATCCATTCAAACAAAATGCATTTCTTAAGGTTCATCAAATACTAATGAAAGAGTTACTGGACCATCCGGGAAGATTAAGGGCCAAGGCAGTGGGCATTGTTAAAGGAACCCAGCTTGCCCATCTGGCTCCGCCCGGTGGGCAGGTAAAACCTTTATTGAACAACCTGTTCTCCTATCTCAAAAAGGATAAAGATCCCATACTTATCAAAAGTTGTGTTTTTCATTATGAGATCGAGTTCATCCATCCTTTTCTTGACGGAAACGGACGTATGGGCAGGCTATGGCAAACCCTGATATTGATGAAGGAATATCCCCTCTTCGAATTCCTTCCCATTGAAACTTTGATAAGAAAAGAACAAAAGAAGTATTACAATTCCCTCTCACGTTCTGATAAAAGTGGAAATTCAACTCCCTTTATTGAATTCATGCTGGATATTATCAACCGCTCCCTTGAGGAACTGCTAAAAGGGCATAATATACACCTGGACAGTAGAGAAAGGATTGCGTTGGCAAGTACCCATTTCAAAAAAAAGTTATTTACCCGTAAGGATTACTTGAGGCACTTTAAGAATATCTCAACCGCGACAGCAAGTCGTGATCTGAAACAGGCAGTGGACAAAGAAATTATTCGGAAAAAAGGAGAGAACAACCAGGCAGAATACCGGTTCCTTTAAACGAAACTATCCTTCGTTAAAGTAAGATCACTGATCAGTTTGAGCACGTATTCCAGTTGCTCTTCCCTGCTCAGGTCGCTGTTATCAAGAACAATAGCGTCTTTTGCTTTTACCAGGGGGTTTTCTTTGCGATGTGTATCATCATGATCGCGCTGCAGGAGGTTTTCTTTTACTTCATTCCTTTCTACATGCATACCTTTGCTGTGCATTTCGTCCATACGACGCTGTACGCGCACATCGCTATCGGCGGTCATGAATATCTTTAGCTCAGCACTTGGAAAAATGTGGCTACCGATATCTCTTCCGTCCATTACGATACCTTTATCCTTTCCCAATTTTCGCTGAATGGCGGCCATGTGTGTCCTTACTTCTTTGATAGAGCTTACTTTGCTTACCAAAGCCGCTACTTCCAGGGTGCGGATCTGTTTCTCTACGTTCTCACCGTTCAAAAAAGCATCGTTACTCTTGGTGTGCGTATTGAATTGAAAGGAAATATGGATCTTAGGCAGGGAGTGGATGATCTCTTCGGGCTCGAATTTCTTGTCTTTAATGATGCCGGTCTTAAGCGCGTAAAGCGTAACGCAGCGGTACATGGCCCCGGAATCGATATAGGCATAGCCCATTCGCAAAGCAAGCGCTTTGGCCAAGGTGCTTTTACCGCAGGAAGAGTACCCGTCTATGGCTACGATGATCTTTGACATACGATCCGTACAAAAATAACAATTGTAACCGGATTTTAGCGGCCGCCTATAATAAGTTTATGGCTATAACTGAACTCCTTTGCCTGCAATTTAACGGTATAATACCCTTTGGCAAAAGACGAAAGGTCCAGCTCATTGACAGGGCTATCCAGCTCACTTTCATAAACCATTTTACCATCTACAGCATAGATCCTGCAAGCCATTTTTTCAGGTAAAACAGGTACACGGCTCAGATCAATGGTAACCTTGTCGGAAACCGGATTAGGGTAGATACTTATCTGTTCTTTTACACTTTTCTTGTCAATACCTATCACATTCGATTTTCCGTTTGCAAAGCAGTACTCCCCTATCTTCACGGTATCAATGATCACATAACCGTAGACCGAAGCGCTATTACCGATCTTGGTCTTTGTATAAGAGTAAACCTCCCGCCAGTCGTCTGCAGTATTCTTCCTGTAAAGTACAATAATACTGTCTGAAGTGAATTGTGTAAGGCAGGTATCTGAATAATCTGTGGCGCCCGGCGCGTGGTTAATGATCTTCTTACCATTGAAATAGAATTTTACGTTCGATCTGAAACCAGGAGAGATCACCCCATCCACCTTCCAGTAATGCTGGTCGCTGATACGGTAATTGTTCACATTGTTCTTAATGGCGTCAGGCTTAATGAAGCTGTGTTCAATACGGATCATCGTGGTATCGGGACCGTTCGTATAAATGCCCAGCAAAGCTCTTCCGTGCACGAAGGAATGGTAACCGCCCGAGAAAATACTCAATTGATCTGAGGTAATCGCATCGCTTATCCGGTTATTGAAGTTCATACCGGCGTACACAGGCGAAAAAGGAAGTGAAAAAGTATATGTACTCAAAGCACCCGAGACAGAAATGTTGCGCAGAGCTTTCGTACGGTTTGCATCCATGAAAACGATCTCTAACGGAACATTGTTGTAAAAGTTAGGGGCGCCAAATAAACGCTGACGCACAAATACGGTAACATTGTTTCCGTTCACCTGCATCGAATCAATGGAAAAATGCGGCCAGCCCGGGTTATTGATCCAATCGTTAAAGAAGTTATTTGTATTGTAACCGGTATAATTGGTCAGCATCGTATCGAACTGGATGCTATTCAGGCTTCCGTAAGTTCTTTGCTGCAATACATATTTCATTCCGGCAAAGAAAAGAGAATCACCCATATAAGTACGGAGGTTGAAAACGAGGTCAGCGCCTTTATTGTAACTATGATCACCGTAAGTATAGGCAAGCGGAACGTTTGAGAGTGTATGAAAACCCTTATCAGTTAAATGCGCGTTATGAATTGAATTATCGTGGTTATCGAGTGTCTTCTGCATGTATTTGGTTTGCCCGTATACGCATTCATTAAAAAGCAACTGGCAATAGCTGGCAAAACCCTCGTTGATATACATTTCCTGGGCGGTCTCGCAGGTTACCAGGTCGCCCCACCAGTGGTGCGATAACTCGTGCGCCATCAAAACATCCTCGTAGGTTGTTGCTCCGTTTACAAAGGGAAGTGGGTAAGCGATATTGGTTGCATGCTCCATGGCGCCGCTACTGAAAGGAACACAAACGTAACCCACGCGAGGCCATTTGTAAGGACCAAAATGTGTTTCAAAACAATCGAAGGCGGGCTCGAGATTCATGAAGGAATTCTTGAGGTTAGTGGTATCGGCGGGAAGCGCGGCCAGTTTTACCGGAACATTCCCATTTATGCCTGTAAAGGTCTTATTAACGAAAACATAATTGCTCACTGCAACCGAAGCCATGTAGGTTGTAATGGGCTTATCAAGCACCCAGGTTCGGTAATTGTTTGTTGCGGTGGAATCTTTTGTTAAAATCCCGTTGCAAACGGCGCGTTTGCCCGGTGGAGAAACAATATTGAAAGTAAAAGTACATTTCTCTAAAAAATTGTCGAAGCAGGGAAACCAGCAGCGGCCAAAACTGTGGAAGTTTGGACTGAATCCAACTCCCAGGTTATAGGCGTAGCCGTTAGAGAATGAAAAACCGCCCCAGCCGGAAGGATCTGCCTTGGGAACTCCATGATAATAAACCTTTGCGGTCAAAGTATCTGTTGTATTGTAGGTCCCGGGAAGGTTAGCAACAAGAACAGTATCATTATAGCTGTAGATCATTTGCTGTCCTAAACAAATTACACTATCGATCTTCATGGTCAGGAGGTCGAGGGTAATGTGTGATTGTCCATTGATCTTAGGCGCGAACTTTATAGCCGTATATCCGCGGATCGTATCTTTTACAAAATCAGTGATGTCGAGATTGATATTCTCATCCAACACATCAATTGTGTCGCTGCGCAGGTTGGCCGGGGCTGTTTGAATTGCACTACCACCTTGTTTATTGGATTGACAGGATGGTGACTGTGCCTTAAGGCCGGTAAAAAAGAGCAGGAAAAAAAGAGAAATAAAGAAATGCTTCATCCGATGTGTTTTACACATCTAATATAGCAAAAAAACTAGACTTTAAAGGCGGCAATGGCGTTATCGAGACGTTTCAACGACTCCTCTTTTCCAAAGAGTTCCATCATCTCGAACAAAACGGGGCCGCCCCCTACTCCCGTAATAGCTACGCGGAACAGTTGCATCACCTGGCCGGTGCCAATTCCCATTTTCTCAGCTGTGGCCTTAAAGGTATTCTCCGTTTCTACGGCTGTAAAATCTGCAAGTGCCGCCAGATCTTGTCTTACCTGTTTGATAAGAGAAAGCGTTTGCTCGTTGAGGCGTTTCTTAAGAACTTCAGCGTCCCACGAGGTTGGGGTAATGAAGAAATAAGAACCGAGGTCCCACATCTCGTTCACAAAATGCGCTTTTTCCTTGATCAGCCTACAGAAGCCTTCCAGAAATTTAGCGTCGTATTTCTTACCTGTTTTCTCTTCGATCACCGGGCGGATCATCTCGGCTAATTCAGTGTCAGGACGTTTGCGCAGGTATTGCTGGTTGAACCACTTTGTTTTTTCGGGATCAAACTTGGCGCCCGCTTTGTTCACACGCTCTAAAGAAAATATTTTGATCAGCTCATCCTTCGTGAACAACTCCTCGTTATTTCCGGGATTCCATCCCAGCAGGACCAACATATTAATGAAGGCTTCGGGGAAGAAGCCGTGTTCGCGGTAGCCGATATAACTTTCATTCGTTCGTTCATCAAACCAGTTAAGCGGGAACATAGGCAAACCCGATTTATCGCGCTTGCTGAGTTTTCCGTTGCCATCCGGTTTTAAGATCAAAGGAAGATGTGCCAGCTGAGGCATTTTGTCTTCCATTCCAAGATAACGATAGATCAGGATATGAGCAGGAGCCGATGGCAGCCATTCTTCACCGCGCATAGCGTGCGATATCTCCATTTCAATATCATCCACAATATGCGCCAAATGATAGGTGGGCATACCGTCGCTTTTCAATAACACTTTATCGTCAACCTGCGACGAGTTCACTACCACCCAACCACGGATGATATCATGGAAACGGATCTCTTCATTGCGGGGAACTTTCAGGCGGATCACATGGGGTGTTCCGGCATCCAATAACTTCTTTACTTCGTCTTCGCTCAACGTAGTGGAGTTACGCATGGTTTGGCGCGATACTGCGTTATACTGGGGTGCAGCCACTTTGGCTGCCTCGAGGCGCTTGCGCATCTCATCGAGTTCCTCTGACGTATCAAAAGCATAATAAGCGTGCCCACTCTTAACGAGCATATCAGCGTATTTTTTATAAATGCCTTTTTCTTTGCGTTCGCTCTGGCGGTAAGGCGCGTGCGGACCATCTCCAAAACCAACGCCTTCGTTGGGTTCAATGCCGCACCATTTCAGTGAATTGATAATGTATTCTTCCGCGCCTTTTACGTAGCGGGTCTGGTCGGTATCTTCAATACGCAGGATAAAGTCGCCTCCGTGCTTTTTGGCAAAGAGGTAATTAAAAAGAGCCACGCGCACGCCTCCCATGTGGAGACCTCCGGTGGGGCTTGGGGCAAAACGGACTCTTACGCGCCTTTCACTCATAAAAAAATTTTTGCAAATATAAGCCAAATGGCTAATTTGAAGCCTAATTCCCGGGCTTTTATGAGGTCATTGACCCTTATATTTTTACTATCCTGCATAATGATCGCCCGGGCCGCTGATCCCGATTCATTGGCGAACAGGTTAAAACAGGCGCTGCCCGATACCGAAAGAGCTCAAACCCTGATGAAGCTGGGTAAACTGAGCCTTGCTGCTGATTTTGCCAAAGGGGCTTCTTATATGAAACAAGCGCTGGTCATTTACGAGGGGTTGCACGATAAAAAAAGAGCGGGTCTCGCATTCAACCAAATGGGTACGGCTTATTCCAACTATGGGCTATTTGACTCTTCACTGGCCTTTTATGCAAAAGGGTATAATTACCTGCTGGAATGTAAAGATACGGCAGGGTTCATTTATGCCGAGAAGAACGCGGGTACCGTTTATTTTGTGATCAACAATTACAATAAGGCTCTGGAGTACTTTTTTCACGCTCTGCGTTACGCCGAAAAGCTAAATTCTCCAAAAGAGCTGGCCAGCTGCCTTGGTAATATTGGAAATGTGTACAAAGAGCAGGGGAAACTGCGGGAAGCCCTGGCTTACTACATGAAAAGCCGCACCTATGCCATGCAGATGGGTAGCGTAGGAAAACTGGCGGTTAATTATATTAACTCGGGGAATGTATATTATGACATGTTCAAACACATCCACAAAAGTGTTTATCTCGATTCGGCCTACTACCTCTACACGTTGGGCGAAAGTACTCTCCTGGCCGATCCCGATTCTTCTGTTCTATCGATGTTATATAGCAATATTGCCAATGTGTTCGCGGAAAAGAAGCAGTTCAAGCAGGCTATAAATCTGTATGAACGTTCCCTTACGATCAAACGCCGCATCAATGAAGAGTCTCAGATAGCACTCTTGTATGAGAACCTGGCGACCTGCTACCTTGAAATGAACCTTCCCGACAAAGCGGAGGTATTTATTTTAGAAGGGCTAAAGGAAGCCAGCGAGTATAATTCCTATGAAGATATGTCGAGCCTCTATAGGGATTACTCCGAGTTCTACCGGGCAAAGAAGAATTTCCCTAAAGCTTATGAGTATTATGTGCTGTACAAGCAATATGCCGACAGTGTGTTAAACGACGAAAATATTGAGCGGAGGAAGGAACTGGAAATGAACTATTCCTTTGACAAAGAAAGAGAACAGAATCTTTTGGAACAGCGTGAAAAGGAAGTATTGCGAAAAGAAGAAAAGAAACGTAGTCTCATCTATATTGCTGTTACGGTAGGTGGGCTTGTGATCACGATCATCATAGCCCTGATCATTTTCCGTAATTTACGTACTATGAAGCGGGCACACGCCATCATTTCGAAACAGAAAAGTGAAATTGAAAAGCAAAAAGAGCTCGTGGAAGAAAAGCAGAAAGAGATACTGGACAGCATTCATTATGCCAAAAGGATACAGCGCTCGCTTTTACCCACAGAGAAGTACATAAACAGGAATTTGAAACACTTGCATGGCTAAGCTTCAATGGCTATATAAACACTTTATGGTTTTTCTTTGTCTTGGCGGATCAATGATCGTTGTTGGCCAGGACAAAGCAGAAGATCTACTGAAGAAGGCCGCGGATATAGCGGTGACCAATTACGATTCTGCTCTTAAACTTAGTGAACAAGCCATTGAACTTAGCCTAAAGCAAAAAGATGATCACGGCCTAGCCCTGTCTTACAAAATGAAAGGGTATTGCTATTACTTTACCGGCAATTACCCCGCGGCGCTGAAGTTTTACCAGAAGGCTGAAAAACTGGCCGACGAAAGAGAATATAAGGACGTCCTTCTTTCACTGCATAACCTGCAGGGGACTTTTTATAAAAAACAAAATCGCTTAAAGGAGGCGCGCAGTGAATTTGAAAAAGGGATCAAACTGGCCGTTGAGCTAAAGGATTCTACCGGTATTGCCAGTTTTAAAAATGACATTGGCCTTGTTTACGAATTGGAACAAAGGCCTGAAGATGCTATTACCAATTTTAAGGAAGCATTTCAGATCTACAAGAACAAAGGTGATAAAGGAGGTATGTAGTACTGCCTCGATTACATGGGCGAGGCCTATGCAAACCTGGGGAATTTTAAAGAGGCGCTGAAAGCGATGTTCCTGTGCCTGGAGTTACGAAAGGAGTCGGGACAAAAAGCTCCGCTGGCAATTAACCTGAATAATATTGGAGAGATCTATGTGATGCAGGAGAATTATTCGGCAGCCTTGCCCTACCTGCAACAAAGTGAAAAGATCGCCGCAGAAATAAATTACAGCGACCTGCGCAACCATACTTTGCTTCTGATTGCGCGTTGCTTTTACAAGCAGGGAAATTATAAAGGCGCCTACGATCATTTCGAGCAAAGCTCGGCTATCAAGGACAGTATTTACAACGAGAAGAACGCCCATATCATCAACGAGATGGAGGCCAAGTACCAGAACGAGAAAAAGGAATTACAGATACAGAGTCTCAACCAGCTGAACGAGCTGAAGGAAGCGAAGCTTTCGAAGCAGAAGATCACCATCATGCTTGTAGTGATAGTTGCTTTACTCTGTATTGCCGGTATCATCTTCGCGATACGGTCGAACCGCAACATTAAGCGCGCGCATACCATTATCAGCAAGCAGAAGCATTTGGTGGAAGAAAAGCAAAAAGAGATACTCGACAGCATTTATTACGCCCGAAGGATACAGCGCTCTTTGCTCACCTCAGAGAAATATATTGCCAGGCAAATTAAACGATTGCGCGGACAGGAATGAAAAAGACAGCAACATACATAGTGCTGTTCCTTGTGATGGGTGCCTCGGCGCAGAGCACTTATTTCACTTCAAAAATAGATTCGCTGGCCCGTTTGTTGTCAGCTGCGGCAGATACAGAGAAAGTAACTATTTACAATAAGATCTCTGAATACCATCAAAAACTTTCGCAGAAGAAAGAGGCGATGGAGTTCGCTAACAAAGCGCTTGCGCTGGCCGGGAAAATAAAATTCAACAAAGGACATGCCATAGCTTATAATAATGTGGGGCTTATCTGCTTCGGCGAGGGAGATTACGCGCGGGCTGAAGCTTATTACAATAAGGCACTGGAAATATCGAAAAGTATCAATAATTATGTTGGAATTGCAGGATCGCTAAATAATCTGGGAAACCTTGAAGAGAACAACGGGAATTATAACAAGGCGCTCGACCATTTTCTGAAAGCGCTTGACTATGAAGAGAAAAGCAATGACCGAAGAGGGATCGCTATTGTGATGAACAATATTGCTATTGTGTACAGCGACCTCGGCGATACAAAAAATGAGTTGGCTTACAATTACAAAGCATTGGAAATACGTAAAACCATTGATGATCCCGTCTACCTGGCAGCTTCTTATAATAACCTTGGTGTTACCTACCTGAGTATTGGGAATTATGACTCGGCCGTTTTCTATTATCAAAAAGCGCTTTACCTGAGACAAAAAGCGGGAGATAAAAAAGGATTGGCCGCGTCGTATCACAATATTGCCATTTGCCAAAAGAACAAAGGGAATTACAGTGAGGCGGAAGAGAATTACAGTCAGGCCATAAGCATACAGGAAAAGATCGGCGACATGGATGGCTTATCGCTTACCTACGTGAATTTTGGAAGATTGTATTTTGAAAAGCGCGATTTCAGGAAAAGCATAGAGTTATTTAAGAAGGCATTGGCTGTTTCGCGGGAGCTCAACTACCTGGATAACCTGAAAGACGCGCACGAAGCTTTGTACGAAACCTATGAAATTACCGGCGATCATAAGAATGCTTTGTACCATCACGTAAAGTATACAGCTTTAAAAGACTCTTTGATAAACACCGAGCAGGCCCAGGAATTTACCCGCATCGAGATGCAACACGGGTTTGATAAGCAGAAAGAAATTGAGCGCATCGATCAGGCTAAAAAGGATGCTATCACGCAACAGGAAAAAAGAATGCAGCAATTGATCATTGCGGCGGTATCGGTGGTACTTTTAGTTATGCTTGTGTTCTCTTTCTTCATTTACAGGAGCTATAAGGAAAAGCAAAGAGCCAACATCATTATTACGCAGCAAAAGCAGGAAGTAGAGAACCAAAAACACATTGTAGAGGAAAAACAGAAAGAGATCCTCGACAGCATACGCTACGCCAAGCGCATACAAAGTTCGTTGCTGGCCTCCGAAAAATACATTGAGAGAAGTTTGAAGAAGCTGAAAGGTTAATTCTTAATGAACTTCCCGAAACAGTTGTTCTTACTTTCTTTGATCAGGTAGGCACCCGGGGCGAGGTGGTGAATGTTGAATTTGAACAATTCAGTCGCGAATTTTCCGCTCGCAACATTCCTTCCTAGATTATCGACTACAGTAAAATCTGTTCCAATAAGCTGAGTCGGTACTTTTATCTCGATATGGTCAGAAGCCGGATTAGGATAAATCACTAACTGAAAGGAACCGAATGTTTCAATACCCGTTGCAAAGCAAGGCGCTGTGCTCTCAGGGACTATCAAGTCTATAATAGCCATTCCGGGTTGCCCAGCCAAGGCGCCATTGCCCGTGTTATAACACAGCGACCCTGAAGAAGTGAAGATCCCAGGAGATCCTCCCGAAAGATATTTGGTCATTCCCGATACTATAGGCGTCGTGGTCCATATAACACCACCTGCTCCGCCGCCACCTTTACCATGACAATCGGTTCCGGTAAAATTATCCACTCCTCCATAACCTCCTACCACAGATACATGAAGAGAATTGTAAGCTCTGTTGCTAAAAAGAATGGTGCCGCCCGCACCGCCACCGCCTTGCCCGTCAATGTTTGCTATGAGTGTATTATTAATTCCGTCTGACCTTATGTAATGGTTATTTCCTGCGATGGAGTCAGCTTTAATAAAAATAATGCCGCCTCCGTTCGTGCCGGGTGATCCACCTGAATTGTTTTGATGCCCGGCTCCACCGCCACCCCCGAGATATATTTTATTGATCGAATTGGAATAAAAGAGACTTTTTCCACCGTGGCCGCCCGAGTTCTGGTAAAAATAAGGTGGACAGCTTACATTACATTTTGAATCTCCTCCATGGCCGCCTAATCCGTAATTTCCTCCTCCCGCTCCACCGCCATTACAATCATGGCCAGCCCCACCACCATTTGCATTAGATCCCTTTCCATCAGCTCGTGAAGTTTTGTAATTAACGATCCCTTCGCCTTTGTGAGCTGTAGAAGCTGAATTAGCGGTCTTAAAATAATTAGAAGTATCTCCAAGACAACTAACCAGTTGTCCATTTGATAGAGTCCCACCTTTAAATCCCATACCACTGGCATCTATATCTGCGTTTAAAGTAAGTGTATTATTAACTTCAAAAGCCAATACACCACCGGTACTTCCGTTCCATGCCTGGCATGTTAGTGCGCCTGCTACCACTGTATTTCCGTAAACAGGAACCTTTACAACCTGTACGTAACCGGCGAGATCATATTTTCTCAGAACAGAGTCAACAAGATCAATTGAATTGCCGGAAATGCTTTGAACGGTTGCCATCTCATAAGTACCGGCGCCATTATAGTTTAGAATTGTTCCAAATGCAGGGGTATTTGTACTATCTATAACAGCTCCTTTCATCTGGATCAGCATCACCCTATCGCCTGAGGCAAAGCCATTCGTGGTGGAGACGCTGACGCTCTGGCATCCCAGGCCGGTAACTGCGGCATAAGAGTTTATGATTCCTGAAATATTAGTCTGCCCGAAGGAATCAAAACAAAAAAGAGGTAATAAAAGGAAAATGAGAACTTTCTTCATCACAAGTCGTTTAAACAAAGTTACAAAAAATTCCTAAGCTTTAAAATCCGTTATGGCGGATGGATCGTTGAAGTATTTACCCTTGTACCTGATAGATTTACGGATGTATTTGGGCCTTCCCTTGCTCTCTTCCAGAACCTTTCCTAGATACTCTCCCAGTATAGATAGTCCTAATAAATTAATACCTCCGAAGAAAAGTACCAGAACAATAATGGTGGTAAGTCCGTGTGGAATGCCCGGCATCATGATCTTAGCAATCACCTGGCCTATCATGGCCACAAAAGCAATAAGAGTTAAAAATAAACCTGCATAACTCATTAACTCAAGCGGAACAAAACTAAAGCTGAAAATACCCTTCTTAGCCCACCAGATATTCTTTCTCCAGTTATTAGTAGAGACGCCAAACATTCTTTCCGGACGGTAATAGTGCACGCCTGTTTGCTTGAAGCCCACCCAAGCCCTTAATCCACGAAGGAACTGCTCTTTCTCGGGCAATGCCAGCAGATGAGTTATAACTTTCCTGTCGAGAAAAGAAAAATCACCCGCATCCAGGGGTATGTTGATGTAAGATAATTTACGAAATACTTTGTAGAACTGGCGATAGAACCAGATAAGGGTTTGATTTCCTTCCCGCTTATCACGTACACCATAAATAACCTCAAATCCTTCCTTCCACTTAGCGTAGAATTCAGGAATAGTTTCAGGTGTGTCCTGCAGATCACCTTCCAGCCAGATAACAGCATCTCCTGAAGAGAGAGCTGATCCACTTATCAACGCCGCCTGTGACCCAAAATTTCGTGAATGTTCAACGGCGATCACATGATGATCTTTTGCCGTTAACTCTTCCAGTACACGGTTCGTATCATCAGGACTTCCATCGTTCACAAAAATTATCTCATAATCCACCTTCAATTCAGTAAAGACCTTTGTGAGTCTTTCGTGCATGTAAGGAATGGCCTGCCCATCCTTATAACAGGCTATGACAGCCGATAATTTATCTCTTTTTGCAGTTGATGTGGGAAGCTTAAAATTTTTTTGCCAATCATATTGCCTTTTTAGTCCTTCAACCAAGGTCGTTTTGGCTTTCCATCCCAAAATTTTCTCTGCCTGACCCGGATCTCCGTACCATTCGGTTAGGTCCCATGCGCGATTTTCCATTCCGCCCCAAACAGGTTCGTGCGGGATAGAACAAATATTCTTTACTTCAGAAACAAGTTCCTTTAAGGTTGTTTTTCTTCCGGTTGCAATATTAAGTGATTGTCCTCTTGCGTTTGTAACTCCTGCTGTAGCAGCCAGGATCGTCGCTTCAACAACGTCATCTATGTAAACATAGTCCCTCGATATCTCGGGATTCGTTAACAAAGGAAATTTCTGCTCCAAACCTTTTTTGAACAACGTCGGAATTAAACGATCATCCGATTCAAAGGGACCGTAAACAGAGTAATATCTCAGGTGAATAACAGGAAGTTGTTTTACTTCTCCCAGGTATTTTAAATAATAAGCGGAAGCAATTTTACTTACCGAATAATCACTGTTAGGTTTAAGCTCATCGTCCTCTTTGGGGGCTTTGCTGTTCAATCCATACTCAGATGAAGAACCACCTTGTACCAGGGCCGAAAAACCATGCTTCTCTGCAACAAGCGCAAGATTCATGGCGCCTATCACATTTGTTTCAAATATTTTTTCGGTCTCCTTCTGGTAAGAAAATCCTCCGTAAGTTGATAGGTTAAAGATGGTTCTGAAACTATATTTAGAAAAAATACTCTCCAAAGAAACTTTATCAGTAAGGTCGGCGTGAAGAATATTACTTTCATTCATTCCCGCGAGGCGATAAGGAATGGTCTTTTGATGAGTTACCGCATAACAGTCATCCCTGAATTTGCTAATGGCCTTGAAAAGGCTCGCCCCAATAAATCCACCCGCTCCAAAAACGACTACCGGCCCTTGTAATTTCTTTATTTCTATTTCTAGTTGAGCCGACATTTAGGTGGATTCTATTTGAGTGGGTTTAGCAAAAGGTTCCATTTGGGTTATCGGATTTCCATAGGCCATCTTAGGATACACATTCGTGTGTGGATCAACCATGATCTGTAACAGATACGGTTTTGAAGGATCCTCCCAGAGTTTCTTTAGTCCTTCTTCAATTCCATTCTCATCATTCACACTACATGCTCCTATAGTATAGGCTTTAGCCACAGCTTCAAAATCCGGCGGATTATATCCCCAGAAAGTGGATTGATATCTTCCCTGGAAATAGCTATCCTGAAATTGACGGATCATTCCTAAACAACGATTGTTAAGGATGATCATCTTTATTGGTAATTCATTCCTGACAATGGTTTGCAATTCCTGTATGTTTAATTGAAATCCTCCATCGCCCGCAATACAGACCACCGGCTTGCTTTTATTGGCAAGGCAAACTCCTATTGAGGCCGGAAGCGCAAAGCCCATGGCTCCCATTCCACCGGAAGTAATGAAAGTTTGGCCCTCCGAAAGCTCGAGCGATTGAGCTGTCCACATTTGGTGACTGCCCACATCCGCCAGGAAACTTACTGCCTTTGAAGAAGCCCTGGATACCTGGTGCAAGAGAACATTGGGGTTGATTCCGTTAATGCGACCTTTTAATTCGTTCTCATCCGACCATTCGTTTTTCAGGTCGTGCAATTCTTTTAACCAGTTTGAATAATTCTGTTTGATGGGATTCTTTTCAAAATAGCTGTTTGCAGCCGCAAGGAAATCCTCGGCATCAACCAAAACCTTTTCGCAGCCCATCACCCGATTGTTTATTTCGCCTTCTTCACAATCTATATGATAAATTACTTTGTCGCCTTTAAAATCTACTGTATTAACACCGGTTTGCCTGATATCAAGCCTGCTGCCTATAACGATCAGCATATCACTGTATCCAATCGCCATATTTGCCCACCGGTTTCCGTAACTTCCGATAAAGCCTATACGAAGGCTATGTTCATATGGCAAAAGATCAATTCCCATTAGAGAAGTGACCATAGGAATTTTACATTTCTCAGCAAAAGCCTTAAATGCTTTTTCAGCGCCCGCGGCTCTTACTCCTCTGCCGGCAAGTATCAACGGTTTCTTACTTTTCTCAAGGTCATTTTTTATCTTGTCGAAGAGAGTATCATCTAGGCTGGTAACCGTGTTCTTCTTCCGGGTTATAACTTTTATATCGCCGGGCTCGATCTCGGCACGCTGCATATCCATGGGAACATCGATCACCACGGGTCCCGGGCGACCGCTTATAGCTAATTCATAAGCTTCCGCAAAAACTTTAGGAAGATCTTGAGGAGAAGTTACTCTGAATGCCTTTTTAACGATAGGGCCGGCCATAGCAACGATATCGGTTTCCTGAAAACCAAGTTGACGAATGTGCTTTTCTCCTCTTTGCTCGTTCGGATTCACCTGGCCGGTGATAAAAAGCCCCGGGGCGGAATCAAAATAACAGCTGGCAATACCGGTAAGAAGATTGGTAGCGCCCGGTCCGCTTGTGGCCAACGCAACACCGGGTTTATTGGTCACACGCGCCATTCCGTCGGCAGCAAAAGATGCGCCTTGCTCATGGTGCATGGTAATGATATCAATTCCCTTTATCTCTGCTATCGAGTCGAGAATATGCGTGATCATCCCACCTGATAACTCAAATACATGCGTTATCCCCTGTTTCTTGAGAAAGGAAGCTATGAAAACGGATGCTTTCATTGAATACTTATTTCCACTTTTTTAAAACTGATTCGATATAATCAAAAGTGTCGTTCGTATAATGCGGTGCCGCCCCAAGGAAGAAAACCTCTTCCAATACGCGGTTCGAATTAGGATACTTTTTATAGTCATCCAGCATTTTATATGCAGGATGCTGCAGTATATTTCCCGCAAAATAGTTACGGGTTTGAATACGATTGTCTTCCAGGAATTGAACCAATTTCCTTTTTAACTCCTTTGTTTCACAAACAAAGGGAGTGCCAAACCAACTGGTATGCGCTTTCGGATGCTCCTTCACAGTTCTTATTCCATGAATGTATTTCTCAAAAAGAGAATCCATTTTCTCTTTACTTCTTCTTCTCTTTTCATGGATCTCATCATATTTCTGAAGCTGGGCAAGTCCGATGGCACCCTGTAGGTCGAGAGGTTTAAGATTATATCCCATCTCAGTGAAATAATATTTATGATCGATGATCGCGTCGCTTCCTTCCATCCACTTATCAAAACGATTGCCACAAGTACCGCATGGTAAAAGATTAGCGGCTCCTACGCAATAACAATCTCTGCCCCACCAGGCTACACGACGGGCGATCTTGAGGTAATTTTCATCCTTTGAAGAAACCATCCCACCCTCTCCGGTAGTTATATGGTGAGCCGGATAAAATGAACAAGAGCTGGCAATGCTGTAGTCAGTTAAAAGCTTATTGTCCCAGCGACTGCCCAAACTATCACAATTGTCCATGATAAGCTGGATCTGGTGCTTTTTACACAATGCAACCAGATAATCCATATCAGGCGAATTTCCCAACACCGGGGAAACCACGATCCCTTTAGTACGGGCGTTGATCTTCTCTTCTATTTTCTCTATATCAAAGTTCAGGTCTTTTAAATTAATATCAATAAACACCGGAACAAGCCTGTTCTGGTATATTGGAGCTATTGTAGTAGGAAATCCAACCGGGGAAACGATCAATTCATCGCCATCACTCCATTTTAAATAACTTTTAAGGGCGGTGAACATCACGAGATTAGCAGAACTGCCCGAATTGACCATCAATGAATCAGCGTGATTGAACTTTTTGGAAAACTCACTTTCAAATTTATGGATATGCTCACCGGCCGAAAGCCATTTGCCGGTTAAAACCGCGCCAAACATCCCGATCACCTCTTCATTATCCCAATAAGGACCTGAGTAATACACCCAATCCTTATTAGTATCGAACTTCTTATCCTTGTTGTAGACAAAGCGAAATACCTGATTGGTCTTGGCCACTTCGTGTATCAATTCAGCTATTTTATCCTTCATTATTCCGCTTTTATTTCAATAACCTGCTTCTTTTTTATAAACCGTGCAGAAAGAAACAATACTGCAATAAAGATACAAAACGATAAGAGACTTATCAAACGTCCCTTTTTATAGTTCAAACTCGTATAATTAAACTCCAGGTTGTGCGATCCTTTCTCCAATACAAAGCCGGTCATACCATTGCTTAAGATCAATTTCTCTACGGGGTTGCCGCTATCTGTGATGGCCCATCCTTTGTCGAAGGGCAAACTGGTATAAACAACCTGCTTCGAGGCAGCATTCGCCGTTGCTTTGATGTTCGCCGGGGTGAACTCGCCCATGGTTAGCGCGTTTCTTTTAAGACTGTCGATGTTCTGCTTCAGTATATCAATGCTAAACTGCATTTGGGGCACGGTATCCTTTAAATTGTACTCTTTCAATCCCGCAGCCCTGGCCACATCCTCGTCGTTCAAAACACAGGCAAGCGTACTCACGTAATCTTTCTGGCCGGCAGGTATTTTCTCGAAATCCGACAACTTGATGTATTTCGTATATCCGTAACCAAAAGGCAGAACAAATTTATTCTTCAGTAACAAAACATCGCCAAACATACCCACACTATCATGCGTAGCACGCCAGATGGGGTTGGAATACCCACTCTTGCTCATGAAGTACTTTACATCATTGAGGCATTCCAGTATAACGCGGTTGGCAAGGCCCGGCGACCAGCGCGACTCCAGCTCATTCACTTTACTGATCAATCCCATTGTTTTGAGGTAATTGATGTAATACAATTGATTGAAAGGATTGTAACTGGAAGTGCCGTAATAATCCTGCGTCATGCCATCGTTCAAACTACCATGCATGGCCGGAGAGGAGAAATAGTTCTTATCAACCCGGTAAAATGATTTATCCGTTTGTTTCAGGTAATTGATGGCGTCGGTAGAGTAATCGTTATAGCCTGTTTTGAGGCCAAGATCCTTTCCGGTGACGGTTGTACGACGATTTACTGTACACCATGAGAAGAATGAAAGCTCTATTACAAGGAAAGCGAGAAAAGCGTATTTGTAATTAAGTGTATCCTGCTTTTTGCCGATCATGTAAAGCATACCGGTGTAAAAGAACAGGGCAACCACCGCAAAGAGCTTTATTCCTCCGTCTACCGAACCTTTAGTCTCAAAGAAAGGATAGTAAAGCAGGATGAGCAAAGCGCCTAAGGTGATGAAGAGCGCTTTGAGGTTTATTTTTCTTTCGGCAATGATCTTATCCAGCGCCTGCGCCGAGAAGAAAATGAATACCAGGGAGACAAAGAATGAGTACGTACGGTAGTAGTCTCCACTGAACAACCAGAAAGCGCGACGGAAGTACGGGAAGATAACAGGCAACAACCAGATGAGTAGAAGCGCAATAGCGAAACGTTTGGTTTTTTTGCCAAGGAACTGGAAATACTGTGTGAACAATAAGAGGCAGGGTATTCCGCAATAGAACATAGGAGCTTCGAGCAGGTTCTGCCAGCCTTTGAAGTTTATGCCGCTTCCAAGGATATCACTTGAGAAGAAGCGCATAATTGCAGTACCGAACTCAAGCTTCTCCGGCGTATCAAACATGGGCATGGCACGTAACGTTCCACTATAAGAATCCGGTCCGGAACCACGGGGACTATCTATCATAGCCTGTAAATGTTCGAGGAACAAGGGAGCGCTGATACCTAAAGCTATAACAGAAACGCCAAGGATCTTTCCGAAAAGGATGGAAGCGTTCTTGATCTCGAGTTTCCCTTCGGTTTGGAAAACACGGTACAAAATGTACAGGAATAAAAAGATAGCGTATAACCACAAGTTGAACGGACGCGAAACGCCAATGAGGAACATTGGAAGGGCAAACCAATACCACTTATTCTTTTGGAAAAGCATCTCGAACGACCAAAGCAACAGAGCGGCAATGAATACTTCGAACGAGAACAGGAACCAACCGCTTCCCACGATCATATAACCGCAAAAAGCAAACAGTAAAGAACCAACGATAGCCGCGTAATTACCCAAATTCAGCAGCTTCAGGTAACGGAAAAAGATGAAGCCCGACAAAAGTATTTTTGCCAATTCCTTGTACACGATAAGGTAAGGCATATTCTCCTTTCCGAAAGGATAAAGCAAATAATCAAAAGGATCATAAGCCGAAAAAGACAAAAGGTTCTGACCCATCCCCATATTGAAGGTCCAGGAAGGAACACCATAACGGGAGATATAATCGGCCGAATGGGACATCCAAGGCCAGGAAGCATTCAAAGAGTCGCTGCCGATATCGCGGAAAAGGTAGATCTTATTAAGAAAAAGGAAATCCTTTAAAACAATGAAAGCCACCAGGAAAAGAATACCAAGGGCCACCCATTTTGCCTTCCCACCAAGGTTCTCGAAGAAGTCGGGACGCAGTTTTACCTCGGGTTCGGGTTGGACTTTTTCGGTTTTTACAGGGCCTTTCTTTTTGGCTGCCACAGGCTAAAAATTTGTAGCCTTAAAAATAGGAAAAATTGGGCAATCGGAGGGAAATTATAGGGCCGCTTTCACAAGGAATTTCCCCTCCAGGACAGGCACCACGGGGGCCATATTATAGCTGAGGCAATAGCGGATATCTTCCTTGAGGTTGAGCTTGGCAAAACGGTCCTTATGAGAGGAGTAATTGAAGAATTTGGTGGGACGCTCCTTCCCTATCTGGAATAGATATTTAATGGCCAGGCAGCCGTCTCCCAGGATATATTTGTTGTTCTTAGCCTTGATCTTCTCTGTAACAGCTCCCGCCAACAGCGAATCTTCAAGGTTGAATTTGTTCTTCCAGCCCGAGCACAGAAGTAGGATATCACGGTTTTGTTTCACCAGCCAATCGCACAGAACATCAAGATTTAAGAACGACCCAACCACGACTTTATAAGCTCCGCGTGCAGCTTCTATGGCCTGGGTTCCGTTGGTTGTGGTAAGCGCGATGGTCTTTCCTTTAACATGGTTTCCCATATAATCATAGGGAGAGTTGCCAAAATCAAAACCATCCAGTTTAATAGCGTTGCGCTCGGCACCTGCCAGCATGCCCTGTTTTTTGTATTCCATAGCTTCTTCTACCGTTGCTACGGGAATGATCTTATCAGCTCCATAATGAAAAGCCACGCAAATGGCAGATGTAGCGCGAAAAACATCGATCACCACCACAATACTTTCCGTATCCGCGTAAACCGGGTAGAGATAAGGAGAAAAGCAACAATCTATTTTTTTAAAGTCCAAATTCACTTCAATTAATGTCAGTTCGAGCGTAGTCGAGAACTTTGTGATAAGCCACCTCCAGCGTCTCGACTACGCTCGACGTGACAGCACCTTATTATTTCTTCAAAAATGGGATCTTCACCACTTTCGCTTTTATATTCTTATCGCGTATCTGAACAAATATCTCAGAATCGGCCTTTGATAATTCAGTTTTAACGTAACCCATCCCGATAGCTTTATTGAGTGAAGGTGACTGGGTACCGGAAGTAACCACCCCGATATTATTTCCTGCCGCGTCAACGATCGGGTAACCGTGACGGGGAATACCGCGATCGATCATTTCGAAGCCGACGAGTTTGCGGGCTACTCCTTTTTCCTTTAAAGCGAGCATTTTGTCTTTATCCGTGAAATCTTTGGTGTATTTGGTGATCCAGCCTAACCCCGCTTCCAGTGGAGATGTGGTATCATCGATATCGTTTCCGTAAAGGCAAAAACCCATCTCTAAACGCAATGTATCACGGGCACCCAGGCCGATCGGCTTGATACCGAATTCTTTCCCGGCCTCAAAGATCGCGTCCCAGATCTTTTCGGCGTGCGCGTTATCAAAATAGATCTCAAATCCACCCGCACCGGTATACCCTGTGTTCGATACAACAATATTATCAATACCTGCGAATTTCCCCTTCGTAAAACTATAGTATGGGATATCGGCCAGTTTAATATCAGTGAGCTTTTGCAATGTATCTAAAGCCTT
>JANWKZ010000124.1 GCA_025451115.1 Bacteroidia bacterium | reverse complement strand
GTTCTAACATCAGCATAGGTGGTACGGGCGTGATCACAAACACGCTAAAAATGACCCAGAGCGGAACAGGTTCTTACCTGAATAATCTTACGCTTAACCGTGCAAACCGCATGGTAACATTAGGAAATACCTTGAACATTACCGGCGCGATGACACCTACCAATGGAACTGTTACCACATCGGGTAACCTGATCTTGAAAGCGCTCTCTTCCACATCGGTTGGAAGGATCGCTGTGATAGGTGCCACGGGAAGCGTATCAGGTACCGCGAAAGCAGAGATGTACGCAAAGGGAGGTTTGACCGGCTGGACTGTGATCGGTTCGCCGGGCTTAACAGGAAGAACTTTTACTGACTGGGATGACAACACCACGATAACCTGCCTGAATTGTCCGGATGGACATTTTGGCTTTACTTCTGTTTACTGGTACAACGAAACCATCGGAGGGCTTTACGATAATTCGCTTCGTTACATTCCAATTACGAATATAACAGACGCAATGACCATTGGAAAAGGCTTTTGGCTTTACCTGGGTACATCAACCGTGAATACCGCGGATATTCTGCTGGATGCCACAGGTTCGGTAAACCAAAAGAATTTTCCCATTACACTAACCCGCACAAATGTGGGAGGGGGAACACAAGCCAATGATCATGGCTTTAACCTCATTTGCAATCCTTATCCCTCGCCTATTCTCTGGACCTCGCTGCGAAACGGAAATGCCAACGTAACGAATGCTATCTACGTATACAATCCCGACATCAGCGGACACGCTACTTACGTGAATGGAGTAAGCAGCCCGGTTGTTGGTTCCGGAGGAATGGGAAATTCAATTCCTATCGGCCAGTCATTCTTTGTAAAAGCAAATGCAGCCAGTGTGACATTAACCGCACTTGAAACATACAAAACCGCAAGCACGCAGGAACTTCTTAAACTCAACGGACAGCAAACGCAGTCGGCTACAAACCCCATGGTGATGCGACTGCATGCGAATGGGCACAACATGGCGTGGGAAACCGCAGTTTATTTCGACGCGGGCGGCTCTTTGAATTATGATGATTTTTACGATGCGTTATATATGGGGCCCGACCTCGGATTTCTTGGGATCTCCACCTACCTGGGCGGATTTGAATTCGCCATAAAAGGAATGCCGGCCCTCAACCAGAATTACGGTATTCCCGTAAAAGTAAAAACGGATAGCACCGATACCTATTCGATCTCCGCGAGTGATCTACAGAATTTGCCGACCGGGGCCTGCATCATGCTGCATGATAATTACACCGGGTTAGACCAGGATCTTCGCGTAGGAGCCTACAACTGCACGATAAATGATACCGAGAAGATCGCGGCCCGCTTTGTGTTAAACATTACCATTAACAATTCTTTATCGTTAAGCGGAAATTCTGTTGATCCTACCTGCCACAACGCGGCGGATGGAATGATAACCGCTTCGGCAACCGGAACCGGTCCGTGGAATTATTACTGGAAGGACGCCCAGAACAACATCATTAAAACAAGCTTGAATAAAGCCGGTGCAGACACTTTAGCGAATGTGAACAGCGGAAATTACAGTGTTGACATAAACACAGCCGGTAGTTGCGATAACGGAACTGTGAATTTTGTATTGAACAGTCAGAATGCGCCGATGGCATCCTGCGGAGCGGTTTCAAATAGTGTTGTCTTTGTTTCAGATAGTGTAGATGTCACCTTTACAAACAGTAGTACGAATGGTGTTTCTTATTGGTGGGAATTTGGCGATGGCACAGGCGCTTCCTGCTTTGATACTACCTACAGTTACAGCGCTCCCGGCGAATATGAGGTTACCTTAATGACCATAGGTTCTTGCGGAGATACTTCTATCTGTAGCCAGCTTATAACGGTAATTGATGGAAGCGGCGTTGGCGTTGCTGCCGTTGCAGAACCCAGCAAGAACATGTTCATCAGCAGGGACGAAGAGGGCTTTTATGTACAGTTTGCAGACAGCAAAAATTCGGGCGCTTATATCAGCGTGCAGAACATCCTTGGTGAGAAGATCATTGCCGATCAGCGTATCGAACACGTGAGCAAGGGAAAAGTTCATTTGCCGATTGGTGAAACAGCTGATAAAGTACTAATCATTTCTGTGGTGACCGATGCCGGTGAGAAAACTTACTGCAAGGTCATTAATTACTAATATTCTATTAAAAATCTGGTTTTCTGTTGTTTAGTACGGCGGCTTTTGTGCTAACTTCGATGTACCGAAGGTTGGCATTCAGAAAAAGCGGGAAAAAGGTGGGTGAAACAAGTGAAATAGGTGAAACACGAGTTCGATTCTCGTACGGGCTACTAGAACACCTTCACATCCCTTCAACCCCGCTAAGATGTGAGGTGAATCGCGTACGATGTACACCAATACATAGTAAGTGAGTAGGTCTTGACAAACCGACATACATCATTTTTGTCGTTTGCTTTAGGATTTCACCTGAAGAGGGATTAAAAGGCGCACCCTTTAGCTGAGTTGCTAATCTCTCAGACTCGTAATTACCGTTGCCCTTTCGGTAAAAACTCTCTAGATAAAGTGTTCCCGTATGTGTTTGACCCTTGACCGAGTGAATAGTGGTTATATGCACATCTGTCTCCTCAAGACTATAGATATTTGGTTTCTCAACCACTGAGCTTGCTGTGGTAGCTCCCGGAATATGTGGTGTGGAAATAAAAACTGAACTGTTAGTAACCCGCTTGTCAAATAAGGTCAAAAGCTCAGGGATATAATCACGCATTGAGACAAGTGTATCATTCATGTCTCCTTTAACAATAGCAAAACTCCACTGAAATAAACTTAATTTCATTTTTTCGTATGCTTCTGGATTGGTCAGCGACAGAAAATTAATTAGGCGTCTTTTAGAAAAATGGAGCCCGTTACTATCATTGCTGCACTGTGTCATAGTTTTTGTACCTGCTCTTTATCCCTGCTCAACAAAAACTCACGCCACAGCTTGTGTTTGCAACATAGCTTGTGTTCGCCCTTAGCAGGGCTCAAACCCAAGCACAATTAATTCAGCTCGCAATACAGGGCTCGCAAGAGATTTTACTATCTCTAGGAAAGGAGAATGGATCAAGTGACATTTTAAAGACTACCTTGTCGCTTTAATCGAAATCTTCCTTCAAAGAGTTAAAAAATTCATCTAAGCTTTTCGATATGAAGTACAAATTCTTATAATCGGAATCATCGGAAATATTATAATCAACTTCCTTTTCATGGTCCCAAAAATAAATCTGCCCTCTATCTCTTTGCCCACAAGAAATACATATCAGATTTCCACCAGAATCATTAGCAATAGGTAAAATGTGCGAAGGTAATCTTTTGTTTTTTTTCTTATAAGTATCAACATAAAACTTAAGATTACTATATTCTCCTTCATGTATAGCGAAAAACCAATTTACATCAGACTTTGCGGCTTTGCCGTTTTCAATAAAGGTATAAACGTTGGGAGAACACCTTCCGCCGTTACATTTCAACAAATGATCTTTATACTCTTGTGGAAATTCTAATCCAGCATATCTTTCTAATTCGCTTATTTGTGCTAAATCGATTGTTTTTTTTGTTTCAGTGAACTTTGTCATATTTCATTTATTTACCCCAAATGGAAAATCCTCCTGTATGTCCAGTTTGAGCGTGAATTTTTTCATTAACTAACTGCATTCGCCCTGTTATTTGATGATGATGCCAAACATGACCCTCGGGTGTGTTGGCGTAACCTGCTATTTTATTGGCAGCGGCAGCATCACCTACACGGCTTCCTGTTGGTTTTATTATGACATTATTAGCTCCTCCCTTGTAAAGATAATTTGAAAAATCGGGAAATCCTTTAACAAATGGTACACCCGTTTCTGGATGAACCGAACCAGATAATTTTCCATTTCTTGTATTAGGTTTACCTTCTCCTCCTTCTACAGTTTCTAACGAGCCAGCGATAGTGGAGAATATCGGAGTCGAACCGACGACCTCTTGCATGCCATGCAAGCGCCTCCATTTTCTCTCATTCTCATTACGTCAAATTTAGGCAATTCTTTCCGCTTTTTCTGAATGACAAACTTCGGTGTACCGAAGGTTCGGCATTATTCCCACACCGGAGTTAAATCAATAAATTATTGCTAATTAAGCGGATAGATAGCTCTTTGCCGCCTCCGCGCATCTTTCCCCATCCATGGCAGCAGAAACTATTCCCCCCGCATAACCTGCGCCTTCGCCGCATGGGAATAAGCCCTGAATTTGCAAGTGCTGGCAGGTTTCCTTATCGCGAGGAATACGCACAGGTGTTGATGTGCGCGACTCTACGCCCACTATCAAAGCCTCGTTGGTGAGGTAGCCTTTCATTTTATTTCCAAAAGCAATGAAGCCTGCTTTTAAAGAATTACCGATCATGTCGCCCAATACTTTTTTCATGTCCACGCTTGCCAAACCGGGTTGGTAAGAGCAGTCGGGCAGATCCTTGCTTATTTTTCCTTCGGTAAAATCCTTTAAACGCTGCGCGGGCGCAGTTTGTGTTTTTCCGCCCGCAAGCCAGGCGCTTTTCTCCAATTCGCGTTGCAAGGCAAGACCGGCCAATTGTTTTTTAGAAGAGAACTTTTGCCAATCTAATTTATCTATTCCCACAACAATACCGGAATTGGCATAAGGGTTATTTCTTTTACTTGGACTCCAGCCATTTGTAACAACAGATTCCGGTCCGGTAGCGCAAGGCGCGATAATACCGCCCGGACACATACAAAAAGAGTAAACTCCTCGTCCATTAACCTGTTGCACCAATGAGTAAGAAGCTGCCGGCAAGAATTCGCGGGCGTGTTTTACATCGTTTAAGCTACAATGGTACTGAACCGAATCTATTAACTCCTGCGGATGTTCTACGCGAACGCCCATCGCAAAGGGCTTTGCTTCAAGTAGAATGTTTTTCTTATCAAGCAATTCATAAATGTCTTCCGCGCTGTGGCCTGTAGCCAGGATCAGGTTGTCGCAGGTGTACTCCTTCTCTTTTCCTTCACTTATAACCCGAATCGCTTTTAATTTATTCTTGTCGGTCAGCAGGTCTACCAGTTTAGAATCAAAATGCACCTCGCCCCCAAACTTTAAAATGGTCTCGCGAATAGCGGTTATCAATTGGGGCAGTTTATTGGTACCGATGTGCGGATGCGCATCAACCAAAATAGTTTTGTCGGCGCCGTGGTAAACAAGCGTTTTAAGCGTCTTTAATACATCGCCGCGTTTGTGAGAGCGCGTATATAGCTTTCCATCACTGTAAGTTCCTGCACCACCCTCTCCGAAACAATAATTGCTCTCGGGATTTACAAGATGTTCTTTGTTTATGGCAGCCAGATCGCGCCTGCGCTCTTTCACGTCCTTTCCACGTTCAAAAATAATGGGTTTTAATCCTAATTCGAGGCAACGCAGTGCAGCAAACAAACCCGCCGGCCCCGCACCAATGATATAAACAGGCTTTGTTCCCGAAACATCCTTGTAATCAAAAGTTATTTGCTCCTCCTGCAGAGGTTCATTAATAAAGGCTTTTACCGTTAAATTTATTTTGATGCTCCGCTGCCGCGAATCAATGGATCTGCGATCTAATAAAACATGTAATTCGTCCTTGGCGGTCAGACCCAGTTCCTCTTTTACTTTTTCTTTCAGCGCGTTCTCCGAAAAAGCTTCTGAAGGCGATACAGTAAGGGTAAGCGTTTTTATCATCCCTCAAAGGTTACACTCACCAGGAAGATATGCGAATTAAGCCTGTTAATGGGCGTGGTGAAGAAGGTATTATCTTTTATAAGAATATTCTTGAGGCCTTTTACAAGTTTCATTTCCAGCGCCAGCTTAAAATAAGGAAGATAGAAGTCAACTCCCGCCCCACCCTCATAGTACCAGTCGGTGGATTTTAACCGCACCACTTCGTTGCTGGCTGCATCGCTTTTGCCAGAAGCCAGGTCTATGCTATAGCTAAACCCACCCAATACATAAGCACCGAAGTTCTGTAAGCGTTTCGACTGCAGTTTGAAATTTATGGGCAGGTTAATGAAGGTTGATTCAGATTTCTTTTTGACGGTAAAAGTATCGGTGCCGGTAAAATTGTAAAGCAAACTACGCGAAGCGAATGAAATGTTGGGAAGGAAACGCACTCTTACGTACTCGTGTAAGCGGGCATCGCAGATGATACCGAGGTTAAAACCGGGTTCTGCCCTGCTTTCAACCGATTTAAGGTTCAGCGTATCGTTGGGATAAAGTATCGTATCATGTACGTCGTGCGGCAATTTTGAGTTAGGCAAAGTATGGATACGAAAATCGGTACGGTTAAAGCCTATACTGAAGCCGAAATGGATGTATTGCTTATAGAACTTAGGAAGGTTTAGCCCTTTTTCGGTATTAGGCTGGGCAAAAAGACAGGAAACGCAAAGGAAAAGCACGGGGAAAATCCCCTTTCTTATTGTCTTGTATATATAGCTCAGAATCACCTAATATGCTGTAAACCGCAAAAATAACGAAAAATAACGGGTTTTATTTCGTGGCCGTATAGATGGAGGCCACCCCAAAAGTAAGGGGCATCGCTTTAGGTCCTTTATAGCCACAGCGCGACAATATCTTACAAAAAGCCTCCCCATAGGGAAAAGCCTCAACCGACTCGGGAAGGTAAGAATAGGCCCGATGATCTTTAGAGAAGAGGCGGCCGATAGCGGGTGTTATATAATTGAAGTAGAATTTATAGAAAACGCTGAAAAAACCTTTGGGTTTGGAGAACTCAATAATTACAAGGTCCCCGCCCGGTTTCAGTACACGCTGCATTTCCTGTAATCCCTTCTCAAGGTTCTCGAAATTCCGAACACCAAAAGCAACTGTGATCACATCAAAATAATTGTCGGCAAAAGGAAGCCCTTCCGCATCCACCAATTGCAGTTCGATCTTATTCTCGAGTCCGGCTTTTTTTATTTTTTTGCGGCCTGCCTCTAACATACCCGCCGAGATATCTACGCCGATCACCTTCTCGGGATTCGCTTTCAGGTCTTCAATGGCGAGATCGCCGGTGCCGGTGGCTACATCGAGGATGAATCTCGGTTTTTTGTCTCTAAACACTTTAACCGCTTTCTTCCTCCAGCCTTTATGAATGCCAAGCGACAAAAGAGAGTTCAGGAAATCATAACGGAACGCGATGTTATCAAACATCTCGGCTACCTGCTCTTTTTTGGTTTGGGTCTTGTTATATGGCGTAACTGATGACATTATTCTATGATAGATATTGGAAATGTGGCACGCAGAGACGCAAGGAGCGCAGAGAACAGCCGAAAGGACAGTGACAGAGGGGGTGGTGGGGCTTGCAAGAAGATCATAGATTATTCGCTATTCTTACAATTCCATCCTTCACCAGGTTCACATTAAAGTTGACCAACAAGCCTAATTTCTTATCTGTTAATTTAAGATAGGTCTGTAATTGTTTATGATGAACCGGGGCAAGACCTTCCACTGATTTTATCTCAATGATCACTTTATCTTCTACGATAATATCAGCTCTGAAGCCAAGCTCCATCTCAACATTTTCATAAGTAACCTTTATACCCTGCTGTCTCCTGAAACCGATATCTCTTTTAGCCAGTTCGAAACAGATCACTTCTTCATACACACTTTCCAATAAGCCTGGCCCAAGTTGCTTATGAACATTAATAAAAATGTCAATCAGGATACCCGATATTACATTCTCCCTTAAAGTACCCGGAGACTCTGCGAACTCTGTACCTCTGCGTGACATTTATTTCACAAAGTCTAAGTAAAGCGCTTCTTTCAGGAGGTTCTCCTTGTCTATAGGAACTACACCAATTTGTTCGCACACGAGGCCTCCGGATAGATTAGCAAGGGCAGCTGTGAGGATAGGATTTGTTTCGAGGGCCAAACATAAAGCGGCCACACTGATCACGGTATCGCCGGCCCCTGAAACGTCTGCTATAGTGCGGATATGGGCCGGTAAAATCTCTTTTACTGAACGTGAATTGGTGCAGATACCCTTTTCTGAAAGCGTGAGAAGCAGGGTATCGATCTTTTGTTTGTTACGGAAACCACTGAGTATCTTTTGAAGCTCATTCTCATCTTCTGTGTCACCCACATCCAACTTTAATCCTTCGCGGAGCTCTTTTAAATTCGGTTTGAACAGGGTCACACCTTTATAATTGAGGAAATTCTTTTTCTTGGGATCCACCGCTACCGGAATACCTCGTTTACGTGCCGATTCAACTACTTTCTGGATCAGCCGCAAAGTAATAAGTCCTTTGTTATAATCTTCGAAAATGATCACATCGATCTTGTCGTGTTCCTGGATAAAAGTGATGAGATGCAGGAGCTGGTCGGTCTCATAACCCGCGATATCATCTTCGGTCTCTTCATCCACGCGTATCATCTGGTGATTATTACCGATGACGCGGGTTTTTACTGTTGTATTCCTTTCGCGTGATTTTAAAATTCCTTTCTGGCTCAAACGCTGTTGACGCAAAAGGTCGAGGAAAGCCTGCCCATCGCTGTCTACGCCTATCACACTACACAAAATAGGAGTTGCTCCCAGCGCCTGCAGGTTGAGGGCCACGTTGGCAGCTCCTCCCAGTCGCTTTTCTTTTTGTTTTACAGTTACAATAGGAACAGGTGCCTCGGGAGAGATACGCGAAACACTTCCCCACATGTAAGAGTCCACCATTACATCACCGATAACCAGCGCGGTTAGGTTGTTGAATGATTTGAAGAGCTCGCGGATATGTTCTTTTCTTACCGAGTATTTTTTCATGTTTAGGAAAGCTTGGCAGTTGCCGTTTTAATTCGCTGAATGGCTTCTTTCAATCTATCGTCGGAGGTGGCGTAACTGATGCGCAAATAGTTGTCGTCGCCGAATGCGGCTCCGGGAACCATGCTCACTTTGGCTTCTTCCAGCAGGAACATACAAAGATCCGTAGCGTTATTTATTTTTTTACCGTTGAATGACTTACCAAAGAAATAACTTACCTCCGGAAAAACGTAAAAAGCTCCATCGGGGTTATTGCATTTGAATCCCGTGATCTCGCTGAGTCCTTTTACAACCAGGTCGCGGCGGCGTTTGAACGCGTCGCGCATGGGATATGTGGTCTCAACAGGAAGTTCCATAGCGGTGTGCATGGCTTTTTGGGTGATGCTGCAGGTAGCTGAAGTGAATTGGCCCTGCATTTTATCGCAGGCCTGCGCGAGCCATTTGGGAGCGGCTAAAATTCCTCCTCGCCATCCGGTCATGGCAAAACCTTTGGAAACCCCATTGATGACAGCAGTGCGTTCCTTCATTCCCTCCATATGCGCGATGCTTACATGCTTGCCCACAAAATTGATGTGCTCGTAGATCTCATCGCTGATCACGTAGAGATCCTTATGTTTTTTTATCACCTCGGCAAGGGCAGAAAGCTCTGCTTCGCTGTACAAAGAACCTGTTGGATTACAAGGTGAGGAAAATATCAGTACACGTGATCTGGGAGTAATGGCTTTTTCGAGTTGCTGCGCGGTGATCTTGAAATTATTCTCCATGCTGGTATTAACTACCACCGACTTCGCATCGGCCAGTTTAACCAGTTCGAGATAACTTACCCAATAAGGCGAGGGAACGATAACCTCATCACCTGCGTTAAGCAAACACAATACGGCGTTGGCAATGCTTTGCTTGGCCCCGGTTGACACCACGATCTCTTCGGGTGTATAAGAAAGTCCGTTATCACGTTCGAATTTTTTGCAGATGGCCTGGCGCAATTCAAGATAGCCTGAAACGTGCGTGTAAAAGCTGTAATTGTCCTCGATCGCTTTTTCGGCCGCTTTCTTTACCACATCAGGGGTATTGAAATCAGGCTCGCCAAGGCTCAGGCTGATGATATTGATCCCCTGGGCGATGAGTTCGCGGCTTTTACGCGCCATCGCGATGGTTTGCGATTCAGCCAGGCTTTTTACTCGGTCAGACAAATACATAATGCAATTTGTATAGCACAAATCTAACAAAATGTTGGCTGAAAAAAGGGTTTTTAGGCGCTATTTTATCGTCTTCAAACCGGTAGAAGAACGTCTTAGGAGAGCACGCTTCTTGAAATAACGATGCGCTGCACCTCCGATGTACCTTCGTAGATCTGGGTGATCTTGGCATCGCGCATCAGGCGCTCCACATGGTATTCCTTCACGTAACCGTAACCGCCATGCACCTGGACTGCCTCCGTGGCAGTCCACATCGCGGTCTCAGAAGAGAACACTTTGGCCATAGCACCACTCTGACCGTAATCGAGGTGATGATCCTTTTCCCAGGCAGCTTTTAAGCAGAGCAGGCGCGCTGCGTCAATGCGGGTTGCCATATCGGCCAATTTGAATTGTATGGCCTGGTGTTTTGAAATTTCTTTTCCAAACGCTTTACGTTCCTTTGAATAAGCAAGGGCTAATTCATAAGCGCCACTCGCGATCCCTAAAGCCTGGGAAGCGATACCGATACGCCCGCCCGCCAGTGTTTTCATAGCGAATTTGAAACCAAATCCTTCTTCACCGATGCGATTTGCTTTCGGAACTTTTACGTTATTGAACATCAGAGAATGTGTATCACTGGCGCGGATACCCATTTTATTTTCTTTAGGGCCCACGACTAACCCCTCCATGTCTTTTTCCACGATCAGGCAGTTGATACCTTTATGCCCTGCGGCTACATTGGTTTGCGCCATTACGAGGTAAACCGAAGCACTGTTCCCGTTGGTGATCCAGTTCTTGGTTCCGTTTAGTAAATAATGGTCACCTTTATCCTCGGCGGTTGTTCTTTGCGAAGTGGCATCGCTGCCCGCTTCGGGTTCAGAAAGGCAGAATGCACCGATCTTCTCCCCTTTTGCCAATGGCACTAAATATTTTTGTTTTTGTTCCTCCGATCCAAAATGCTCGAGTCCCCAGCAAACAAGTGAGTTGTTCACGCTCATTATCACCGAACAGGAAGCATCCACTTTAGAGATCTCCTCCATGGCAAGTACGTACGAAATAGTATCCATTCCTCCCCCGCCGTATTTAGGGTCTACCATCATGCCAAGGAATCCAAGCTCACCCATTTTCTTTACTTGTTCAGTAGGGAATTTCTGATGCTCGTCACGCTCAATTACGCCGGGTTTCAATTCATTCTGCGCGAAATCGCGGGCGGCTTTTTGTATCATCAAATGTTCTTCGGAGAGTTCAAAGTTCATGGTTTCCGGTGATTAATGGTTAGTAATGTAAGGCTCCAAAAATAAGGGATTTTTGGTAAAAAAAGGTAAAAAGAAATGAGCTTTTACTTGACCAGTTCGAGGGCTTCCTGGATAGAGATCACCGCGCCGTTAAAGAGCGCAATTACGAAAGCATCTCTATGGCCTTGGTCTACAAGGGTGTTCTTGAATTTAACCGCGGCATTGTAGTCTTTAAAGCTTCCAACCATATATCGGTACATGCCGGTAGAAGTGGGTTGCTTCGATACATCTTTCAGGTCTTTGATGCGCTCTTCAAAAGCGGCATCATCGGCCTTTTTGTTCACACCAAGCTGGATACTGAAAGTAACTTTTGATTTATCGATAGCCCCGGCTGTATTCGCTTTCTCGTCAAGGTTCTCCTTATATCCCTGGTCTTTTTTCTCGTAGGTAGCGCCGGCATCCGTCATAGCAATACGCTTACCGTTCTTATAAGCTGTCACAAAAGCGTCTGCATAACCTTCGATCACCAATTCGGCGCGGCCTGAAGCTGCTTCCATAAGGGTTTTAAAAGAGCCTGAGCAATACCTGTAATACCCGTCCTCCGTTTTCAATTCGATCACATTACCCGCGTTCTTGAACATACCCGGTGAAAGAGGACTTTTGTATGCGCCTAACTGCACACGGTAAATGATCTGGTCTTTGCTACCCGAATTCGTTTCTGCTGCCCCGGCATTAAATTTCTTATCGGCCGCGGCGATCTCCTCCGTTATCTGCACATCGGTAAGCGAGAAATACTCTTCTCCTTTGAAGTAACCCACCTTAGAATCCTTGAGGCCCTCCGCCTTGAACTCATCCCTGCGTTTTATCGCTACACGGATATCTTCGTAATTACCGGCTGCATAAACTACGGTCTCATCTCCGAGGTTAAATGATTTTACATCGCCAATGCTCAACAGGTAAGCCATCTCGTCGCTTGGTATACCGCCTTTGTAACGCGCTAACTCAACTGTGAATTGCTTGGGTTGTATTTTTGGGTTAACTGTACCTTTTTTTCCTTTCGCCGAATCGAGGTTTACAAGCCTTGCGCCTTCCCCTGTTCCGGTTGAATCGTAAAAACTATCATACCACTTCTGGGCCATCTCATCGGTTATACCAACCCCGCGACCATTCGCGATCATTCCGGCAGCCGTAGGCAATTCGTCATCGCGATGATCGGCGATGAGGTCCTTATCTTCATCCAGCGGACAACCTTTTGCATCTACTTTCACGCCTTCAGGCGTATTGTGACAATAATCGTCCCAATCAAGAACGCCGTCCTTATCCTCATCTCCATTGTCAATAGCAAGCCAATCGATGTCTTTGAAATGATCGGCATCAAGCGTATCGAAGGTGCGATCGCTTTTCTTGAATACAAGATCGTAATGTATAGAAGCTGACATCATCATAAAATGATCGTTCGCTTTGGTGCCTTTACGCACGCCCTTGCTGCCTTCTGTAACTCCGTCGATGTAATCTGTGAAGGTGAAGTGCATGGTTGTTCCCCAACGGAATTTGGCACGCTCGCCAATGGCCATCGTGAAGCCAACACCTACGGGAATGCCCCACGAACGCTCCTGGTATTTGCCAAAACCATCGAGGTCAAGCTCCCGGATATCCGAATCGTAAGAATAATCGCGTACAAGATTCACGGCGTTCTGCGCGTTAGGCGAAGTTTCAGCCATGTTCTTGATCGAGCCGTCGCTCCAGTAGTGATAGGTATTGCCGTATTTATCCTTCAGGTCTGTCTTGCTGAGAAACTCAAAGCCTTCAACACCAACCAATACATAAGGTCTAACGTGCTTTTGGTTCTTAATGAAATTGGAGAAATCGTACATCAGTTGGGCGCCACCCAGGCGTATCATCGATTCAAAATTTTCGTTGCGTTTGAGTGTTCTTTCATTAGCCCCCAGCTTACCGAACATCACATAGAAATTCAATTGGAATGCTTCTGTCAATGGCTGCGATAAATGCAACTCATAGCCCAAACGGGAAACAGAAGGTTTTTGAAAGTGTTTGGTATAAAGATCCCCGAAGAACGACAGGTTACCCATGCCTAAGCCAATGGTGGGTTTAAAAACATCGCCCAAAGCGGGTGGCTGCGGCTCTTCCTTTTTGGCACTGTCAGACTGCCCCCAAACGGGAGATACTGCCGTGAGGAAGAATAAGATACAAATAAGTTTGTAGGTACGCTTGGGCATACTTGGTAAAGGTAAAAACAATAAATGTAAAAGTCAAATTTATAAAGCCCTTACCTGAACCATTTCTGGCTGGTTATCATAAGGGCTTCCTGTACGGTAATTCGGCGACCGGAGTTATAAGCCGTAACAAAGGCGTCGCTAACCCCTTTGGATTTAACGGTCTCGCGGGCATCCCGGGCTTCCTTATACTCGCCATGCTTCCCGATTATGCATTTGGTCAGTCCATCCTGCATTTCGGTGTTTACGCCACTTAGGGAATACCTCGACGAAAGCTCCGATACATTCACGCCGTTACGGAAAGCCCCAACCTGCACCGAATAGTGAACGTTACTGTTCTTTTGACTGTTGTCGGCAGTGGTTGTAACGGGAGTGGTGGTCTCTGTCTTAACAGGTTCGGTTGTAGTAACAGGCGTTGTGGTCTCTGTTTTAACAGGCTCGGTAGTGGCTGTGTTCGTATTTACAGGTTCAACCGTGTTGGTTGCGGCAACTGTATTCGTATTTACCGGTTCAGTCGTTGTTGTAGTATTAGTAGTAGCAACTGTTTCAGTAGGAGTTGTAGCGGTTTGTGTCAGGTCCTGTTTTTCGATCGTGTATTTTTTCGATTGCTGGTTCTCAAGGTAAGAGAACTCCCCAACCACCGAAGTACCGGTTTCTTTCGCATTCTTTTTAGGAACAAGTTTATACGAGATAGTCAGCTCTTCACGGGCGGGGACAGAGGTCCAGATGAATTTCACAAGCTGGTTTGAGGAGTTGTAACTGAAATTGGCCTCATCTTTTTTATCAACCACAGCTGTAAAGCCTGTCGGAATCGTTTCCTCAAGTTTGGCAAAACCTTTAACAACATCCTTTTTTATGGCCAGATCAACAAAATATTCTCCCTGTATAGAACCTGGGGAGATCGTGCGCTTAACATTTACAGGAGTAGCATTCTCTGCCGCAGTAGCAGTGGATGTGGCTACATAATCGGGTTGTGTGGTGGTGGTGGCAGCCGTTGTAGTGGTCTCTGTAGTTGTGGTGGCCGCTGTTGCGCCTCCCTCTATCTTAACCGTTGCAGGGGCTATTTCCGACTGTTGTTTATTGTTGTTCTCTATGTACGAGTACTTCCCGGTAATGACCTTGTCGCCGCTGGCCGAAGCATCTACCACAATGATCATGGTAATATCAAATTCGGGGCTAGAAGGAACAGAGGTCCAGATGATCTTGGCAGTTTGGCCTGATAAAGTGAAGGAGCCGCCCTTACTGTCGCCCTCTTTGGCGCTCATTCCCTGGGGTAATTCCAGCTGGAACTTGGCAAAACCCGCCAGGGTGTTCTTATTGATGGTTATTTTGGCCGTAAACTCGGTGCCCGGCTTGGCACTTTCAGGGAAACTGGTCTTTACAACTACAGGGTCGATGAAGAAGAAGGAGTATATACTAATTGTTAATGTGTGAACGAGCAATAATATATACTTCATGTATTCATCATTTACTGCTCAAAGAAGTAGTCTATGAGCCGGTTAAGTTTTTCTACGGTAAAGTCGCTGCTTCCGTCAAAGAAAGCATCGATCGTCTTGGTAATTTCGTCAGCGGATATATAACCATCCTTATTGAAATCGGCGGCTTGCAGGTCGGCAGGGATCTTACTGGACGTATTATTGGCTGCACGTACCTTTTTAGCGTCTTCTTCTATTTTTTTCAAGTACTCCATGCTTGGAGCCACGTTAAATTCTTTGCTACGCTCGGGTGCCAGTGAGTCCCACTCCAACTGGTGCTTGGCCATTTCTTCTTCGTTAACGGTCACACCAAACCCATCCACTTTACTTCCTTTCTTGGTATTCGCTTCTTTATCGAGGTAATCGGGCACACCATCGGCATCACCGTCAAGCGCACACCCTCTTTTATCAACTTTTACGCCGGCCAGGGTTCCGTGGCAATCATCTTTATCATCCGGTATCCCGTCCTTATCTGCATCGAGGTGATCCACGTCCGCAAAATTCACGTTGTTATAACGCGCGTCTGAATTTGAGTTAGCTCCTTTCTTGAATTCGTATTGTATGCCCACGTTGGCAGCGAGGTAACGGTTCGGGCTTTTACCTGTGTTATCGATCCATTGCGTCATGCAGATATTGTAGTTGGCACCAACAGAGGCCGTCCATTTTCTTCCGAAGTGGAAATTCAGTCCGCCACCTACAGGAATTACCAGCGTGCTGTTCTCCCCGTTTGTTTTAAGCTTTGTTTCGTAAGTATAATCTCTTTTTATGACTGCGGCTACGCCTGCGTTGGGAGCATTCTCATCCAGGTCGCGGATAGAACCGTCTTTCCAGTAGTGGAGGGTATCTGAACCCCTCAGGATATCCCCATAACTGGTATAAGACATAAACCCGATACCCACGTTAATGAACGGTGAAACCAGCGGGTCTTCTTTAAAAACTTTATCGAAATTGGCGGTGATCATCAGGTTGCCCTGGAAGATCTTCGACTCAAAATTGAGATGCGATACCGATGAGTTATCGGTGCCGGCCAGTTTTCCAATCATACCGGTAAGCTCTACGCCCAGTACTTTACCAAAACGCTGTTCAATGGCCAGGAAATAGCCAAGACGCGCGTCGAGTAAAGGATTTAGGTCGGAGTTACTGCCGACGTACCCGGAGAATTTAAGTCCGCTCACCCCCAACATTACAGAGGGTTTATGTTTATCGTCAGTTTGTTCCGCTTCCTGGCAAAAGGAAATGCTACTGATAAGTAGGAAGAATAAAACTGTTAAAAATTTCTTCATGTTTAGGTTCGTCGTCATAAAATTGGGGTTTATCTATTTGCTAAAAATAAACGCATTTTATAACATGAGCAAATTTAGGGCGGGTTAAAAGGCCTATCGGGGTTGGACCCCTGATTTTGCAAACACAGGCCTGTTAATAGCGTTTTGAGAGTACTTAAACCGTTATAGCCTCTGTAAAACGTGGGGAACCGGAGAGGTCGACATGTAGTTTTACGCTCTCGAAGCCGGCATTATGGAGCATTTGCTGCACCTTAGAGGCATGATCGGCATGGCATTCGAACCACAGTTTTCCGCCGGATTTAAGCAGTTTTTGAGCCGCTTCAGCTATTTTACGGTAAAAAAGGATGGGATCTTTATCGGCAACGAACAGCGCGGTATGCGGTTCGAAATCGCGTACGCGGGTGTGGAGGGACTCTTTTTCCGATTCCGGCACGTAGGGAGGATTGCTTACGATAACATCCAGAAGTTGGTCTCCACATTGCTTCCTTATATAGGTTACAGCTGTTTCCTGCAGGATGTCCGTTTTAAAGAAATTTACGCTAACATCATTATTTGTGGCATTGGCCTTAGCGGTTTCAAGTGCTTCTTCGCTTATATCCAGGGCGTAGACCGAAGCAGGTGGGATATTCTTTTTGATAGATACCGGGATGCAGCCGCTTCCTGTTCCGATGTCAAGAACAGAAGAAAGCCCTGTTGCCTTCATATCCTTGATCACCATTTCCACGAGTTCTTCTGTTTCGGGTCGTGGGATCAGTACGCTTTCATCTACCTTAAAGGCAAGCCCAAAAAACTCGGCCCCACTTAATACGTATTGTATGGGCCTTCCTGATCTCAACTCTTTGCACATTTTGGAAAGCGGCACCATGTCAGATTCATTGATGCGCATACCGGGATCAATAGAAGTAAGGGTAAGCTGCTTTTGCAAAACCCAACGGATGACGTTCTGCAACTCGCTCTCTGTATATATATGAGCAAGCTCTTTCCGATAGAAGTCTTGTACGGCCGAGATAGTATTGTTTGCGATCTGCATGGCCCGAACTTATTCTTTGTCCTTTAAAGCTTTCTCCAGCACATACAATTCATCACGCAATCTAGCTGCTTCTATAAAGTCCATTTCCTTGGCGGCGCGGAGCATGGCTGACTTTAACGTGCCGATCTGCTTTTTTAATTGCTCCGGGTTCATGTATTGAACTACCGGATCGGCAGCCATGGTCAGCTCATCACTTTCTACATAAGCCTTCACTAATTTACCATCAACCGTCACTTCGGTTGCCGACAAAGGTTGTTTTTTGCGTCCGGCTGTGGTCGGCGTAATGTTGTGCTTGAAATTATACTCTACTTGTTTGTGCCTGCGGCGCTGTGTTTCATCAATTGTCTTTTGCATACTGGCGGTTACCTTATCCGCATACATGATCACTCTGCCATTCACGTTACGCGCGGCACGACCTACAGTTTGTATCAGGGAAGTTACGTTACGCAAGAAACCTTCTTTATCCGCGTCGAGAATGGCTACCAAAGAAACCTCCGGGAGATCCAATCCTTCGCGTAATAGATTTATACCTATTAATACATCGATCATTCCCACACGCAACTGCCGCAGGATCTCGATACGCTCCAGCGTATCTACATCGCTGTGTATATAACGACAACGGATGTGCAGCTTGCCCATGTATTTGGTCAGTTCTTCCGCCATGCGTTTTGTCAGCGTAGTAACAAGCACGCGCTCGTCACGCTCCACTACCCTGTTTATTTCGTCAAGCAGATCGTCCACCTGGTTCTGACACGGACGCACTTCTATTTGCGGATCGATGATGCCGGTGGGGCGGATCAATTGTTCCACGATCACGCCTTCCGATTTCTGCAATTCGTATTCGGCGGGAGTTGCACTTACAAATATGACCTTGTTCAACAAACTTTCAAATTCTTCAAATTTCAACGGGCGATTATCCAAAGCCGCCGGTAGACGAAAACCGTATTCAACAAGATTTATCTTCCGCGAGAAGTCACCGCCATACATGGCATGTACTTGTGGTAATGTCACGTGACTTTCATCCACTACCATTAGAAAATCCTTTGGGAAATAATCCAGTAAACAGAAGGGCCGCATGCCGGGCATGCGGCCATCCAGGTAACGCGAGTAATTCTCAATACCGCTGCAATAACCCAACTCACGCATCATTTCCAGGTCGTGGCTCACGCGTTCTTCCAAACGCTTGGCCTCCATGGGGCGACCATTCTCATTGAAAAACTCAACCTGCTTCACCATATCTTCCTGTATCTGGTGTATAGCGCCCTGCAAAGTTTCGGGAGCCGTAACGAAGATGTTTGCGGGATAAATAAGATAATCTTTGAACTTCTCGATGGTCTTCCCCGTTCCAAGATCGAACGTAGCGAGGCTTTCTATCTCATCTCCAAAAAAACCGACACGCAGACAATGATCGGCATATGATAAATTAATATCCACTGTATCTCCCGTCACCCGAAAGTTACCACGACTAAATTCTTCGGTTGTACGCGAATACAACGCCTGCACAAGAAGGTGAAGGAATCTATTGCGACTGATACGCTGCCCAACTTTCAGTTCAATGACGCTTTTGCGGAATTCATTCGGGTTACCGATACCGTAAATGCAGGAAACGGAAGAAACCACGATCACATCGCGGCGGCCCGACATCAAAGAAGAAGTTGTACTGAGGCGGAGACGTTCTATTTCGTCGTTTATCTGCAGGTCTTTTTCTATATAAGTTCCGGTGGTTGGCAAGTAAGCCTCGGGCTGGTAGTAATCGTAATAGGAAACGAAATACTCTACCGCGTTGTTTGGGAAGAATTGTTTTAATTCAGAATACAATTGAGCTGCCAGTGTTTTGTTATGACTAAGCACGAGTGTGGGCATGCCTGTTTGGGCTACTACGTTGGCGACGGTAAAAGTTTTACCGGAGCCGGTAACACCTAAAAGTGTTTGATGTTTGGTCTGTGCATCGAGGCCCGCCACCAATTGGCGTATGGCCTCGGGCTGATCGCCGGTGGGTTGGTATTCGGAAGTGAGTTCGAAGTTCACGCGGTAAAGATACGGATGAATATGCTCTCTCCATTAAACAGAAATAAAAAACCCTCCCGGTTAAACCGAGAGGGTTTCTTAAACCAAAAACAACAATTTACCTTTACAGCCCGAAGCCGTAATAGGCGCGCATACCGTTGGGATATACGCCTTCTATCAACACGCCGCCCGTTTTGTTATTCAGGGCGGTTTCTACATCTTCTATCGTGTTAATTTTTTTCTTATCGATGCCTGTGATGATAAAACCTTCTTTGATGCCCGCCCCGGCCAGCTTACCTTTATTTAATTTGGCAATGCGTACGCCGTTCTGGATCTTTAATTTTCCCATTTCTTCCTTTGTTAGCTGCTCGAACGAAGCGCCCAAAGCAAGCACCGGCTTCTCAACCGGAATTTCTTTATGTATCACGCCTACCTTTCCCTCCTTATTCTTCAGGATCATTGGCAAAGTGATCTCTTTATTACCGCGTGTTAACGTTACGCTGATCTTGTCACCGGGACGATATTTACCTACCTGCTCCTGGAGCTGCGCTACGTTTATCACGTTAAAGTCCTCTACTTTGGTAATGATGTCGCCTATTTCAACACCGGCCGGTTCAGCCGAACCATTCTCGGTTAAGCCGCTTACATAAATGCCGCTTAAACTTTTCAGACCTTTATCTTCCGCGAATCGTGCGTCTATGTCATGAATGCTAACACCTATGAATGCGCGCTGTACGGTTCCAAATTCGGCGAGGTCACTCATCACCTTTTTCACAATGTTCACAGGAATAGCGAACGAGTATCCTATATAAGCGCCGTTCTGCGAAGCGATGG
>JANWKZ010000123.1 GCA_025451115.1 Bacteroidia bacterium | reverse complement strand
GGCCCTATCCTGGCAATGATGAACAAAGCGGGCTTTAAGATCAAAGCCATGAAATACCTGCAATTAAGCCGCGAGCAGGCAGGTAATTTTTATATCGTTCACAAAGAGCGTCCTTTCTATGGTGAGTTGGTTGATTATATGAGCAGCGGCCCGATCGTAGCGGCTATTCTTGAAAAGGATAACGCAGTGGCTGATTTCCGTAAACTGATCGGCGCTACAGATCCTACAAAAGCTGAAGAAGGCACGATCCGCAGGCTGTTCGCAAAAAGTATTGCTGCAAACGCGGTGCACGGAAGCGACAGCGATGAGAACGCGGTTATTGAAGGTAACTTTTTCTTCTCAGGATTAGAAAGACCTTAAAAGATCGAGATACTGAAAATAAAAAGCCCGTCTCGGTTCAACCGAGACGGGCTTTTTTATGAGTAATTTGTTTATTTCTGAATAACGATCTTATTGCGGCTTAATTCCAGGCCGTTATCGATCAATATATAATAGGTTCCATTCGACAGTGATGAAACATCGAGCGTTTGTTTATATGAACTCAAAGTGGTATTAAGCATTTCTTCGCCCAATAAGTTCATGACCTGGATCTTTGCCTCGAGGTAATCGTCTCCGGTTTCAATGATCAGAGTGTGTGAAGTGGGATTAGGAACAATATGCACCCAGGCCTTATTTCCGATCGTAACAGAAGTAGCGGGATATAATTTAAAATCACCGTTCTTGTCGATCTGCTTCAGCCTGTAATAAGAAGTTCCACCGTATGGATTAGGATCAGAGTTCTCGTAGTAAAGTGTGATCAGGCTGTTTCCGCTATTTTGTGCGCTCAGAACGGAAACTTTTTCGAAATTAATTCCGTCGGTGCTGCGCTGGATCTCAAATTCTTTATTGTTGGTTTCTGTAGCTGTTGCCCAGTTAAGTTTTACTTTTTGATTGGCATCTACCGCTGTAAAGTAGAGCAGTTCTACAGGAAGACCAGGGGATACGCCACCTGAAGAAACAGTAGAAGGTCCTGTAACAGGCCCTGCTCCGGCAGTCCAGGCAGTATTACTGCAGATATCGATCAGATTCGAGCTTCCGCCCCCGCCCCCGCCAATAATAATTCCGCCTACCTGAACATAGATAAGAGACCCGCAAGGCAGGAACATCTTTTTTCCATTATTAAAAGTAAGTGTACCGAATACATTGATCGCGATAGGTGAACCGCAGCCGGAAAGGTCCAATTGAGTAGTGACGGTAACTATCCTTAAAGCGGGGATCACAACAGAATCTCCACATGTGGGAAGGCGACCGCACGACCAGGTTGTTGGATCTTCCCAATCATCAGATTTAGTGGCCACGCAAGTTGCCGCACGTAAATTGCCGAAAAAAAGGGTAAAAAGGATGTAGAAAAAGAGGATAGATCTTTTAATCATGTAAGCAAGGTTGCAACCATAAAGATAAGAGTACGACTTTACATGCCAAACACTAATTCTACTAAATGCTTTTTAAAATGTACTAAATGATTGATTATCAGATAAAAAAATACTTTCTATCGACCAATAATTTTAATTAATAACCACTTTTATAGGGTATTCAACCCCCTCAAAGCTCAATAAGCAGGTGTAAATGCCTTTACTTATTTTTTGTGTAGGTATAACATCAAAGGATGTGCTATTCTGTTCTGTATAGAACGACCCGGAATAAACCTTTCGCCCCTGTAGATCGAACAAAGTAATGCCTATTTCATGGTTATGTTCTATACCGGTAAAGTCAACCTTAAATTCACCGCTGTTAGGATTGGGGATAACCGAGAATGTGATGTTCTTATTATTAACAAAACTTACGCTTACCACATTAAAGGTTTCAGATTTTCCGTTGTGATCCGTTTGCTTCAATCTATAATACGAGGTTCCTCCCAGCGGATTCGCATCCTGATCTTTGTATTCAAGCTTCAGGAGACTGTTTCCATTCGGGGCTTTTGAATTCACTCTTTTTAATTCTGTAAAGATTAAAGCATCAGCACTTCGTTCAATTGTGAAATGATGATTATTTGTTTCTGTTGCCGTGGTCCAATTCAGGTCAACCTTACTTCCATTCTGTTTTGCTCCAAATTCAAGTAATTCTACCGGAAGGTTACTATCTGTGTAATCGTATGTTCCGATCGTATAATAACCAACTGCCCCAAGGTTTGCCGCGGGAAGTGTAAAGATCACCCGGTCACCGGAAACAGTTACGTTGGTTGTAGGGGTTATCGTAAAATTGGCGGCGGTAGAGTTTCGCCCTAAAATAACATAGTTCCCTGCGATGCCCGGTACACCAGGTACTCCGTACTCACTAAAATCAAAATAGATCTGTATATCGCCGTTGTTTGCCCCTACATCTGTTTTGTTTAAGTACCAGTCGTTCATCCAGCGTTCTGTTATCAGGGCCGGAAGGTTGGCTAAGGAAACAAGGCCTGTAGGGCAGGTCATTCCACAGGTCATATAATCACCATCATCTTTTAAGTAATCACTTGCGGCCATACCCACAATAAAGCCCATCCCTTTCGATTGACGGGTATTTGCAACGCTATCGGTAGAACTTGTTCTACCCACGCCGTTCACATACAAATTGTATCCGCTGGCTACAGTATACTTGCTATTACTGATGGCGATGGTATGGTACGCGGCCTGATTCGTTTCTAAAAGAGTTCTGCGCGTGGTTGATAATGCTGCAGGTAATATATGTACCTCGGATACATTGCCGGTCCATAGCTGGTTAGTTGTTACTGCATTATAGGGTGCTCCAACCAGGAAGCCGGTTGCAGTAGCTGCGGTTCCTACTTTTGTATTTTGTGCTGTACCGTTAATGTACGGAGTAAGACCTGTTGCACCGGTAGCTACGTTCATAGACAGGATGGCCTGCGAATTAAGCGTTACCGCGGTGGCAGCAGTATTGGCAGTTACGTCGTTCCACGCCACTCCGTTCCCTGAAAAGGTTGCGTAATTACCGCCAAAGGCACCCAGGTATCCATAGGCATCACCTGTTGCGCTCATATTTATGAGTCGCTGATATCCGGCAGAAGCTGCTGTACGCGTGGCAACTATGTTTGCCGAATAAGGGTTTGCAATGCTTAAGGTTGCTTCGCCCAGGTAATAATTGGTTCCGTCTAACGCAAACGCAGGAAGACCCCCTTGTAAACTTGTAACCCCGGCGTTCACAATGCGCGGTTGGTTACCGGTTGTGGCCTGAACTAGATCTTTGCCATTTCCGCTCTGATCATACCATTTTGCAATGAAAGCGCTGGCAGGTGATGCGGGTAATGCCCCTAAAGCGGGCATACCTGAAATATTAAAATACTGGCTTTGGCTCCATTCTAAAAAAGCGCGGTCCGTTGCTGAAGGTAACGCGTTAAATGTTACGATCTCGCTTATCCATCCATTCAGTCCCGTTACTCCGTCAGCTCTTTTTCCCAGATACAAACCAGAGTTAACATCGCCATAATTAGTGGATGAGGCATTTGTCACAACATTCGTTCCATTACAATATGCGTTTGTGGTATTCGCTACGTTACTTGATTGAAAGGTCCATACCTGCAAAGCATTGGCAGCGGCATTGAAGCGTGTGCCGGCAAAATTGGTGCCGCCGTTATTGCCCGCACCGTTACCAACGAACAAAGTATTATTACCGGAAGTTACGTTATAATAAAAATCGAGAGGACTTGGCTGATTGCTGCTGCCTCCCGTTCCGGTTTTACTTAAAATGGCATTGTAAGCCCCGGCAAGATTAGCATTCACTTTGGCTACTCCGTTGAAGCAAGCTTGTCTAACGGCCCCGTTGTAGATATTGAACGCAGCTGTATTTAAACCGAATGTAATACCGCCAAAATAAACAGCGGGTACTCCATTTACACGGTCAACCACTCCTGCATTTACTATGCGGGGCTGGTTTCCCGCCGTAGCCTGCGTAGCGTTACGTGCATTTCCGCTCTGGTCATACCATGTAACCACAAATCCGTTGTTGGCGCCTACAAAGGTTTTCAAAGCTGTTGTATCCATATCGCCGTTAGCGGTAAAACCTATATCCTGTGTGGTATTATCGCTGCTTCTCCTCACATTCATGCATCTTCCGGCATACGTACAGCGGAGTAAACGCACACTGAAAGAGGCAGACGATGCAGAGCTGATGGCACTGAGAGGATTGGAAGCTGTAACAAAATCTGCAAGCGTGGTAAGATCCAGGTCTCCGCAAGAAGAAAAACCCAGGTCAAGGGTTCCGTTGTCGCAGGTACGCCTGATCTGGATGGCCGAACCCGCATAGGAAGGAACTACCTTTCGAAGACCATAAGAAACAGAGGCCCCATAGGAAACCTGTGCTTCCGCAGATCCGCAAAAAGCGAAGAGTGCGAGAAAAAATACTGAGATCTTTAATTTAGATAGTTGTTCCTGCATAAGCAATAATTATATAAGCTAAAATACTGCAAATAGACGGAAAAGGCAAGGTTACCATGCTATTATACGCTTTTTCACGTATGCTAACGATATAAATAATTGAATAACAGTTAACTATGAAAAAAGATCAATGCGCTACAATGACAATATCCATGCGGGTCATTTGCTTTTTTTCTGTAAATTTCTACCCTCAAATTTTTCTAAGCATATTTTAAAATGGACAAATTCTCTTATATCGGAACAAGTGATGTAAATGCGATGGATGATCTTTTTCAGCAATATCTGAAAGATGAGAATTCGGTAGATGCCAGCTGGCGTGATTTTTTTAAAGGGTTTGAATTTGCCCGAACTTCCTACAATGGCGAGGGTGCAACGATACCCGATAACATTGCAAAAGAATTCAAAGTAATAAACCTGATCAATGGCTACCGTCAGCGCGGTCATCTCTTTACACAAACCAATCCTGTGCGTGAAAGACGCTCTTATCAACCCACATTAGACATTGAGAACTTTGGCCTGAACGAAAAAGATCTCGATACGGTTTTCCAGGCAGGTAACGATATTGGCGTTGGTCCGGCTAAGTTGAAGGATATTCTGTCGCATCTTAAGCAAACCTATTGTGGAAGTATTGGAGTGGAGTATCTCTTTATGCGTGAACCGCAGGTTTTAAAATGGCTACAAAGCCGTATGGAAAAGACCCGCAACACGCCTTCATTTACACTAGAAGAAAAAAGAGTGATCCTGGAAAAACTAACCCACGCCGTAGTTTTCGAAAATTACCTGGCTACAAAATTTGTTGGGCAGAAACGCTTTTCACTCGAAGGAGGGGAAGCGCTTATTCCGGCCATCCATGAGTTAATGGAATACGGGGTTGAAACAGGTGTTGAAGATTTTGTGATCGGTATGCCACATCGCGGAAGGCTTAATGTGCTTACCAATATTATGCACAAGACCTACAAAGACGTATTTACCGAATTTGAAGGAAGGCCCAGCGAAGATTCACTTTTTGATGGCGACGTGAAATATCACATGGGTTACTCTTCCGACCAGGTGCGTGACGGCGGTAAAAAAGTTCATATCAGTTTAACGCCGAATCCTTCCCACCTTGAAACGGTGAACCCGGTGGTAGAAGGTATTACCCGTGCCAAAATGGACAACCTCCATAATGGCGACCACTCAAAAGTTTGTCCTATCCTGATGCACGGTGACGCCGCTATTGCAGGCCAGGGAATTGTTTATGAAGTGATACAAATGAGTCAGCTCGATGCATACAAAACAGGAGGCACCATCCATTTCATTGTAAACAACCAGGTTGGTTTCACCACAAATTTCGCCGATGCGCGTTCATCCACTTATTGTACCGACGTTGCAAAAGTTACCTTATCTCCTGTGTTCCATGTGAACGGAGATGATATTGAAGCTGTGGTTTTCGTTGCGAAACTGGCGATGGAGTTCCGCCAGACCTTCCATCGCGATGTATTTATTGATATTTTATGTTATCGTAAATACGGCCATAACGAAGGCGACGAACCGCGTTTCACCCAGCCGCTTCTCTACAAGGCGATCGCATCGCACGCAAATCCAAAAGATATTTATGTAAAAAAGCTCACAGAAGAGAACTCTCCATTGGTAGCCGAAGCGAAACAAATTGAAGCTGCTTTCAAAGGAGAGTTGGATACCAATCTCGACGAGGCCAAAAAAGTAGAAAAAGCCAAAGTAACTTCTTTCCTCGAAGGAAACTGGAAGGGTGTGAAGATGGCCACTGACAAAGACTTTGAAGAATCACCCGAAACCGCTGTAAGCGAAAAATTATTCCTCGATCTCGCTAAGAAAACCACCGAACTCCCCGTTAAAGACAAAAAGTTCTTCAATAAGATCCAGAAAGTATTTGAAGACCGCAAAGCGATGATCGCCGGCGACAATTACGATTGGGCCATGGGCGAATTGCTGGCCTACGCTACTTTAATGGGCGAGGGGCATCATGTGCGTTTCAGCGGACAGGATGTTGAGCGTGGAACATTCTCTCATCGTCATGCCGTAGTTAAGGTGGAGGACAGCGAGGAAGAATACGTTCCTTTGAATAACGCAGGTACAAAAGGTGAATTAAGAATTTACAACTCGCACTTAAGTGAGTACGGCGTACTTGGGTTCGAATCCGGGTATGCATTTGCTTCTCCAAACATTTTAACCATTTGGGAATCGCAGTTCGGTGATTTTTTCAATGGCGCCCAGATCATCATTGACCAGTATTTGTGTTCAGCCGAATATAAATGGCGTCGTATGAATGGGCTCGTTCTTTTGCTGCCGCACGGGTATGAAGGACAGGGTCCTGAGCACTCTTCGGCCCGTATAGAACGTTTTCTGCAATTGTGTGCCGAGAATAATATGCAGATCATCAATGCCACAACACCTGCGCAACAGTTCCACGCTTTGCGTCGCCAGTTGAAGCGCGATTTCCGCAAACCATTGATCTGTTTCACGCCTAAAAAACTTTTACGTTATCCCGCTTGCGTCAGCAAATTGAAGGATTTCACAAAAGATAAGTTTCATGAAGTGATCGATGATGTTGCAGCTGACGCCAAGAGCGTAAAGCGTGTTGCATTCTGCAGCGGGAAGATCTATTACGATCTTATTGAGCGTCGCGAAAAGGAAGGCGTTAACGACATTGCCTTTGTGCGGATTGAACAATTATATCCTTTTCCACACAAACAAGTGGATGCCATTTTGAAAAAATACAACAAGGCAAAAGACCTTTTCTGGATACAGGAAGAATCGGAGAATGCAGGCCCATGGCGCCACATTGAACATACCCTGAAACACGTGGATCTTAAATATATCGGCCGTGGAGAAATGGCAAGCCCTGCAACAGGTTTTGCGAAGCGTCACGCTGCCGAGTTGGAGGAGATATTGACCAAAGTTTTTTCTAAAGTATTAACTGCTAAATAAGAAGTATGGCTATTGTAGAATTAAAAGTTCCGAGTCCCGGTGAATCGATCACCGAAGTAACGATCGCACGCTGGTTGAAACAGACCGGTGATGTGGTTGAAAAGGACGAACCGCTTGCCGAGATCGATTCAGATAAAGCTACGCTCACGCTTAATGCTGAGGATAGCGGAAAGATCGAAGTGCTGGCAGCCGAAGGAGAAACCGTGAAGGTAGGACAGGTTGTGGTGAAGATCGACAACTCGGTAAAACCTGAAGTGAAAGCCAAAGTTGAGGTGAAAGCCGAGGCAAAAGCTGAGCCGAAAAAGGAAGAAAAGAAAGCTGAGGTTGTGGCAGAGAAAAAGTCGACAACCTATGCGAGCGGTACTCCGAGCCCGGCGGCTAATAAAATGATGGCTGAGAACGGAGTTAAGTCTTCGCAGGTGAATGGAAGCGGTAAGGATGGTCGCATAACCAAACAAGATGTGCTTGCCGCGCTTTCAAACGGAATTCCAAAAGTTCAGGAGGTTCTTTCTAATTCATGGAAAGGTGGTCGCGACAAAGACCGCTTGAAAATGACAGCGCTGCGTAAAACAGTTGCCAAGCGATTGGTTGCCGTGAAGAACGAAACGGCCATGCTCACCACTTTCAATGAAGTGGACATGAGCGCAATCTACGCTTTGCGTGCCAAATACAAAGACAAATTCAAAGAAGTATACGGAAGCAATATTGGTTTCATGAGCTTCTTTACCAAAGCGGTTTGCGAAGCGCTATATCATTTCCCGGCTGTGAACGGAATGATAGACGGTGAAGAGTTGGTTTACAACAAATATTGTGATATCGGTATTGCTGTGAGCGCGCCCAAAGGTTTGATGGTTCCTGTGTTACGTAATGCCGAGCTGATGAGCCTCGCAGATATTGAAGTAGGAATAAAAAATCTCGCACTTAAAGCCCGCGATGGGAAACTTACGATCCCCGAAATGGAAGGCGGCACATTTACCATTACAAATGGCGGTGTGTTCGGTTCTATGATGAGCACGCCCATTATCAATCCTCCACAAAGCGCCATTTTAGGCATGCACAACGTGGTAGAACGTCCCATGGCTATAAATGGAAAAGTGGAGATCCGCCCGATGATGTATGTGGCCCTTAGTTACGATCACCGCATCATCGACGGCCGAGAGAGCGTTGGATTCCTGGTGAAAGTGAAAGAAATGCTCGAGAATCCGAGTCGCATGTTGTTTGGTGGTAAACAGCCAGAAGAAGTACTTTTAGGATTATAGATCTAAAAACAGATTATGAAAAATATCTTAGCTGCAGTTTTAGTATTGCTTTCCGTGATTTCTTTTGCCCAGGGCAAGAAACCCGTTAAACAAAAACCGATCAAACCTAAAAACAAGATCGATACGATGATGATAAAACGTACCGGCGCCGATCCTTACGGAATGCGTAAATATGTTCTTTGCGTTTTAAAAACCGGTCCAAATGCGACTACTCTTCCTAAAGATTCAGTGAAAAAGATCCTGGGCGGACACATGAAGAACATAAACGCGCTCGAAAGCCAGGGTAAACTGGTTGTAGCCGGGCCCTTTACAGACAATACGGATTGGGAAGGTGTTTTTGTTTTTACAGTGGAAACTGTTGAAGATGCGAAGAAATTGGTTGAGACCGATCCCGGCATTCAGACCGGTCTCTTTACCGCAGAATTACATCCCTGGTACAGCTCAGCCGCTTTGATGGACATTCCGCTACTGCATAAAAAAGTACAGACAAAGAGCTTCTGATGAAGTTAAAAAGCGCTGCCGGAATTATTTGGACCGCGGCTATTCTCTATTTCTCGGGTTTAATGATCCTTATTACGCTTCCGTATTTGAGTTTCAAACTCGATGTCGATTTTCTTATTACCAAGCAGCGCATCATTCATCTTAAGCACTGGCGGTTCGCATTTTACTTACATATTCTAAGCAGCGTGTTCGTTTTGCTGGCGGGTGCAGTACAATTTTCCGATCTCCTTCTCAAAAAATATAAAGGTATACACCGCTTTGTAGGTAAAATGTATGTTTATATTGTTTTACTTGTAAGCGGACCGGGAGCGCTAGTGATGTCGTTCTACGCCAATGGTGACGCAACCGCGAAAACAAGTTTTGTGATCTTAAGTTTGTTGTGGATAGCATTCACAGGGCTGGCCTTCATCTACGTGCTTAAAAAGGATTTTGTTAAACACCGGCAGTTTATGATCCGCAGTTATGCGCTCACCCTATCGGCCATCACATTGCGTGCTTATGCTTTTGTGATCCCGCATTTCATGCATATGGAAGCAAAGCAGGAATATGCGCTTATCGCATGGACCAGTTGGACAATAAATCTTCTGATCGCAGAGGGAATTATTTACTTTACGAGAAAGAAACCTGTTATTTCTTAACTACATCGTCCTTTTGTGGAACGATCTTGCCATCTTTATTGATGATCTTTCGGTGTTCGCCACCTAATTCTTCTCCCAGGTATTCATTGCCTGCGTAACCTGTTTCCATGGGGTCCGACTTCCATTTCATGGCATATTCTTTTATAGTGATCACTTTTTGTTCGTCAATGGCACCAATCGTAAGAGTGGCGGGGATCGAGAAATAGGCAAATGTTTGTTCATCCAGCAGGTTACCCAGTGAATCAAACACGGCCATTTTTACATCAACAGGTGGCAGCGTATCTACAATTACCGTTACACTTTTATAGATCACAGCCCAGAAATTGTCAACTGTCTTGAATTTTCCAACCATAAAGTAATCATTGCTCACATCGCGTGAGAAACGACTATCCTCCATGCCCGCTATAAAAGGGGCGAAATCGTAATTGATAGACGGTTTTTGGTACATGAGTTCCATGTTGGTCTCACAAATACTGTCCTTCGGTAATGTGAAAGGAAGGGCAAGATCTGGAGCCGAAGCAAGGAATGACCTGAAAAGAACAGCTTTCAATCTTTCATCGTTCTCGAGATAGGTGACAATAAGTGCCGTAAACCCCCGTGTGCCCCGAAGATAATCGAACACTTTATCACTTTCCAGTCTTTTTTTATTTGTAAAGCCATAACCCAAAGCCTCGCCCAGGTATTCGATAGCACGGGCTGTATCTTTTTTAACGGCTTCTAGTCGTGCGGCGGCGTACATAAAATCAGAACTTGGTTCCGGAAATACGGTTAGCGCACTGTCGGCCCGCAGGGTATCGCCCATATCTACATAAGCGTTGGCCAGGTAAACGTAAGTTTTGGTATCTGGATAATAAAGAATGGACTCTCTGAAGACCTTGGCCGCTTCGGCTGCTTTTTGCTGGTTTATATAAAGATCAAGGCCTTGCATGAAAAGCTGCTTGCTTTTGGTAGCCTGATCTTTTGTATATCTTTCCAGGTAGGCAAATACCGAATCACCTTTAAAAATGTATTGCTCGGGAAGGAGCTTGTCAACCACCTTGGGAGTGAGAAATCGATTGCCGGCGAGGTTTCCTTTCTCACTGCCGCAAGAGAATAAAAGTGCGAAGGCGGGTAAAATGTAAAGAAGCTTCTTCATAGCTGTTAATTTGACGAAAGGTAGTAAAATTTTACATCGGCGGCATAAAAGCGACGCTTTTTACAGGTAACTTTGTTGTATGCGTCTGCTGTTCTCAGAAAATATTAAGGTTGCCTTCTCATCCATTAAGGCGAACGCATTGCGCACAATTTTAACGGCCCTCATCATTGCTATCGGTATCTGGGCCTTAGTGGGTATCCTTACGGCTATCGACGCGCTTAAGTTTTCGATCTCAAGCAATTTCGCGGGCATGGGAGCCAACACATTTACGGTGAGGAACCGTGGAATGAACGTTCATATAGGTAAGAAAGGTAAAAAGGCAACCATATATCCAAAGATCGGTTACTATGAAGCTAAAGAATTTAAAGAGCGGTTCAGGTTCCCGGCAACGGTTTCTATCTCTACGCTGGCAACGTTCACAGGAAAACTGCAATACGGATCTTATAAATCAAATCCTAATATCCAGGTTTTTGGTGTAGACGAAAATTATCTCGTGAATTCCGGTTATGAGCTTTCAAAAGGCAGGAATTTTTCTTCTTTTGAAGTATTGAGTGGATCTTCCTCGGTACTGATAGGGAGCGAGATAGTGAGTACGGTTATGAAAACGGAAAAGAACCCCATTGGTAAACAAATACGGATAGGCAGCGCTAAATATACAGTGGTGGGGATCCTGAAAAGCAAAGGAAGCGGCAGTGGCTTTGGCGGGGATAAGATCTGTCTTGTTCCTGTTCAAAATGCCCGTAGCACTTTTCCGAGACAGGATGCCTCTTTTACAATAAGTGTTTATATACCGGCCATTAATTTAATGGATGCCGCCATGGCGGAAGCAACCGGTTTGTTCAGAACCATACGAAAAGTTGCCATAACAGAAGAAGATAATTTTGAGATAATAAGACCGGATACTTTAGCGAACATGGTGATTGGAATGATCTCAAAGGTAACCATAGGTGCCACCCTCATAGGTATTATTACACTTATAGGAGCAGCTATCGGTTTAATGAATATCATGCTTGTTTCCGTGACTGAGCGTACCAGGGAGATAGGTATCAGGAAATCATTAGGAGCAACGAGCGAACTTATCCGTAACCAATTTCTAACAGAAGCTGTTGTAATTTGCCTGCTTGGTGGAGCACTTGGCATTGTATTGGGTGTTGGTCTTGGAAATATTATTTCGATCCAGTTGGGTATTGGTTTTTATATGCCCTGGAAATGGGTGATAGGGGCCACCTTCCTTTGCGTGATCGTTGGATTGCTTTCTGGTTTTATTCCCGCCAGTCGGGCCGCCAAGCTCGACCCTATCGAAAGTTTGCGTTACGAGTAATTATCCTACTGCTTTTCTTAAAAATACCAGTAATGGGTGCATAGCCTTGAATACTTCGGCGGCATACTTCGGAAAATCCTTACTCATTACTTTCTTCTCGTCGATCTTGGTATAAGCGATGAAATGTTTGAATTTCAGGATCTCTATGGCAGGATTGTCCTTCTCGTACCCTTTGGGAGGGTTCACCAGTTTTTCTTCATCACTTAGTTTTCCGCCAAAATATTTTTTGAAATCCTTATGCGCCAGGATCTTTTTGAATTCCTTGAAATCGTAATCGATCTCCTGGCGGATGGCGTTAAGCTTATCCGGCTCGGGCATATAACTGCCGCCGGCCAGAAAAGTATTTCCGGGTTCCACATGTAGATAATACCCGTTCATGGTAGTTTCCTTTCCAGGCATAAGACGCGAACCGAAATTTGTTTTGTAGGGCGATTTATCTTTCGAAAAACGGATGTCGCGGTTGATCCTGAATAAAGTTTTCCTGGCCTCCAGACCCGCAATTTGTTTATCAAACTTGGAAACACGCGAGATGATGTCTGCCACAATTTCCGTGAACTCAACTTTTGCTTCATCGTAAGCAGGCCTGTTCTTGTCGAACCACTCCTTTTTATTGTTCTTCTTTAATTGCTTTAAAAAGGCATTTGTCTTTTTCATGGGATACGAATTACGAATTGAATACGAATATACGAATAGGGGAGACCTGATCTTCTTATTCAGGAATATTTTCCGTCATCTTCTTGAAGAACTTGTAGTTCGCCAGGAATTCCTTGGCCACGATACGTAAGAGTGTATAAGTGGGTATGGCAACGATCATTCCCCACACTCCGGCCAGGGCTGAGGCCATCAGGATAACAATGAATATTTCCAAAGGATGGGCCTTCACGCTGTTACTATACAAGTAAGGTTGAATTAAAAATCCGTCAACCATGTTCACACCCAGCAATACCCAGAAGATCTTCGAAATGATCGGACCGATCAAAGCAATCTCCCCCTCTTGCAAACTACCGGTAACACCCAGTGCGCAGGCAAAAATAAAACTGATGATAGGGCCTACATAAGGAATTACGTTCATGATGCCTGCAAATACCCCAATGAACAAAGCATTGGGCACGCCAAGGAAATAAAGCAAACTGCTAACAAGAGTGATCACAATGATCACGTCAATGAAAAGCGCCACAAAATAACTGGTTAGCATACTTTTGGTTGTACGAAGGATGTCTTTCATCTCGGCTTCGTATTCAACCGGCGTGATCAGAAGCACTGTGCGGTAAGCGAGCTTATTATCTTTCAATAAAAAGAAAGTGATGAAACTTACGATAAGAAAACCACCTGTTATACTGCCAAAGCCCGATAACAATTTATCCAGTAAAAGGCCGGCGTTGCTGATATTCGCAAAGGTTGAAAGCTGGTTGTAGGCATTTTTACTGATCTCTTCCTCGGTTCCAACGTTCATTAAGAGGTTCCTGATCTTTGGAAACTGGTTCAGCACATCGGTGAAAACATCATGGAAATTCAGCCTCGCAATGAATTTTCCCTGTTCAACGATCAGCGGAATGAATACATAAAAGAAACAGAATAGCACAGAAAGCATTGCGATAAGTGAGATCAGCGCGATCAGGCCATCCGGCAAATGCTTTTCCTTTATACGTGCCTTATTGAGTAGTTTAACGAACGGTTGTGCCACGAGTGCCATCACGGTGGCGATGAGCATGTAGATAACGATCTTGGTGAAAACGAAACAAAAAGCAATAATGCAAAGAAGGGTGATTACAAGAATGATCTTTGAGCGATTGTTTGAAAACATAGGCTACAGCAAAGGTAGCTATCTTTTTAATACTCTCAAAGCGGGCTTTCTATCCCTAAAACCGGCAATTTTATATAGAATTCCTTCCGGATCTCATCCGTCATCAGGTTACCAATACTTCCCTCGTGAGTATGCTCGGGTTTGCCATTGAACTGAAGGTTGCCTTGAGCTATTTCCTCTCCAATCAGCCTGTAGGCTTCCCTGAACGGAACCGAGTCCTTAACAAGTTGATTCACCTTCTCCACACTGAAAATGTATTTGTATTTGTCGTCGGCAAGGATGTCATTTCTAACGGATACCTGTTTTAACATGAACTGGCAAGCCCTTAAACACTCTTTTAAAGTATTGAAAGCCGGAAACAGGCTTTCTTTGGTGAGTTGCAACTCGCGGTGGTAACCTGAAGGAAGATTGCTCGTGAGCAAAGTTAACTCATTTGGTAAAGCCTGGAGTTTATTGCATTTACCTCTTATCAGTTCAAACACGTCGGGATTCTTCTTGTGAGGCATGATGCTGCTGCCGGTGGTGAGCTCTTCCGGGAAAGAAAGGAAATCAAAGTTCTGCGACATAAAAAGACAAACGTCCATAGCCAGTTTGGAAAGTGTGGACGCTACACCTGCCAGCGCGAGAGCTGCTGTCTTTTCTGTTTTCCCCCGACTCATTTGAGCGTACACTACATTGTGATTCAGTGTTGAGAATCCGATCTCGGAAGTTGTGAAGGTTCTGTTAATGTGTAAGGAACTCCCATAGCCCGCCCCTGAACCTAAAGGGTTTTTATCGGCCATTTTATAAGCGGCTATAAGTAATTCCAGGTCGTCGCTTAAACTCTCAGCGTAAGCCCCAAACCAGAGACCAAAAGAAGAAGGCATGGCCACCTGTAAATGAGTATAGCCCGGGATCAGCACATCTTTGTGTTTCTCACTCAGGGTTTGTAAGAGATCGAACAGGGCGAGCATGTTCTTGGCGGTTTCCTTCAATTCGCTTTTTACAAGGAGCTTAATGGCGGTAAGTACCTGGTCGTTCCTTGATCTTGCCGTATGGATCTTTTTCCCGGTATCGCCAAGGTGTTTGGTAAGAATGAGTTCTATCTGCGAATGAACGTCCTCAACCTGTTCTTCAATGATAAAACTTTCGTTCTCTACCTGCGAAAGTATCACCTGTAGTTCGGTTTGGAGTAAAAAATTCTCCTGTTTCGAAATAAGCTGGCAGTGCGCTAGCATATTAGCATGCGCCATGCTTGCTTTCACATCATGTTCGGCCAATAAGAGATCAAGCGATCTGTCGTTGCCTACCGTGAATTGCTCGAGCCAGGCGGGATTTTTTGTGGCTTTTTTTTGCCAGAGTTTTGTTTCCATATTATAAAACTATACTGTTCAACATTTTGATATAAAGATCAATCCCTTCTTTTATTTCTTCCAGGTAAATGAATTCATCCGCGCTGTGCGACCTTGCCGAATTACCCGGACCAATTTTAACGGAAGGCCAGGGCATCAAGGCCTGGTCGGAAAGTGTAGGGGAGCCGTAAGTACTTCTTCCCAGCTTTATTCCGGCCTGCACAAAAGGATGCATGATCGAAATGGAGGAGGGTTGTAATCTTAGAGACCTTGCATTTACCTCGCAGTTCACATGCTCTTTTATAAGGGCCAGTATTTCCCGGTTCGAATAGACATCTGTAGTTCTGACGTCAACGGTGAATTTGCATTGGGCGGGAATAACATTGTGCTGTGTGCCGGCCTCAATTTGCGTGACGTTCATTTTGATCGGCCCCAGCATTTCTGATTCTTTTTCGAACTTATAGTCTTTGAACCATTCTATGTCTGCCAACGCTTTGTATAGCGCATTTTCGCCCTCATTTCTGGCTGCGTGACCGCCCGTTCCATGTGAAATACAATCGAGTACCATCAACCCTTTTTCCGCGATGGCAAGATGCATCTCGGTGGGTTCGCCTACAAGGGCGAAGTCTATTTTTGGTAATTGATCAACGATCGAAGCAATACCATTGACGCCCGAGATCTCTTCTTCGGCTGTAGCTGCAAAGATGAGATTGTATTTCATCTGATCAGCATCGTAGAAATGCAGAAATGTGGCAAGTAATGAAACCAATGCTCCGCCCGCATCGGTGCTGCCCAGTCCATAAAGCTTCCCGTCAATTACTTCCGCACGTAAAGGATCTTTGGTATACCCTTTATTCGGCTTTACGGTATCGTGGTGTGAGTTAAGTAAAATAGCCGGCAATTTCGGATCGAAATTCTTATTAATCACCCAAATATTGTTTTGCATCCTGTTCACCCGGATCTTTTTCCTTTTCAGGAAATCATCCAGTAATAAAGCAGTTCCCTGCTCTTCCTTGCTGAAAGAAGCTGTTTCGATCAGTTTTTTTAGAAGCCCAATAACTTCTTCTGTTATCGCCGGATCGTATGGCTTAATTTCCGATATAAGTTCCTGCATTAGCTTGTTTTTTTATGATGTTAAGTAAATTGTTAGCGTGACCAATGGTCACGGTTTTCACCCCTGCTTCTCTTGCTTTAAATGCGTTATCAAGTTTGGGTATCATGCCGTCGGCAATGATCTTTTCCGATTTCAGGATCTCATATTTGAACGAATCGATCCTCTCAATCATCGAGTCGGCTTTGCTTCTGTTAAGCAAAACGCCGTTTTGCTCGAAGCAATAGATCAAATGCGTCTGGTAATCCTCGCTCAGGGCCTCGGCGATCGTTGAAGCGATGGTGTCCGCGTTTGTATTCAGTAATTGTCCTTTTGCATCGCAAGTGATGGGTGCCACTACAGGTGTTATGCCGAATTCCAGCAGGTTCTGAAAGAAAGCCGTGTTAATGTGCTTTGAAAGTATATCTCCTACAAATCCAAAGTCGACTTCCGTTACAGGTCTTTTTTTGGCGGGCACGCACATAGCGTCGGCCCCACTTAAGCCTATCGCGTTGCAGCCGTACGACTGCAATTTGGCTACTGTGGTCTTATTGATCCAGCCTGCGTACACCATGGCGGTCACCTTCAATGTTTTTTCATCGGTAATCCTTCTGCCTTCCACCATTTTGGTCTCAATGTTCAGTTTAGTGGAAAGTTCTGTCGCCATTTTCCCGCCTCCGTGCACTAGTATTTTGTAGCCGGGTAGTTTGGCCAGTTCGTAGAGGAATTTATCCAGCGATCCGGCATCATCCAGGATGTTACCGCCGATCTTTATTACGTAGAGTTCTTTCATGCTTCTATTAATTGAGTTTGTACTTCAGTTAATTTTTCGGTTCTATAATTGCTTTGAAGGATATTCTTCAGAACAGCCTGCGCTGCATAAACCCTGTTCTCAGCCTGTTGCTGTACCAATGAAACAGAACTGTCCAGTAATTCGTCGCTCAGTTCTACATTCCTTCTAACAGGAAGACAGTGCATGATGTGCGCGTTGTTCGTGACCCGCATTTTGTTTTGATCCAGCAGCCAGTTCTCCTTTACGGGCGGGATTGTACCGTACTCGTTGTAGGCCGACCAGTTCTTTACATAAACAAAATCTGCGTTGTGGAGCGCTTCTTCCTGGTTATAAACTCTAGTTGCATTCACCGTGAAATCCTCCTTCAGTTCGTATCCTTCGGGATGAGTGATCACGAATTCTACATCAAGGGCATTCATCCATTCCGAGAAAGAATTCGCCACGGCCTGTGGCAACGGTTTAATGTGAGGAGCCCAGCTAAGCACCACCTTCGGCCTTTGTTTTTTCTTTTTTTCGTAAATGGTCATTGCGTCGGCAAGACTTTGAAGCGGATGCAGGGTTGCTGATTCGAGGCTTATGAGCGGGACTTTGCAGTGCTTCATGAATTGTAGTAAAATATGTTCGCTGTAATCCTGTTCTTTGTTTTGTAGCGAAGGGAAACTTCTCAAGCCAATGATATCGCAATAGGTTCCTAATACAGCTGCCGCATCCTTTATGTGTTCCACTTTATTTCCGTTCATTACAGCTCCATCCTCAAACTCCAGCGCCCAACCTTCTTTATCGATGTTCATGACAATGACGTTCATGCCCAGGTTTTGTGCCGCTATTTGTGTGCTTAACCTTGTTCTTAGACTTGGATTAAGAAATATCAATCCCAGCGTTTTGTTCCTGCCCAACTTATTCCAAAGAAAGGGATCTGATTTTATCTCAAGCGCTTGCTTAATGAGCGCGTCGGCACTTTTTATATCGTGTACGGTTGTAAAGTACTTCATGATATGACTTTTTGAGAGGTTAATACTTTAGAGAAAGCTTCGAGAAAAGTATCCGCTTCCGTTTTCTTCAGATTCAGAGCGGGCAGGAGCCTGATGGTTTTTGTGGAAGAGGAGTAACCGGTAAAGATCCGGTACTCTTCGAGCAGCTGTTTTCTGATAGTGGCTGCAGGAGCTTCTGTATCGATACCTATCATCAATCCGTTTCCTCTTACGGCACTTACACCTTCTGTTTTTGTGAGGGCTAACGAAAGGTAATCGCCCATGGTTGCCGCGTTCTGAAGTAAATTCTCATTTTTGATGATATCAAGTACTGCGATGCCGGCAACACAGGCCAGGTGGTTGCCTCCGAAAGTTGTTCCCAGCATCCCGTGTTTGGCTTTAATTTCAGGAGAGATCAACACGCCGGCGATCGGAAAGCCATTGCCCATTCCTTTAGCCACTGTCACCAGGTCGGGTTTGATTCCGGAATGTTGATGTGCGAAGAATTTTCCTGTCCTGCCGTAGCCCGATTGAATTTCATCCAGGATCAAAAGCGCGCCGGTCTTTTTGCATTGTGTTTCAAGTTTTTCGAGAAAAGAAGTTGTTGGCACCTGTATTCCGCCAACGCCCTGAATTCCTTCAATGATCACCGCGGCTGTTTGTTCTGTGATGGCGCTGATCATATGCTCGTCATTGAAGGGCAGGAAGGTGATATTCCTTGTCTCGTTCACGGGCGCCACAATACCTTTGTCATCGGTAGCAGCAACAGCCAGGGAAGTCCTTCCGTGAAAGGCGCCAGAATAAGCAATGATCTTTTTTCTTCCGGTATGAAAGGAAGTCAGCTTCAAAGCATTCTCGTTGGCCTCGGCTCCCGAATTACAGAGAAACAGGTTGTAGCTTTCGTATCCACTTAGTTTCCCGAGTTTCTCCGCCAATTGTTCCTGGAGTGGAATTTGCACCGAATTGGAGTAAAAACCGATCCTGCTCAGTTGTTCGGTAAGTTTGCTCACATAGTAGGGGTGACTGTGGCCAACCGAAATAACGGCATGTCCTCCATAAAGGTCAAGGAATTTGTTTCCTTGCTTGTCCCAGATGAAGGAGCCTTCTGCTTTTACCGGCTCAATATTGAATAATGGATAAACGTCGAATGTTTTCATTTCTTTTTTTTAAAATACGTTTGCTTTTAGTTTTAGACCGGCTGTCTCTTCGAGCCCAAACATCAGGTTCATGTTTTGAACAGCTTGTCCTGAGGCACCCTTCAGTAAATTGTCGATCACGCTGATGATAGCTAATTGGTCTTCTTGTTTCACTAACTGAATGAAGCATTTATTTGTATTGCTCACCTGCTTCACATCAGCGTTTTCGGTCAGGTGTACAAAGGGATGATCCTTGTAGTAGGAAGAATACAACTCTTTTACTTCTGAAAGCTCCAACGAGGATTGAACAAGCGACGAAGCGAGTATACCTCTCGTAAATGCTCCTCTTTGCGGAATGAAGTTTACTTTCCCTTTATAATTTTTCTGTACTTGCTTGAACGATTGTTCTATTTCAGGCAAATGATCATGCTCGAGCGCTTTGTATACCGACAGATTGTTGTTCCTCCAGGTAAAATGGGTTGCTTCAGTTAAAGATTGACCTGCCCCGGTGGATCCGGTAGTCGCGTTTATATGCACATCCGCTGCTGTTCCTTGTTCGATCAAGGGAAGTAATCCTAACTGAATGGCCGTGGCAAAGCACCCGGGATTAGCGATGTGTTCTGCTTTGGCGATCGCATTTTTGTTCAGCTCGGGCAAACCGTAGGTCCAATTACCGATCCTATGATCCCTGCTAAGATCGATCACTTTGGCAGAGAGAAGGAACTCATTTTCCTGTAAGTATTTCTTCGATTCTCCGTGCGGTAAACAAAGAAAAACAATATCCGCTCCTTTTGAAGGTGCTGATACAAAACTTAATTCTGTTTCGCCGATAAGATCGCTGTGCAGCTTGCTGATGTTTTTACCTGCCTGGCTTTTGCTTATCACATAGGATAATTCTACGTAAGGGTGATTAAGAAGGAGCCTTACGAGTTCTCCGCCTGTATAACCTGCTCCACCGATGATCCCGGCCTTTATTTTTGTTTTCATACGAATTCCTTGTTTACTTTATTGTAAATGCTCACCTGGTTGCCGAATATCTTTGCAAAGCCTTTCACGTCTTCTCCGCTCCAGCCCTTATTCATCTCTCCGTAACTGCCGAATTTGGAAGACATCAGGTCGTGCGGTGTTTCCACTCCGTTCAGTGTGAACCTGTATGGGTGAAGCGTCAGAATAACCTTTCCAGTCACGTTCTGTTGTGTGCTCTCCAGAAAAATTTCTATATCTCTCATGGCGGGCTCCAGGTATTGTCCTTCGTGCAAAGAACTTCCGTACCAGGCCGAGAATTGCTCTTTCAGCAACAATTGATACTTGCTCAGTACGTGCTTTTCCAATAAATGGTGCGCTTTGATGATGATCAGCGGAGCGGCCGCTTCAAATCCAACTCTGCCTTTGATGCCTATGATCGTATCTCCCACGTGAATGTCTCTTCCTATTCCGTAGCCGGCTGTCAGAGCTGTTAGGTGCTGTATGGCTTTGGCCGGTGAAAGAGATAATTCATTTACCCCGACCAGCTCGCCTTTTTCAAAATGAAGCGTGAGATCTTCCGCTTCTTGTTTGGTTACCGGTGTAGGAAAGGCATCTTCTGGTAAGGGCAGGTGAGAGGTAAGCGTTTCTTTTCCGCCCACCGATGTGCCCCAGATCCCCTTGTTGATGCTGTACTTTGCTTTATCAAAATTCATTTTCACTCCGTTCGCCTTCAGAAATTCGATCTCGTCTTCCCTCGAAAGGGTCATGTCGCGGATTGGAGTTAGGATCTCTACTTCCGGAATGAGCGTATTGAATACCATATCAAACCTCACCTGGTCGTTCCCTGCCCCCGTGCTGCCGTGCGCCACACAAGAAGCCCCGATCAATCTGGTATATTCCGCAATCGCCACAGCCTGAGAGATCCGCTCGGCGCTTACCGACAAGGGGTATGTATTGTTCTTCAAAACATTTCCATAGACCAGGTATTTGATCACTTTGTTGTAGAAGTTCTCTGTCTCCTCAATGCAATGAAAGGATTTTACACCGAGCGAGTGCGCGTGTTCTTCGATCCCTGCGATCTCTTCTTCGCTGAATCCTCCTGTATTTACCGTTACGGCGTGTACTTCGAGGTTCTTTATCTTACTGAGGTAAAGCGCGCAATACGTTGTGTCTAAACCTCCGCTAAATGCTAAAACTACTTTGTTGTTCATGTTGTTCTTATAAAATGGTTGTGACTTCTTTTTTTGCGGTTCTCTTGAAGGCTTTTAAAAGCAAATACTGCTTGAATCTCATGAAACGTTCATACAGTTTCGATTTGCCATTAAAATCTTTTTCTTTTGTGGGTTTATTCGCCGGATCATACAGCATGGCTGTGCAGAGGCAATTGGTTCTGTTCTTGCTTGTCAGGATCTCAAAATTCACGCAGCTCCGGCAACCTTTCCAGAAAGCTTCATCGTTGGTGAGTTCCGAATAGGTTACGGGTTCGTAGCCCAATTCCGAATTGATCTTCATCACGGCGAGCCCTGTGGTGAGTCCGAATATTTTCGCGTTCGGGTATTTGCTTACCGAGAGCTCGAATATTTTTTTCTTGATGGCCTTCGCGAGCCCGCTCTTCCTGAATTGCGGCGCTACGATCAGTCCGGAGTTAGCCACATATTCTCCATGGCTCCAGGT
>JANWKZ010000122.1 GCA_025451115.1 Bacteroidia bacterium | reverse complement strand
GAAAGACCCAAAACACTGGCGGAAAGAAAATACGAAGACGATATCCCTGAAGAAATTAAAAAACGCCGACTGGCCGAGATCATCGATAAGCAAAGAGAACATTCGGCCTATCGCATTGCAGGCATGGTAGGGAAGACCTATAAAGTACTTGTAGAAGGCATTTCGAAGAAATCAGATGAGATGATGATGGGCAGGAACAGCCAAAATGCCGTGGTGGTGTTTCCGAAGGGAGATATCAAAAAAGGAACGTACGTAAATGTACAAATTGACAGGTGCACCAGTACCACGTTGATTGGGAACGTAATTTGATTGCCTAAGCTTCAAACAACTTAAAAAAAATGACCCTCCAGGATATTAAACAAAGATTTGGCATTATAGGTAGTTCGTCTGCTCTAGAGCGCGCTATTGATATTGCCCGACAGGTTGCAAGTACAGATCTAAGTGTTTTGATTACCGGCGAAAGCGGAACGGGTAAAGAGGTTTTTCCTCAGATCATTCACCAGTTCAGCGCACGCAAGCATGGGCCGTATATAGCCGTTAACTGCGGCGCGATACCAGAAGGAACTATAGATAGCGAATTATTTGGTCACGAAAAAGGAAGTTTTACCGGGGCGCACGAAGCACGCAAAGGATATTTTGAGGTTGCGAATGGTGGAACCATTTTCTTAGATGAAGTAGGGGAGTTGCCCCTGGCTACGCAGGCCCGCTTGTTACGTATTTTAGAAACGAAAGAATACATACGTGTTGGTTCCAGCAAAGTGCAGAAGACCGACGTACGCATTGTGGCTGCCACGAACGTGAATCTTATCCAGGCTATCGAGAAAGGGAAATTCCGCGAGGATCTTTACTATCGTTTGAATACAGTTCCGATCTTGCTTCCTGCTTTGCGCGAGCGAAAAGATGATATTTACCTGCTCTTTAGAAAATTCGCAGCCGATTTCGCGGTGAAGTATCGTATGCCGGTCATTAATCTTACGCCCGATGCAGTATTGATGCTCACCAATTATTACTGGCAGGGAAACGTAAGGCAATTGAAGAATATCGCCGAACAAATTTCCATCATCGAAAAATCGCGCGATATCAATGCCGATACACTTGCAAAATACTTACCACAGCATACTACTACTTTACCCGGAGTGGTAAAAGACAATGGACAAGACCTTTCGGAGCGCGAGTTTCTCTTTAAAGTGATCTGGGATATGAAGAAGGACATGAACGACCTGAAAAAAGTGGTTCATGATATTGTGCAATACAACCAGGGCACGATCTCCAATTTATCGAATGATGATGTGCAGTTCATTAATAGAATTCACGAAGAAATTATTCCCGTAAACAATAACCAGGCACTTGTGAAGTTACATCCTGTGAACACACCTGTTAAACAGGAATACGAAAAGCCCATTGAAGTAGAAGAAACACTTTCTTTGAGCGATAAGGAAAAAGAAATGATCACCAAAGCGCTGAGTAAGCACAAAGGCAAACGCAATTCCGCCGCAAAAGAACTGGGCATCAGCGAGCGCACGCTCTATAGGAAGATAAACGAATACGGCATCAAGGAGTAGTGCTTTTAGTAAAAAAAATATTCGGAGGTACAAAAAAGTCTCCCCTTTTTCAAGGGGAGACAGTCCTGAACTCTTTTCGTGAAACGAAAAGGTTCGGACAGAGGGGTCTGGGTTTAGTAGCTCTTGTATTTATACTTCTAAGTTCCTGTAAAGTAAAATACGGCTTCAAGGGTATCACCATCCCGCCGGAGGCAAAGACCATCTCTGTAGAAATGTTCAAGAACCAGGCCGACCTTACGGCACCGGCCGAGCCTCAATTAATGTCTCAAAAATTACGCGACGCCATCTCTTCTCAAACAAACCTGGCCATGATCAAGCAGAATGGCGACCTGAAATTTGAGGAGTGCCGCATTACAGCTTATACCAATAACCCGCAGGCGATAACCGGAACGAATGATCAGAATGCTTTAAGAAGGTTGTCGGTTACAATTACCATCAATTACGTGAACAAATTTGACGCTACCAAGAGTTTTACTGATAGGGCGTTCACCCGTTTTTATGATTACGACGGTTCACTGAATTTCTCTTCGGTTGAAAGTGAGGCCCTTGAGCAGATAAACCGCCAATTGGTGGAGGATATTTTTAACGCGGCCTTTAATAATTGGTAGCCTTTCAATTCGTATATTCGTAAAAGATTCGTAATTCGTATCCGTGAAGGCAGCAGAATTCATAGAATTAGTGAAAACCCCGGTAAGTGCCGGAGAAGAACACCTTTCTTCCATCGAGAAGATCATTGCCGATTACCCGTACTTTCAAACCGCGCACTTACTTTACGCGAAGGCTTTGCATAACAGTGGAAGCCTTAATTATCATACCGCTTTAAAAAGAACTTCTATTGTGGCCGGCGACCGCGCTTTGCTTTACCGCTTGATACAGCAAAAGTCCGAAGCAAGGATAGCGATCCCCGCGAAGGAGGAGAAGGAAGTTGTTAAAGAAGAAAAACAGCCCGTTTCCAATGTCAGTATTACTTACAATGTGGTTCCGGTATTGAAAACAGACGTTCCTCAGCCCGAAATACAAAATACGAAACCCGAAACAGAAGAACCCGAAACACCCAGGCCTCTAGCTAAACCCGAATCGCTTGAAGAAGTGATCATGAAGCCCGTGATGGAAGCTTACGTGGAGACCGAGATACTCAAGATCACCGAAAAAGAGGTCATTCCCGAGAATGCCGAGAAGTCGTTTGGCGATTGGCTGAAAGCCCTGGCCAGCGAGACCCCGATAATACAAAGTCAGAAGTCAGAAGTTACAAGTCAGAAGGAAGAGATCCCTGTATTACAACCTAAGCTGAAGACCAAGACCGAAAAACAGGAACAATTAGACCGTCTTTTGGCCGAAGATCTGCGGATATCGAAGCTTGATAAAGACAAGGATTTTTATGCGGCTACAGAGAAAACCCGTGGCAGCGTCATTGAAAATGAGGACCTTGTGACCGAAACCCTGGCCAAGATCTACGTAATGCAGGGTAACCGCAGCAAGGCCATCCGTGCCTATGAAATTTTAAGCTTGAAATATCCCGAAAAAAGTAGTTACTTTGCATCCCTTATTAAAGAAATTAAGAATACGTTAAAATAAAGAACATGAGTGGAATTTTGTCGATCCTGATCATTGTAGTGTGTGCGCTGTTGATCCTTATAGTATTGGTTCAGAACTCTAAAGGCGGAGGCTTATCAAGCTCTTTCGCTTCTAATAACCAGATCATGGGCGTTCGTAAGACCGCCGATTTCCTGGAAAAAGCAACCTGGGGCTTCGCTATCGCCCTGTTCATCTTCTCTATGCTGGCTTCGCCTAAAAAAGCTACAACTCCTGAAGGACAGGATACAGGCACAGAGTCTAGCACCCGTAAGAAACTGAATGAAACAGCGATACCTGCAGCCATGCCTGCGGCTCCTGCCGGTGCTAATAACGGTATGAATCAACCACCGGCCCAGCCCGGCGCTAACCAGCCTGCTAAGTAATTTTACTTACATTTAATATTAAGAGCCCTGCAAATGCGGGGCTTTTTTTATAAATTTGCTTTGCTTTTGAAGTGAACATCCTACAGGCTGACCGGTACCGCGAACAGTCCAAACCATTTCAAAGCTTAATTCAAGCTTTGAACCATGTATAAAAAACTACCCCCCGTGATCATCGGTATTTTGAACAGGAGTTTTATTTTCCTCTTGTTCTTTTCCCTTTCAATAACCGCTCAGAACCCGAAGATCAAATGTTATTTCAATCACCCGGTAAATAACGCCGTGTCAACAGGCACCAACGCCATTTACCTGAACGGAACTTTTGTAGATACTACAGTAGCTTATATCAATCGTTCTAAATACAGCCTGGATATAGCCGTGTTCAATTATACCTATGGCAGCGGCGACGGACTCGATGCTATAGCCAATGCTGTAAATGCCGCTGCTAACCGTGGCGTAGTGTGTCGCTGGATAAATGACGGCGCTTCAACAAATAGCGGAATGGCTTTGTTAAACAGCAACGTGCAAACACTCGGAAGCCCTACTTCTACTTCTTACGGCATCATGCATAATAAATTCATGATCATCGACGCAAATTCATCCAATACTTCAGATCCTATTGTATGGACAGGGTCTTACAATTTCAGTCGCAACCAGGCCGATGTGGATTTCAATAACATCATCATCTTCCAGGATAAACCGATGGCGCTTGCTTTCACATCCGAGTTCAACCAGATGTGGGGAAGCACGGGACCCATTCCTAATTCAGGTAATTCAAATTTCGGCCCCAACAAAACGGCGTCGTCACAAAATATCTTCAATGTGAACGGCACAACGGTGGAGGTTTATTTCAGCCCTAAGGATAATACAAGAACGCATTTGCAGAACACGATGTCTACAGTGAACAACGATCTGTTCTTTGGCATCTTTACATTCACAGATACGATCATCGCCAACCAGATCAAGGGAGTTAAGAATTCGGGGTTGACAGTGAAGGGCATTATGGACGTGTACAGCCAGCTTTACGATCCGTATTCCATCCTGAACCCGGTTTTAGGAAGTAACATGGAGATGTACACAAGCACCGGAACCTATCACAACAAGATCATGTTGGTAGACGCAGGTATTACAGGTTCGGATCCTACGGTTTTCACGGGTTCATTCAACTGGACGATTTCTGCGAACACCAAGAACGACGAGAACGCTGTTGTTATACACGACGCAAACATTGCCAATCAATATTACCAGTCGCTCTGCCGCGATCTTAGCGACATGGGCGGACCTGCCTGTTCGCTTGTAGGAATGGAGAACTTTGATCTTGCCGATCAGCAGCTCGCGGTTTTTCCGAATCCCGTAAAAGATATTGTAAATGTTAAGATCAGGAATGCCGGCAGCGGGATGAAAGTCAAGATCACTTCTGTTTTAGGAGAAACCATCCGGGAAATAAATATTACTGCAAGTAATGAAGCTCAACTCGACCTTCGCGATCTGGCAAACGGCCTGTATATCCTGCGTGTGACCCGCGACGGAGCCACCTTGAGTACACGCCTGGTAAAGCAATAGCAATTTTGTAACCTCGCTTTTTTTTCTATATTTGTTTAACCATTTACATGAAAAAGACGCTGTCTATCTTTATTTTCCTGCTGGCCTGTTTTGCGGCTCACGATCTAAGGTCGCAGGTTTGCTTTGAGCTCGATTCTAATTACACCGTTAACAACTATGCCTGTTCTATCACGAAAGGCGACTTTAATAAAGATGGGTCATTCGATCTTGCTACCACTGACATGTTATCTGACAGCATTTCTATCCTGATGGGGAACGGGAATGGAAAATTCACTTTAACGTCTCAGTTGCCGGTTGGATGGCATCCGCTGTGGATCACAAGCGCTGATTACAATAATGATCAAAACCCTGATCTCTCGGTGGCCATCGAACATACGCATGATGTAGGTATTTTGCTGGGAGACGGACTCGGTGGTTTTGCCCCCGTAGTTAAATTTCGCGTGCGTGGTGAAGCATCGAGTGTAAAAAGCACTGATCTGAACGGAGATAATAATCTCGATATTGTGGTAACCTTATTTCATTACGATAGCGTTTGTATCCTGTTGGGAGATGGTAGCGGCAATTTCACCGAACGTGGTTATTATCCAACCGGCCCCTTCAGTGAGTCTGACGAGTCTGATATAGGGGATGTGAATGAAGATGGTTTATGGGATCTGGTGATCGGAAACTGGGGCGGAAAAGTAACGGTAATGATAGGTGACGGAACGGGTGCTTTTCCCATTTACACTAATTATACTTCGGGAGGGATAAAAGCAACGGCCGCTATTCTGCACGATTTTAACAACGACGGCCATCTCGACATCGCTGCATGTACTTTCTTTTCAGATAACGTTTCGGTCTTTGCCGGTGACGGAACGGGTAATTTTGGAACTCCGGTCAATTGGCCTACCGTAGGCATTAAACCTTATACCCTCGAAAAAGCAGACATTAATAATGACGGCAAGATGGATATTATCACCAGCAATGAGGGTTCTGGAAGCATCTCGATCATTTTAGGTGATGGGGCAGGTGGATTTAGTCCGCCAGCTCAGTTCATGGCCGGCACAAGTACAGAACAGTCTGCGGCCGGAGATTATAACAATGACGGCTTCCTGGATATTGCCGTTGCAAATTTTGGATCTAACAACGCAACCGTTTTCTTGCAGACGCCGGCCCCCGCGGTTCAGGCTCAGGCCAATCCTGATACCGTTTGCGCGGGTAACCAGGTCACTCTTTCGGGAAGCGGAGCTTTTACTTATACATGGAGCCACGGCGTAACCAACGCAACTGCCTTCACCGCAACTGCTACTACAACTTACAGTGTTACCGGAACGATGACAGGGGGTTGCACCAATTGGGACAGCGCTACTGTTGTGGTTCTTATCTGTACGGGAGACGATCTTCTATCACAGGATAAAGGCCTGCAGGTTTTTCCAAATCCGGTGACTGACGTTCTTACAATTGAACTGAATGGTGCAGAAGCGACCGAAATATTCCTTAGTGATTGTTTAGGTAACAGGTTGATCGAAACAGAGGGAAAAAGAAACAGGCATAATATAGATCTAAGCTCAGTACCGCCCGGAATTTATTTCATCAATGTAAAAAATGGAGAGCGTACACTGATCAAAAAAGTGGTAAAGCAATAAAATTTTAGTGTAGCCTGGAAGAGATCAGGCTGATAAACTCCTTACGCGTAGTGTCCTTCAGGAACTCGCCCGTGAACGCCGAAGTTGTAGTTACAGAGTTCTGTTTTTGCACCCCGCGCATCTGCATGCAAAGATGGCTGCACTCCATCACCACAGCAACACCCATTGGATTCAAGGTATCCTGTATGCAATCGCGGATCTCGTTCGTTAAACGTTCCTGTACCTGGAGGCGGCGCGCGAAGGCATCAACCACGCGGGGCAGTTTGCTGAGTCCAACTATGTGACCATTTGGTATGTAAGCGATGTGTGCTTGCCCGAAAAAAGGCAGCATGTGGTGTTCGCAGAGGCTGTAAACGTCAATTTCCTTTACCACCACCATCTGGCTGTATTCTTCTTTGAACATGGCTGATTTAAGGATATCGGCAGGGTTCTTATCGTAGCCTTGTGTTAAAAAAGCAAGCGCTTTGGCAGCCCTTTCGGGGGTTTTTAACAGTCCGTCGCGGGTGGGGTCTTCCCCCAGGTGCTCCAGTATCTTATGGTACAGGGAGGAGATCTCTTTTACACCCTTCTTATTTAACAGTTCGAAGTCCATACCGCAAAAGTATGAAATAAATGGGCTTGCCGGCCGTTACTTCTCCCTCTTTTCAGGGGATTTTTAAGAAGGGTTTTGGCACGATATTTACTATTTATATCTTTATGCAGCAGATAATGGAAAAGACTAAGACGCGGACGGCGGAATTCTGGAAAGACGAACACGGTATCTTTTGGATCAGGACACTGGATGTAGAGGAGATAGACGCGGAAGACATCGCCGATAACCTTCTTGTTACACGCACCATCACAAAGGCAGAACCGCATTTAAAGGTTCTTGACTCCCGAAGCAAGTGGAAAATGACACCGGAGGCGGAGGCTATTTTTAAGAAGGAAGATACACCTGAAAAAACAATAGCCCGCGCGGTGCTCACCGATTCTGTAGCGGATAAGATCATACAGAGTTTTTTACTTACTTTGTATAAACCAAGCGTTCCGCTGAAGTTCTTCACCGACGAAGCCGACGCAGTAAAATGGCTGCTCTCTTTTAAGTAAACCATGGCGATACCGGCACCCACATCAACCCATAAACTGGAACCCGAAAAATGGGTGGATAATTACGCCGATTACCTCTTTACATACGCTATCTCACGCATCTCCGACGAAGACGAGGCGCGCGACCTGGTGCAGGACACTTTCCTATCGGCTTTAAAGGGTAAGGACAATTTTAAGGGCGAGGCCAATGAAAAGACCTGGCTGGTCTCTATACTAAAGAGAAAGATCATTGATCTGTACCGCAAGAACGCGGTGCGCAAAGAGCAATCTTTTGAAGAGAGTGACAGTTACAAGGTGGCTTATGATCATTATTTCAGGGACGACGATGGTTCGAGGCCGGGGCATTGGGCAGGAAAGAACAACCCGCAGCCCTGGAGCGAGCAAAAAACCAACCTGGAGCAGGGCGAGTTCCGCCGGATACTGGTCGCCTGCCTGAGCAAATTACCTAAGGCCTGGACCTCGGTATTCTCCATGAAATTTATGGACGACGAGTCATCTGAATCGATTTGTAAGGAATTGGGTATTTCTACGTCTAACTACTGGGTGATCATTCACCGGGCTAAGTTGCAGATGCGCGAGTGCCTGGAAAAGAACTGGTTCAAAGCATGAGCGGAGACGATAAACATACACACTATTTTGCCAGTACCATTGGCTGGAACCTCTGCTGCAAACAGGCCACCTACCTGCTTTTAAAGAAGGAAGAAGTTAAGGAATTGTCGTTTAAAGAGGAGTGGGCCCTTAAATTCCACCTTTCTTTCTGTAAATTCTGCAAGTTATTCCGTAAACAGTCGGCCATTCTCAATCAAATGATAGGCAAAACCGTTTTAACCAGTAAGGCACAGTTATTGCAAAGGGACAAGGATAAATTAAAATTGTTGATTAACAGTAATTTGAACGGGAATTAAGGATTTTTTAATATTTTCGGTAAGGAATGGAAAACACGCTCGTCTATATTTACAAATAAACCCAAATAAACATAAACCAATAACTATGGAAAACAAAAACAAAAAAACGATCGTTGCAGGTTCAATGATCGCAGGCGCTCTTCTGAGCCTTTCATTAAACGCTAACACCAGCAATTTGTTTAACTACAACGCGCTTGGAAGCGGTTCTGAAGTTCGTAACGCTATTGAGTTAGGTTGCGGCGAGAAAAAAGCTGACGATAAAAAAGCGTCTGACGCAAAATGCGGCGAGAAAAAAGCAGATGATAAAAAAGGCAAAGACGCAAAATGCGGTGAGAAAAAAGGGAAAGACGCAAAATGCGGCGAGAAAAAAGCGAAAGACGGCAAATGCGGAGAAGGCAAATGCGGCGAAAAGAAAAACCCTAAGTAATTTAGGAAGATCTGAACCCGAGATAGAACCGGGCCAGGTTGTTTTTAGATCCCGTCTGTCGGAACGACGGACGGGATTTTTAATTTCAAAGCATGCGAAAAATTCTACTCATATTGTTTTTGGCGGCCTTTACAGGTAAAGGTTTCGCGCAATTGCCCGATGGCAGTATAGCGCCCGACTTTACCTTAACCGACCTCAATGGGAATTCGCATAATCTTTATTCTTACCTGAACCAGGGAAAGACGGTCTTCATAGATTTCTTTGCCTGTCATTGTCCCAGTTGCTGGGCCTACCACAACCAACATGAACTGGAGAACCTTAACGCCGCGCATGGCCCCAATGGCAGCCTTACGCAGGATGTGGTTGTACTTGCCATTGAATACGATGCCAACAACGGCACGAACGAATTTTACGGGATCAGCGGTAACACCCAGGGCAATTGGGTGAGCGGAACCACTTATCCTTTTTGCAATCCCGAAAGCAGCACGCGCTCCCAGATCATAAGTAATTACGGGGTGGTTTTTTATCCTCTCGTTTACGGGATCTACCCCGATAAGACCATTTATCATGTGGGTACGCAAACCGCCAGCCAGCTCTATACTTTCGCTACCAATTTCACAGGGATGCAGAATCCAGTAGCTCCCGAAGCTTTCAGTGCCCTGATAAGCAACAATACTTTATTTGTAAAAGCGGGAAGTCCTTGTATCAAGTTCAAACTCTTTGATAGCATGGGGAAAATGGTGGTAGATCAATTTGTAGAAGGCACCCGCGAAAGTATAGCGGTTGAATCGATGAACCGCGGGATCTATTATTATTTGGCTGAAGTGAACGGAAAGACATTTACCGGAAAAATTTTGAAATGAAGCTCAACGGGAAAACAGGTATAGGTTTCAGAAAGGATTTCGCGGAGGAGTTCCTGAATGAGAACATCCTGCAACCTAATTTCATTGAAGTGGCCCCCGAGAACTGGATCGATATGGGCGGCTACTGGAAAAAGATATTTGACAGGGTGAACGAACAGTACCCGCTGCTCTGCCATGGTTTATCCTTATCCATCGGGAGTCCCGACGAGCTCGATTGGGATTTTCTCAAAAAACTGAAAATATTTTTAGACCAATATAATGTTCCTATCTATTCGGAGCACCTGAGTTATGCCAAGTGCGATAATGCGCATTTGTATGATCT
>JANWKZ010000121.1 GCA_025451115.1 Bacteroidia bacterium | reverse complement strand
GGCAAGAGCGACGGCGCTAGCACTGATTTCAGCAATGGCCCAAAGCAGTTCACGCTAGCGAACACACCGGATGCACTAAACGGAGAGTTCAGAAGTAGGGTCGATGATAACGCGATCAGGTTGAAACTGGAAGGAAAAAATATTTATCAGATCAAGTTCAGGAATATAGGTGGATTGGTAACACCCCTGGTCATTGAATGGACGTACAAGGATGGATCAAAGGAAATTGAAAGAATTCCTGCCGAAATATGGAGAGTAAATGAGAACGAGGTGACAAAGATATTTATCAAGGATAAAGAAGTAACTAATATACTCCTTGATCCAAACTTCGAACTTGCCGATGTTGAGATGAGTAACAACGTATTTCCTAAAAAAACTTCTGTATCCAAATTCGATCAATTCCGAAAAGCGAACTAGAAAACTTTAGTTTACAGGTGAAACCTATCATCAATCTTGGTGGTAGGTTTTTTTATTTTGTATCATCGTCGGCTTTCATTCTCGTCCAAATGATGTTTGTGTAAAAAACGGTGAACTATCGGGGAGAAAAACACAGCTACAATACTGAGAAACGCTACTCCACTGAAAATTGCATAAAAGGATGCAAACCATTTTGCCGCATCATTCCGGAGAGGATCTACGGGTCCCATACCCGTAAGGATCATGGCGGCGTTAACGAGAGCATCAAGCCAGCTCAGCCCATTAAGATAGTGGTATCCCAGAACCCCAATGCATAACGAACCCATGATGAGAATCGATGCGAACAGGCCATAACGGAGTACGCGAAGTAGAAACTCCCTTTTTGGCAACAAGGGTCGGCTGCGGTGTTCAAAAGGCATTGCTTCTTATTTTGATTCTGCAAAAAGTTTTAGCGCTTTGTCCAGATCCACGTTTCCACCGGACAGAATCACTCCAACTTTTTTATTTGCGAACTTTTCTTTTGCCTTCAGAACGGCGGCCAATGGAACGGCACACGAAGGTTCAACGATAATTTTCATACGTTCCCAAATCAAACGCATCGCAGCTATAATTTCGGCATCAGTAACCGTAACCACATCCTTAACATGTTTTTGAATGATTGGAAAAGTTTTATCCCCTAAAGAAGTTAACAGACCGTCGGCAATAGAGTTTGCTTGTGAAGGCTCGATCTTACCGCTTTGCATTGACCGATAGGTGTCGTCGGCACCGGCAGGTTCAGCGGCAATGACTTCAGTACTCGGTGAAAAATATTGGGCTGACAGCGCCGTACCGCTCAACAACCCACCGCCACCAACTGGAGCGATGATAATGTCGAGTTGCTCTTGATCTTCAAATAATTCTTTAGCCGCCGTTGCTTGTCCTGCGATTACTGCATAATTATTAAACGGGTGGATCTCAGTGGCGCCAGTTTTTTTTACGACGTCAGCCAACATCGATTCGCGTGCCTGAAGTGTCGGCTCGCACTCAAATATTTCCCCTCCGAAACTGAGCACTCCGCGTTTTTTGATTTCTGCAGAGGTTCGCGGCATAACGATGTAGGCCTTCACTCCCACAAGCTTCGCGGCTCGTGCCAGGGCTTGAGCGTGGTTGCCAGAGGAATGGGTAGCAACACCCTTTTTTAGTTCGTCTGCTGAAAGTGAAAGCACCGCATTCATGGCGCCACGAGCTTTGAAGGCTCCTATCTTCTGCAGATTTTCACACTTAAAAAACAATTGACAACCCGCCAGAGAATTGATGTCATCAGAAGTCAACACCGGTGTACGCAGAGTATGCGGACCAATGCGTTTATGCGCTTGCTCAATGGTTTCTTTGTCCGGAGTGGTCATAACGAGTAAGGGTTAGACAAAGAAAACGATTTTATAACTGCGGAGGTTAGAGCAGGCCTAAAGTTTTATTTGGAAGCCATCTTGTTGTTTCTGTAGATCTCCTTGCCTTTGTCATTCCATTCCGCTTTTATGTAAGGCTTCAGGGATTCATCAAACGGCTCCTTGGGATAAGAAATTATCTTCTTTCGTTTTCCGTTGGAATAGAACTCCGTCCAGTCGCCGACTTTTTCATCCCATTGATATTCTCCCTGCACGGCAAGTTGCCCATTCTCGTGGAAAAAATAATAGTAGCCTTCTTTTTCACCGTATTCGATAGGAGTCATTTCCTTCATCTTTGTTCGCTGGTGCGGATCATAATAAGTAACCAGCGATTCCTTTGGCCACCCGCGATAGAACCGATCCTTGTCAACGAGGGAGCTATCTGATCTATACTTCATCCAGCGACCGTGCCGGGTTCCTTTGTAGAATATACCTTTCTCCAGAAGAATCTGCCCCTGTTTTTTTTCATAGGGGCCGTGTAACAGTACACCCTTAGATGGATCAAAGGTGGTCGTTTTGCGGATCTCGCGCCTGGTAAAATAGTACCAATAGATGTCGCGAACAAAAAATGTAGGCTTCTCAGGTCTCTTTAAATAATAAAAAAGCTCGTAGGTGACCTTGTCGCCGGTACCCTTACGCGTAAATCCTTTCTTTGTCTTGATGCCGTAATAGACCTTTTTTTTGATCTTTTTCTTTTTGGTATTTACAGGCTCCTCCTCCTTTTCGAAATCGAGGTTAACCGGCGTATCAATAGTAAACCGCTGCTCACCTTCCTCCTGCCCCCATGAAATCAAAGGGCTGATGAGCATAATAAGCGTTCCTATTGCTCTGAAAAGTTTCATATTAGTTTAAACGGCCTTCCTCTTTGGTTATTGTAAAAATAATAAACCCTTCCGGTTTTTGAAACCGAAAGGGTTTAATGACCGGGCGGAACGCAGCGTCAGGAGACAAACTCCACACTGCGCTTGATAAAATTTGTCAGCTCAGCGCCGGTAAGCATATTTTGGGAAAGCAAAGCCAGATCATACGTCTGCTTTGCTAGTCGTACTTTCTGATCTTCGGCGTCTGCCTTTAGCATTTTTTGCACGATTGGATGATTTCCATTGATGGCCACGTTATACGAATCCGGCATGTTGCCCATAAACGAATAACCGCCACCACCACCTAGCTTAGCCATATCTTTCATTCGCCTCATAAATTCGCTCATCGTAATTACCACAGGTAGTTCGTCGGGTGACAAGGGCTCAACGGTAACGGTCATGTTTTTGTTAGCGATTGCTTTTTCAAAAACCGATTTGATCTGGTCCTGCTCTTCCTTGCTTAGCACACTTTCCATTTTCTCATCTTTATCGATGAGCTTATCCGCGATTTCGCTGTCGACCCTTTTGATATGTACCTTCTCCAGCTTTTGCTCCAGCGTATTTATAAAATGATTGTCAAGCACGCCATCCAAAAGCAACACATCATATGACCTGGCCTTGGCAGCTTGAATAAAACTATCCTGCTTGCCAGCATCGGACGTGTACAGATAAATGACGTTTCCATCCTTATCGGTCTGCGTGGGTTTTACTTTTTCTTTGTATTCTTCAAATGTCAAATACTGGCTTTCCGTGTTTTTAAGGAGCGCGAAATCTTTTGCGCGATCATAAAATTTCTCGTCGCTAATGACGCCGTACTTCACGAATATGTGAATGTCATCCCATTTCTTTTCGAAGTCTTTGCGATCTTTCTTAAACAACTCAGCAAGCTTGTCGGCGACTTTTTTAGTGATGTGCTGGCTGATCTTTTTTACGCTGGCGTCGCTTTGCAAATAGCTGCGCGATACGTTCAGAGGAATATCCGGAGAATCCAGTATTCCGTGTAACATCATGAGGAAGTCGGGTACTACATCCTTTACTTCGTCCGTGATGAACACCTGACGTGAGTAGAGTTGTATTTTGTTTTTCTGCAGCTCAAAATCGTTTTTAACCTTAGGAAAGTAAAGCACGCCCGTAAGGTTGAATGGATAGTCAACATTCAGATGAATCCAGAACAATGGATCTTCTGAGAAAGGATAGAGCTCTTTGTAGAATTTCAGATAATCTTCATCCTTTAGTTCAGATGGTGCCTTCGTCCACAAGGGCGAAGGATTGTTTATGATCTGGTCAAGCGTAACGGTTTTGTGTTTTGGCTTTCCCTCTGAATCAACTCCGTCTTCGACGCTTTCTTCTTTGGTGCCGAATTTGATTTCAACGGGAAGGAACTTACAGTACTTTTCCAGTATGCCCTTCAGTTTCCATTCATCCAGAAATTCCTCGGAGTCCGCATTGATGTGAAGGATTACATCCGTCCCGCGAGTTTCTTTCTTTGCCGTAAACAGTTCAAACTCCGTGGATCCGGCACAAACCCACCGTGCTGCTTCATCTTCTGTGGCCTTATAGGACCTTGAAAGTATCTCCACATTATCGGAAACCATGAACGCTGAGTAAAAGCCCAGTCCAAATTTTCCGATTATGTCTTTTGCATCCGTCTTGTCTTTAAACTTCTCCACAAATTCAGCCGCCCCCGAAAAAGCGATCTGATTGATATATTTTTTGATTTCCTCAGCCGTCATCCCAATTCCCTTATCACTCACAGTGATGGTCTTCTTATCTTTATCGAAGCTAACCTCGATCTTAAGGTCGCCAGCCTCACCTGCGAACTCGCCCAAAGACGATAGTTTTTTCAACTTTTGCGTTGCGTCGACAGCATTGCTTACCAGCTCGCGAAGGAAGATTTCGTGATCCGAGTAAAGGAATTTTTTAATGATGGGAAAGATGTTCTCGGTATGTATTGAGATGGTACCTTTTTCTTGTACTTCTGCCATATTGGTTTGTTTTTTCAGGTGATAATAGCAATTGCAGGGAGTTGACAACTAATCCCCGCGCGTGGCACGGATTTCAAAAGTTGTTCCATAATGCTTCTTTCTGACAGGTTGTCACTAGTCGGCGCAAAATGCCGGTTCACGCAAAGGACGCAAAGAAACACCGCAAAGGCCGCTAAGCCGGTAACTACTACGAGCCCTTTGCTATCGACAATGGACTATGGACAATCGACTCTTCTATCGAAGGCGCTCTGAATCGCGAACAAGTTTCTCGTCTCTTCGGATAAAACGGTTTGCCAGCAGATTACATATCACGGCAACATAGGGCAGCCACATACCCAGACCATACTGGCCTTTGGTGCCCTCCATGCCTTTCATGAGGCCGTTTGAGAAATAGAACGCAAATCCTAGTGTTGCAAGCAAAAAGAGCGAGTTGAGCGCGCCAATTTTAATTTGAGTAAGCCTGTTCTTATACTTCGTAATTTCAGTAAAAGCCAACGTCGAGGCGGCGATTGCCATTATTGCGGTGAGCGAGTACGGATTGTATTGATACGTCTGGTTTTTCAAATAGTAAAAAGCGGTGAGGGTACCCACCTCTTCATTAACTCCACCTGACCAGATCGGAAAAACGAGGCTCGCCAACAATGTAATGATTGCGAGTACCAGAAATAGCGTTT
>JANWKZ010000120.1 GCA_025451115.1 Bacteroidia bacterium | reverse complement strand
TCATATATTCTATGAACTGGTCACAATTTGTGACCAGCTGTTCAAATTAAAATGTTAATAATCAATTAATTAAATTGAACTGGTCACAAATTGTGACCAGTTCAATCTTATTTCTTTATCCCTTTCATCTCCACCTTCAAACTCTTCAACATGCCCATCACGCTATCGAGATTGATCTCATCATCCTTTTTGTCGGATAGGTTAAGACTGCACACAAATTCCCAAAATTCAAGCACATCCTGGGCTTTTACGGTATAAGGTTCGTAGGCTTTATTGTCGGAATGAAGTTCAAGAACGTTCAGGTTGTTCTTACGCATCACGCGTTTGTAAACGAGGCCTTCATCTTTAGTGAGTAAAATATATGTTTTTCCGCTCGCTACTTCACTCAGGTTCTCCACGTATTTCGCCACCACAAAATCGCCGGTCTTAAGCGGGGGCATAGAATCACCTTTGATAGGGAAGGAGCGGTGTTTGCCCACCACATTAAAGGGCAGGCTCATCACCGGAAGTTTTTCTATGTACTCCGGATCCGCAAAGCCATTCAAATAGCCGGCCGAAGCGCGCAGAGGCACCACTTCCACGTATTCGTTCCCTTTTTTATCTACCATGATAGGGAAAAGAAAACGGTTCTTCCCGATCTTCATCAGGTTGTCAGGGTCGGTCTTCGAAAAATCTCCCCGCAAAAGGGCATCTACCGATACGTGATAATAATCCGATAATTGAACCAGCATATCATAAGGTGGTTCGGCGCGGTCTTCTTCATAAGAAGCGAAACGTGAGCGCGGGATCTGCAGGTCATCGGCAACGGCCTCCTGCGAGGCATTTTTTATTTTCCTCAGGATCCGCAAGTTGGTGGATATTTTACTCATTGCTAATAATTTTAGCGCTAAGGTACTAAATTAATTAGCAAATTGCCAAACTATTCATGGTTTTTTTCTGAGCCCTTTATTGGGACTGCAAAAACTTCCTTGTTTGAGTTTGTTTGAACCTTTTGAAGATCACCGGGTTAGATAGAACGCCCGGTGGTTTTTGAAGGGGTTGATCAATGATTTTATGAAGAAAGTACTTTCTGTATCGATAATCCCTGACGAATCTCTTATGAGTAAAATATACTTTATAAGAGGGAATAAAGTTATGTTAGACCGTGACCTGGCTGAACTGTACCAGGTAGAAACGAAGAGGTTAAATGAGCAGGTGAGAAGGAATGGTAAGCGTTTTCCCACTGATTTTATGTTTCAATTGAATTTGGCCGAAACAGATATCTTGAAGACGCAACTTGCGACTTCAAGTTGGGGTGGAAGCCGCAAATTGCCTTATGTTTTTACTGAGCATGGTGTTCTAATGCTATCCAGTGTTTTAAACAGCGACAGGGCTATCCAGGTAAATATCCGTATCATGAGGATATTTACGCGTTTCAGGAAAATGATCACAGATAACACGGAACTCAGACTTGCTATCGAGAAATTGGAGAAAAGAACCGATAATAATACCAAGAATATAGAGGTGGTATTTAACTATCTGGACGAATTAATAGACAGAAAGGAGAATAAAAAACCAAGAAAACGTATAGGCTTTAAAATACCAAGGAAGAAAACCAAAACTTGAAGTCGCAATTTGCGACTTCAAGATGAGGTATCGCAAAATGCGATACCTCATCTCAAAGGACAATCCTTGCACTGCTTTCCGTCCTTATATGACTTGCAGCATTTCTTGTGCTTCTTCTTTTTCTTTTTTTTCTTCTTCTTGTCGCCCACTTTATTTCTTTTTCGATCTTTTAACTGCGGTTTTAAGAAGTTCTTTTTGCAGGTTTTGCTGTACGCGGAATTTAATGATATCCGTGATCAGTTTTTTAGGTAGTGGTTTATCGAGTGGAAAACGGATCGTTCCTTTAGAAGTTTCGTAAGCGTTCAGTTTATCGGCAAATGCTTTGATCGCGCCGGGCATAGCGTAAAAACCAAAATGTGCTTTAGCTGCCGCAAAATACACCAACATGCCGTGTAATTTATATCCCGGCATACCATAGCTGATCATTTCTTCGGCTTTGGGCGCAGCTTTTTTTATGAGCGACCTTAATTCTTTGAGGCCTTTTCTTACAGCGACAGGTTGAGCTTTAATATATTCGGTAACGGTAGAAAAACTTTTCATTGTTTCAATGGTTTCTCAAAGATACAATTCTATTTTGGTTGAATCAGATCATCTTCAGAAGCCTGGTAGAATGTCCAACCTTGATTTCCGTTACGCATAATAAAGAACTTTAGCTTGTCGCTTTTACTATATTGATAAAAGCAGTACGTGTTGGGTTCATCCCTAAATTTTTTTGAATACGCAAAGTGCTGATTTACTTTGCCGTTCGAATAATATTCTTTGCAATCGAGGTATTCGCCGTTTTTAAATGAATGAGTTGAACTTAATCGGCCTTTATCCGTTATCCATTTATAGTCGCCGTCAAGCTGTTTTGATTTAGATGTTGTTTCTAATTTCCATCCTTTTTTACCACAAGGACCCATTGGATAAATGTTCGACCCATGGTCGTAAACAGTGTAGCGAAAAAAAGAAGCTTTGCTGCTGTCTTTAACTTCTTTCCAGTTGTTGTTCAGGTATACTATCCATTTGCCGTGCTTTTTGCCGCCGGGATCAAACAGGTTAATTTGAGCGAAAAAATTGAATGACAAGGCCAGCAAAAGGGCTGCGAGGAAGTATTTTGGTTTCATTTGTTTGGTTTATTATGGAGATGATCACATAGTGAAATTTCCATAACGCGTCGTAGACGTTTTTTTGAAGAATGTAGTCGCCTTCCGCACACTCCCATGCTTCAAAAGAAGCTTTTGCGCCGCCTCAAAATCCAGGTTCAGCTCTTTCATCAGCATTTTTGTGCCGCGCTTTACCAGTTTGTTATTGCTCAGCTGCATGTCAACCATCTTATTTCCCTTAACACGGCCGAGTTTTATCATAACAGCAGTTGAGATCATGTTCAAAGCCAGTTTCTGCGCCGTGCCGGCTTTCATGCGCGTGCTGCCGGTTACAAATTCGGGTCCGGTAATAACTTCTATTTTGTGCTTGGCAACTTTAGCAACCGGAGTATCGTTATTGCAGGTAATGCATCCGGTAACAATCTTGTTTTTATTGCATTCTTTCAATGCCGCAACCACATAAGGAGTGGTTCCCGATGCGGCAATACCAATTACCACATCATTTTTATTGATCTTGTATTTCTTAAGGTCTTTCCAGCCCTGTGTTTCGCTGTCTTCGGCAAATTCAACGGCTTTTCTTATAGCTGCGTCACCGCCGGCTATCAAACCAACCACTCTTCCGTGTTCAATACCATAGGTTGGCGGACATTCGCTCGCGTCAACAATACCTAAACGCCCGCTGGTGCCTGCGCCCATGTAAAAAAGGCGGCCGCCTTTTTTCATTTTGGCCACAATAACTTTAACAAGCTTCTCAATATTGGGAATAACCTTCTCAACCGCCAGCGGAACAGTTTTGTCCTCACGGTTAATGTTCTTTAGTAAAGTTTTGATGTCGGTTTTCTCCAGGTTATTATACCTTGAGTCGGTTTCTGTCGTTTTTTGCCTACTACCCATATAAATTTTACACGGACCTCGATCCCGATAGCTATCGGGACTCGGTCTGACAGTGGATTTTTTATGCAGCTTTCAGGTTGCCGAATTGCTCGTTGGCCAGTTTCTTCTTGGCGTACTCCAAAGTAATGGTGAACTCCTTTGGAGGATTTTTCTCAGAAGGGATCTCAAACATCACATCCAGCATGATCGCTTCGCAGATACCGCGCAAACCACGCGCGCCAAGTTTATTCTCCATCGATTTTTCTACGATGAGGTCAAGCACCTCAAGCTCAAAATTCAATTCAATACCATCGATCTTAAATAAGCTCTGGTATTGTTTGGTTAAAGCGTTTTTAGGCTCTGTAAGGATACGGCGCAGTGTTTCCGCGTCGAGCGAGTTCATGAAAGTAGTAATAGGCAAACGACCGATCAGTTCAGGGATCAGTCCGAAGGTTTTCAGGTCCTGGGGAATGATGTACTTCAACAAATTGTTTCTTTCTACCTCGCCGGCGTTCATAGAGGAACTAAATCCGATAGCGGATGTGTTCAGGCGACGGGCAATGATCTTTTCGATACCGTCAAAAGCACCTCCGCAAACGAATAAAATATTTTTGGTGTTTATCTGCACCATTTTTTGCTCAGGATGCTTACGTCCGCCCTGTGGAGGAACGTTTACAACAGAGCCTTCGAGCAATTTAAGTAAACCTTGTTGCACACCTTCACCTGATACGTCGCGGGTGATGGAAGCGTTATCTCCCTTGCGGGCGATCTTATCAATTTCGTCAATAAAAACAATGCCGCGTTCTGTTGCAGGAACATCATAGTTAGCGGCCTGTAATAAGCGGCTCAGTACACTTTCAACGTCTTCTCCCACATAACCGGCTTCCGTTAAAACGGTAGCATCAGCAATACAGAAAGGAACATTCAATAATTTAGCGATAGTACGTGCCATCAAGGTTTTACCGGTACCGGTCTCGCCCGCGAGGATGATGTTCGATTTTTCGATCTCGATCTCTTCCTGGTTGATAGTATTGTTTGAATTTGAAATTCTTTTAAAGTGATTATAAACTGCCACACTCAGCACTTTTTTAGCCTGGTCCTGTCCGATAATATACTCATCAAGGTATTTTTTGATCGCATCCGGTTTCAGTAGGGTCAGCGATTGCCTGGCTGCTTCTTTCTGGGTGGTTTCGCTTTCAGCCGATACTATTTTATAAGCCTCTGCAACACAAACTTCGCATATATGTCCGCTTTGCCCCGCGATGAGCATTTTGGCGCTGCGCTTGTCGCGCCCGCAGAACGAACAGGTAATGATATTCTTGGCCATTTATAGGGTGGTATTTACTGTGCAAAGATAAGAAAAAATAAGGTTGTTTTTTACATTAGGAAGTCTAACTTTGGGAACGGTATGAGGCTGATTTTAACCGCTTTTGCGGCCTTTTTGATCTCTTTTTCGGTATTGGGACAATATAATCCCAATACGGTTGCAAACTTAAGGGCTTCCCTCAAGGCAGCCCCTGATACTTCTATCGGAAAAATATATAACAAACTATTTACAGAGTTCTATTCACACTCGGCTTTTGATTCGGCCCGGGCGGTGGCAAAAGAATTGACGAAAAAAGCGAAACAGTTAAAGGACCGCCGCTTTGAATCTACCGCCATGATCTGGATAGGCATGGTGGAGTTTGAAAAAGGAAATTACGATGAGGCACTTGGGGTTTACATTGAAGCACTGAAAATAAAGGAAGAGATCAACGATCTAAAAGGAGAGGCTTCGCTCCTGCTGAACATGGCCGGTATCTATTATGAACAGAAACATCCCGAAAAAGCCATTGAGCTTTATACGAAAGCATTAAAAATAAAAATTCAGTTGGATGATAAACTCGGGCAGTCTAATATTTATATCAACCTGGGGAATGTTTCGGAAGACAGCAAGCGTTTGAATGAGGCTGCGACCTATTATCAGAAGGCGGAATCTTTGGCTAAAGAAGTAAAAGATTCGATCAATGTGGCGGTTGCAGATAGATGTATGTCGAATGTGTTTCTGCAACAGGGCAGGGTGCAGGAGGCGGAGCAGTTGGCCTACCAGGCTTACAAATATTTGAGATTAAGAAACGACCGTAATTATACGCAAACACTTATTTTATTGGGAAAAGTACACGGAGCGATAGGAAACTATCATAAGAGCGCGGATTATCTGCAGGAGGCTTATCTCAACAGTATTAAGAATTCAACGCCGTTCCTCACGCGTGACGCCTACGAAGAACTTGCAAAAACCTATCAGAAATTAAAGGACTATGATAAGTCAATTATTTGCCTTCGGCGTGCGGCTGAAATAAACGACTCTTTGAAAGGAGTAAAACTGGGCGAGCGATTGGCCGATATGCAGGTGAAATATGAGACGGAGAAGAAGGAAAAAGCCATAGAACATCTCGAGAATGAGAATAACAAAAAGCAATTGGAACTTACCAAAAAGCGCGACCAGGTTCTTTTAATAAGCGGTGTGTTCATCTGTATCATGGCTTTGTTCATCGCTTTCTATTTTTACAACAACGCCAAGAAGCAGCACCTGATAAACCTGGTGAAGCAGCGAAGACAGAAAGAGATCATCGAAACCATCATTACGACAGAGGAAAAGGCGCGTAAAAAGATAGCGGCAGATCTGCACGATGGGTTGGGTCAGATATTAACGGCCGCCAAGATCAATCTTGCCAATTTGCACGAAGCTTTGCCCAATGAAAAAGAAAAACTCGCACAGGTCACAGAACTTGTCAATTCGGCACAATACGAATCGAAGAATATGGCGCTTAACCTGATGCCACTCACTTTAAAGGAGAACGGATTGGTGGAAAGTATACGTCATATTTGCATGAAGTACAATAAGCCGGAGGTGCAGGAGATCTCGTTCAACTCCTACAATATTCCCGATAAACTGGAGCCTGTTGTTGAAATAAATACTTATCGCATCTGCCAGGAATTGTTGAATAACGCGGTGAAATATTCAAAGGCACCCAGGATATTCCTGCAGCTTTTTTGTCGCGATAACAAGATCATTATCCAGATAGAAGATAATGGTATTGGCTTTGATAAGGCCAAAACCAAGACCGATAGTTTGGGAATGAATACACTAAGGGACCGTGTAGCGCTATTGAAGGGTGAAATTGAGATAGATACGGCCCCTCAAAAAGGCACCAATATTTTTATTGAATTAAGCCTGCATTAACTATATTTGAAACGTGATTAACATCATTATAGCCGACGATCATTCTATCATCCGCGATGGGCTTAAATCCATGCTCGAAAAGAACGATTTTTGTAAGATCGTAGGCGAAGCGTCTAATGGCGAGGAATTGCTGGCCCTGCTAAAAACCACTCCCTGTGATGTGGTTTGCACTGATATATCAATGCCTGTGATGGATGGGGTAGAAGCCACTAAACAGATCCTGAAAAGTTTTCCAAAGACCAAAGTGATGTGCCTTAGTATGCACGAGGAAGCGGGCTTCATAAAAAAGATGATGGAGGCCGGCGCGGTTGGGTATGTCTTCAAGGATTCAACGAAAGACGAATTGAAGCAGGCTATTCAATCTGTACATAGCGGAAAAAAATACTTCAACCAGAAGCTTTTCGATATTCTCCTTAATATGGAAAGCGGAGGAAAGGAAGTGAACATACTTTCTTCACGCGAAAAGGAGATCCTGAAACTGATTGCCGAAGAATACACAAATCCCGAGATAGCTGAGAAGCTCTTTCTCAGTGTACGTACCGTAGATACCCACCGTCAAAACCTCATCCAGAAACTGGACGTTAAAAATACCGCCGGCTTGGTGAAATATGCCATTAAATCGGGCCTGGCCTAGCTAAATCGTTCTATTGTTATAATTACGTGAAAACACTTATGTTTTTTAAGTGTTTCAGTGTATTACCAGCCAATTAAATGTACCTATCTTTGAAGTGGATTTTAACATCGTAAAAATGAAAAAAGTACTACTTGGTTTATCAATGCTGTCGCTTACCGCGGTGGCGCAAACGCCTTCGCTGCAATGGGCAAAGAACGTGAACGGATCCTTATCCGGTTATGAGGTTGTGCAGAATTCATGGAAGGACCCTGCGGGCAATCTTCTGGTTGTAGGAACCTCCTCCGGAGATGCCTACGCGATGAAGATCGATAACAACGGAAACCAGCTCGCGAAGATCATTTACGATGGCCCGAAAAGCGACTATGATGATGGATTAGCGATTCGCTCGGATGCTGCTGGAAATATTTATATGGCAGGTCTCACAACGATCAGTTCCCTCAATGTTCCCTTCGTGGTGAAGTATAATGCGGCAGGACAGAAAGTGTGGGAGTATGTGCAAACCAACGCTACGATGGTAGGTGCCGTTACCGCTATGACCCTTGATAATTACAACAGTCCTTCAAACGTATATTTTACGGGAAGCAGGAACGACTCGAGCGCCATCGTGCGCCTTGATGCAAACACAGGTAGTGTATATTGGGAAAAGACATTATGGCCCCATGGAAGAATGAACGATATCGACATCGATAATAACGGTCACCCGCTGGTTTGCGGTTATCAGGCATTCTCAGGTGTTGATGCAGATTTCTATGCCGCGGTACTCGACATCAGTTCGGGTTATCCTTTGCGTGGTTACTGGCGTGATGGTTTTGCCGCCGACAGCGTTACAGATGGTAATGGTTATTTCGACCAGGCGTATAAGATCAAGGCGGGACCTGCGGGAACGTTCGTGGTTCTTGGTAACATTTATAATAACTCGGGTTCGTCTACGGTGTATATGGTTAAGTTCGGTAGTGTGGGTAATATTCCCACCTGGGCTTATTTATACGATTCGCCTAACCACACAGGGGGAAAAGCATGGCAGTTATTGTCCGATGTTTCTTTTAGTACTTTTTACTACCTGGCGGGAGCTATGTCTACCACCGGAACTTATTATGCCTACACCATGGCCGGCAAAGTAAATAATACCGGTACAGCCGTTTGGGAGAAAGAATTTAATGCATCCGCAGCGCATTACGAGGCGCGCGACATGGGTATTGATGCGAATGGTAACGCTCATATCATTGCCGATCTTTCCATGAGTGGCGATATCCGCTATGAAAAACTATCTTCAGCCAATGGTAACAGCGTTGGGGGGCTTACCTATGATAACCAACGCGGAGGAGGCGGCGCTTATGATTATGCCAAGAATATTTTCCTCGATAATACAGGCCATCCATATATTATTGGGCACAGTAATGCGCTGACATATACGAATCTGGATATCCTCTTATGCAGGTTGAATACCAATGCTACACTCGACTGGGACATTACTTATGATATGTATATCAACTCCCAGGATTTCGCGCTTAAACTGCAGGTAGGAACCTACGGTAGCGGCGACCAGATCGTAACCTGCGGAAAAGTGTTGAACAACATCACGAGTCTTGATGTTTCGCTTACGTCATACAATGAGACGGGAGGGATCAACTGGCAAACCACATTCGATGATAATAACGGTGGGGATAATGCTGTTGGTTTTGAACGCAGCTATTATAACAATTTCTTTCTCTGCTCCTATAATAATAATACCACTCAAATTTCGATGACCGAGTTCTATTCGGATGGAACTACCAATTTCTCCTATCACCCCGCTTCCTGGACCGGTATGTATCCTGCCTGCTTCAAGCTAGACTCGATGGAGAACAGTTTTGTGGCCAGCGGACTTTATGGTGTGAGCGACTTTAAAGTTGGTATAGATTACCGCAATTCGGGCGATACAGCTAATACCCCCACAATTTTGGCGAATCATCAGACAACTCCTTATTCTATCGCTACCGATAATGTTGATTTTTATGTAGCGGGATCTATCAGCGATAACAGTGGTGGCAATGGCGGTCAGCATCAATACATTCAAAAGTTCATGATGAATGCCGGCGTACTTTGGTCAACACAGATCATGGGATTTGACAGCTCGGCCATGTTGGGTACAGCTTACAGGATCGTTTACGATCCAGCCACTGTTTCTCTTTATGTGGTTGGAGTAGATGTTTCGGTAGGATCATCTGTCTGGAAAATGGTGCTGACGCGGATCAATGCAACCACAGGTGCTGTAGATTGGGTAAGAAGCGAGAATATGTCGGATGCCCGCAACCAGGCGATGATGGATATTGTGGTGAAGAACGGTTTTGTGTATGTTGGCGGTTATGCTTATGCCCCCAGTACGAATGATAATATGTTGCTGGCCGAGAAGTGGGATGTGAACGGAAATAAGCAGTGGGAATATGTTTTTGACAAGCCCGGCACCAAAGAAGAAGGTAAAAGCATTGCGGTTGACAACCTGGGCAACCTGTTTGTAGGAGGTAAGGCTAATGAATCCTTATTACTGCAAAGTTATAGTGGCGATGCGCTGCTTTTGAAAATAGATCCGGCGGGTAATTTACTTTGGTCGCAGGAATACAACGGTATTGGTAACGGAGCCGACGAATGTGCCAATATTGGTCTTTCCGTTTATTCCCCTTCCAACGAAAGGATCTACATGAGTGCAAATACGCAATCTTCGCAGGGTTATTATTACGATATAGGTACCCTTAAATTCTGTGATCTGCCTGCCGCTACTATTTCTTATAGCGGAAGCACAAGCATCTGTCAGAACTCAAGTATAGCGCTGGCTGCAACAGGCACAGGTGCCGGTACTATTACCTGGTCGCCGGGCGGACAAAGCGGACCTGTGGTTACTGCGAATACAAGTGGCGCTTATTACTTTGATTATATGGAACAGGATGGATGAAAACTTATTTCAGACACTGTGAACATTAATATCAAAGGAGCGCCTCCTGCTGTGCAGATCTGTATGGTTACCGTTGATGATTCGAGCAAGCATAACCTCGTGATCTGGGATAAAACGGCCGCTACACCTGATGTGATTGGTTTCAATATTTATCGTGAGGACCTCACTAATATTTACCACCAGGTAGGTTCGGTTCCTGTTACAGCTCTTTCGCAATTCGTTGATCTTGATCCGGTGGCCAATCCTAACTCCAATACTAAACGTTACAAATTAACAACGGTTGACAGTTGTGGGAACGAAAGCCAAATGAGCAATTACCATAATACCATTTATATCGTTTCGAATGGTAATGGGC
>JANWKZ010000119.1 GCA_025451115.1 Bacteroidia bacterium | reverse complement strand
AGGGCTGCAAACATTTTACCGGCGGGTTTATGGTCGGCTTCATTCGCGAGGGAGGCACTCTTTTCACTTTTACCCTCATTTGTGATGCGTGATCGTGAAAATCATATACCACGATCTTTAATTCATGTATAAGCGTATCATCAAGATTTATCGATCCATCCCCCTTTCGCACTTTATAGATGGGGAGATCATTATTCGTCTCTAAATAACATTTTTGCAATTTGTCATATTGCTCTTCCTGCGATCTTAATTTGAATCTCTTTCTAAAGGCGTAACAATTCACGTAGCGAGCCATCTCGAAAGGTATACTATCCAAGACCGACCGATAGTATAAAACACTGTCTATGTAAAGCTCGATCCGGTTCACGTTATTTCGGTTGCCCGGGATCTGTTCCAGGTCGTGACACTGAACTCCAACTCCAAAACTGATGGGCACACGCAATGTGTCTGTTGTGTCATTTTGGGTTAAACGCTTTAAGTAATCTATATTGTTTCCGAAAAAAGTTACGCCTGTAATAACCGGCGCCACCGTATCCATCACGCTCACAAACCTCAGCGGATTCAGAGGCACTTCACTTTTTTCATCGCGTATCTCAAAATGCAAGTGCGGACCTTCGCTATCCCCGGTATTTCCTGTATAACCAATAACCTCTCCCTGCTTTACTTTCAGTTCGCCGGGTTTTGGGAAAAGCTCCACTTCAAAGGTCTCCAGCATATCCTGCGCCGCCTGTACGTACTTTTTGATCGAATCACTAAAACTGTACTGGTGGCCATAAACACTCACTTTCCCGTTCGGGTGCGTGATATATAAGACCTTTCCATAGCCATGCGTTCCTACTTTTATACGTGATACATAGCCGTCGCCTATACAATAGATAGGTAAACGCTCCTTAATGTCCGTTCTAAAGTCGAGCCCGGCGTGGAAGTGGTTGGGCCTTATCTCACCATAATTGCCGGTCAGGAACACCTTGTGCTTAACAGGCAGGATAAACCCGCTTTGTCCACAAAGCATTGTTGATAGCGCTAAATACAGTATGAGAAAATGGAAAAACCGCACCCTTACTAACTTTTGACTGTTAAAAAACAAAGGTAGGCATCGGTAAGAGGCCTTTTTTGATAGACTACTTTTAGCGTCAACATTTAATTGTTAATTCATGGCTTATACCGAATTAAAAGAAAAATTAGAGCAACTTCTGGCTGAAGACCTCTCTAACCGCGCTAACCTACAGGAATCGCGCCGTAACCTGTTCTTAAATAGTGAAGGAAGCAAAGTGCAGCAACAATTGATGGAACAAAAACAGAGCGAAATTGCCAGCCTGAACACCCTGGTGGAGAAAAAGAAAACCATTGTTCAGTTGAAGGACGACGAAATAACCACTCTCCGCAATACTATTAAAGAACTTGAAGAAAAAATTCTTATTGCAGAGATAGGTCTTGAAGATGAAAGAAAGATCTTCGGTACCAAAGTGGCCGAAATGAACAGTAAAGTGGAGTTGAGCCAGGACCTGGAGAACAAACTAACCGAATTAAGCCTGCAGAACGAAGAATACAGCGCCAAGATACGCGAGCTTATATACCATATAGATTCACAGAACAGCCAGGCCGAGTCTTTAAAGATAGAGTTGGCCTCTATGAACGAGACAAAAGCCTTATTGGCTGATAAAACGAATGAGATCGAGACCTTAAAGAACGATATTGCAAGCGCAAAAGAATCGTGGGCTACCGAAAGCAAGCAATTAGTTGACAAAGTAGCTGAAGTAGAAAGCCTGAGAAGCGAGACCCAAACCCTGAAGAACGAATTAGAGACCGCAAAAGCAACTCCTGTTGTAGATACTAAAGAATTAGAGCAAAAAACCGCTGAACTTGAGCAGGCACTAGAAAGAGCCGATCTTTTAGGTACCTCCGAGCAACAATTGAAAGTACTTGTATCATCACAAAATGCCGAGATCGAGACCCTGAACAAACAGGTAGGCAGTCATAAAAAACAAATTGAAGACATCGCCTCTGGATGGCAGCACCAGCAGGAACAATTACTGGCCGACAATTCTAATCTTCTGGCCGAATTAGCCATGATGAAAGAAGCAACTGTTACCGCCGTAGTTGAAACTCCTGTTATTAATACTGTATCTGAAGAACAGATCGCTAGCATCCAGGCCGAAAAAGAACAACTCAATACCCAGTTACAGGCTGCCGCTACCGAGTTGGCTACCTTAAAAGAGAATATCAGTCACTCTCCTGCTCCTTTAACCTCAGCTACTCCCGAAGAAGTAGAGCTTATCAAACAGGAAAAAGAGCGCCTGTGCATGGAACTGGAAGCTACCCGCTATGAATTGGATATAACCACCCAGGCAAAAGAAGAGAAGATCATTTTATTACAGGCCGAGGTAGGCAGCCTGCAGAACCAGGTGATAGCCCTTAGCGCCAGTTTGAACCAGGAATCTGATACCAAAAACGAGATCGGCACTCAGTTGGAACAACTCACCAACATCGTGTCTGAAAAAGAAAAACAACTGAACGAGATGGCCCACAATTCGGCGAACGATGAGTTCATCGATAAGCTCATGTTCCAGGCCAATCGTTTAAATGATGAGAAACATCGCCTAGAGATGCTATATACAGAATCTGAAGCTGAACTTACGCTTACCAGGACCAATTTGGCTACCCTGACTCAACTGATTGAGGAGCAAAAGAATAGCATTTCAGGTTTGGAAGAAACGGACAAACATGTTAAATTAGCGCAAACGTTAATGTTGCAAGTCTCTGACAAGACCGCAGCAAAACAGGCTATAAACGAACTGGTGCGTGAAATTGACAGGTGTATAGCATTGTTAAGCGAATAAAAAACAGATAATCATGAACGACACCCCGGTAACCATAGCCATTGCTGGCCTTACCTACCACCTGAAGATCAACAAGTCTGAACAAGATGTGATCCAGCAGGCGGTTTCGTTTATTAATAATCATATTTCGGAATTTGAGAGGCAGTATCCCGTAAAGGAAAAAAGGGATGTGCTGGCCATGGTGAGCTTACAGCTTACGGCCGAGCTTCTCAAAAAGCAAAATCAACAGCAAGCCGAAATAAATCGCTTACAAGCCCTATTAGATGAACTGAATGCTATGGTAGAGAACCATAAGCAAAAGGTTCAGGGTTAATACACCTCTATCATTTCCATCCTGTTTTTTTGTAGCCACAAAAAAACATATTACTCATGGATTTAATCATAGCCGTCAGTGCCATAGCAGGAGCCCTTATACTGGGCCTTATTATCGGCTTCATACTGTCGAACTCGCGCCTTAACAAGAGCGCGTCGAAAGAAAAAGCAAACACCCTTAAGGAAATAGAACTTAAGGCAGAAGCTACCAAGCAGGAAAAGATCCTGCAGGCCAAAGAAAAGTTCTTACAACTAAAGACCGAGCATGAAAAGCAGGTACAGGAGCGTAACAACGAAATAAGCCGCAAAGAGAACAGTATACGCCAGAAAGAAGGCGATATCTCTAAAAAGAATGAAGAACTGAGCCGCAAGACCGCCGAGGTAACTACTTTGAAAACGCAATTGACCAATCAGCAGGAAATTCTCGCCAAGAAACAGGAAGAAGTGAACAAGGGGCATCAAAAACAGGTGCAGATGCTTGAAGTGATCAGCGGCATGAAGGCCGAAGAAGCCAAGGCGCTATTGGTAGATAGCGTAAAGGCTGAAGCCAATACCGACGCCATGGCTTACATTAAAGAAATCATGGACGAGGCCAAGCTGAACGCTAACCGTGACGCCAAAAAGCTTGTATTGCAAACCCTGCAACGTGTAGGTGTTGAGCAGGCAGTAGAGAACTCAGTGACCGTGTTCCACATTGAAAGTGATGAGATGAAAGGTCGCATCATTGGTCGCGAGGGGCGTAACATACGCGCCTTTGAAGCCGCAACCGGTGTAGAGGTTATTGTGGATGATACTCCTGAAGCTATTATCTTCTCCTGCTTTGATCCGGTACGTCGCGAGATAGCCCGTTTAGCCATGCACCAATTGGCATTAGACGGTCGTATTCACCCTGCCCGTATTGAAGAGGTGGTTGAGAAGACCAAGAAACAAATTGATGAAGAAATTTTAGAGACCGGTAAACGTACTACGATCGACCTGGGCATTCACGGATTACATCCTGATCTTATCCGTCACGTGGGTAAAATGAAATACCGTTCTTCTTATGGTCAGAATTTATTGCAGCATAGTCGCGAAGTAGCCAACTTGTGCGCCGTGATGGCGGCAGAGTTAGGATTGAACCCCAAGATCGCGAAACGTGCAGGCCTATTACACGATATCGGAAAGGTGAGTGACGAGGAGTTAGAACTTCCTCACGCCATTTACGGTATGAAGCTGGCCGAGAAATTCAAAGAGAAACCGGAGGTATGCAACGCCATCGGTGCTCACCACGATGAAGTTGAAATGACCACCTTATATGCTCCTATCATCCAGATCTGTGACGCTATCAGCGGAGCACGCCCCGGCGCGCGACGCGAAGTTGCAGAGCAATACATGAAGCGTTTGAAAGATCTTGAGAACGTAGCCCTCTCCTACCCCGGAGTAGAAAAAACGTATGCGATACAAGCAGGACGCGAATTACGCGTATTGGTTGCCGCAGATAAGATCACTGACCAGGCTGCCGAGAAACTGGCTTTCGATATCTCGCAAAAGATCCAAACCGAAATGACCTATCCCGGACAGGTGAAGGTTACTGTTATCAGGGAGACGAGAGCGACAAGTTACGCTAAATAAGTATCTCCGAAGACATTCTTCTTCTCTGAGAGGGAGATGACGAAGGCAGAGGGGGCCTTTGAAATCATATCTAAAAAGGGAACCCAATGGTTCCCTTTTTTATTTTTCCACAATGGTTTTTGTGTTAAGAAGAATCAAGATATGATCTAGTAATAATTCTATAACAACCTTTCATTCAACCCGTTCCGGGGCTAAGTAAAAACACGTAATTAGGGGCTAAACCCCTTCCTTTTTTCAGAAATTGGGTTATCTTTGAATAAACCCTTATTAGCATGAAAAAATTATTACTTTCCGCTTGTATTTCACTTTTTTCACTCACCACTTTTGGTCAGTGGGCTCCTCAAAGCAGCACGGCCACAGGAGTAGTGACCGGCATGCATTTTATCAACTCGCTTACAGGTTTTGCATCAACCTCCAGCGACAGTATCCTCTATACTAACAATGGGGGAAATACCTGGACCATGCAATATGTGGCTTCTAATGGATTAGATGATATTTATTTTCCTGACGGTCTCAATGGTTTTGCCTGCGGAGTCAACGGCAGTGTATATACCACTACAAACACCGGGTCTACCTGGACACCACGTACCACAGGGCAGGGAAATACCCTTGAATCTATTTTCTTCGTTGATCCCAGCACGGGATGGGCTGTGGGCGTAAGCGGCACTATACTTAAATCGGTTAACGGAGGTGTAAGCTGGTCGCCTCAAACAAGCGGAACCGCCAATACCCTGACCGATGTATTTTTCCTGGATGCAAATACCGGCTACGCGGTGGGCATATTGGGAACAGCCCTGCAAACAACAAATGGCGGAGCCAACTGGACCATTTTGACCACCGGAAGCGGAGCCTCCTT
>JANWKZ010000118.1 GCA_025451115.1 Bacteroidia bacterium | reverse complement strand
TTAGCTGGGAAACGGATGCCGAGGCTTTTTTAAAAGAAATGCTTCCCTTCGACCCTCAAACCTTAAAACCGGTGATATGGGTGAACTATAGCAGGCTTACACTCGTGAACAAAACAGGCGCCGAGCGTTTGACAATAGACCTTGATCTTGAGTTTGTGCAAAATGATGTTACAAAGAATCTCTCGAGTCTTGTGATCGCCGAAGTGAAGCAGGAAAGAAGAAAGGCCTCTCCTTTCTTAAAAGTGATGAAGAAATTCCATATCCGCGAAGGATCTATCAGTAAGTATTGTATGGGTATAGCTCTCACCAGCGGAAAAAACGTAAAGAAGAACAATTTCAAAGAAAAACTCCTCAATCTAAAACATATAATTTATGATGACATTGTTACTGCAGTCGGTTAATGATACGATAACCTCTGCGCAAAGCATGGAAGAACTTACCAAGATGACCAGCAAATTCGGTTGGAGGCTGGCCATTGACTTTGCTTCCGTGTTCGTGCTGGTACGTTTTATCTATTATCCACTCTACAAGCACCGTGAATTATTTTTCACTTTCTTCATCTTCAACCTGATCATCTTCCTGATCTCTTTCCTTCTGAATAAGGTAGAGCTCTCCATGGGAGCCGCTTTCGGTTTGTTTGCCGTATTCTCCATGCTGCGGTATCGTACCGAGGATATTTCCATCAAGGATATGACCTATCTCTTTTTAGTGATCGCGCTCGGATTGGTTTCGGCCGTAACTAAAGTAAAGGATACCGAAGACTACCTGGAATATATTTTCTTAGCCATCATTAATCTCACTGTACTTCTTATTACATGGCTCCTTGAAAGTCGCGTATTGATGAAAAAGGAAATGGTGAAAGTGGTGATCTATGAGAACATTGAATTGATAAAAGCGGAACGTAAGGATGAGATGCTGGCCGATATCCGCAACCGCACCGGCATCAACGCGCATCGCTTCTCTATTCAAAAGATCGACTTTTTAAAAGACGCTGCACAGATAAAAATCTATTATTACGACTAAAAATGAAAAAGATCGCTATTGGCTTAGTACTACTCTTCTCATCAAACTGCTTTGCCCAATACGTTAACGACGCGCAATTCTGGCTCAAGCTATCGGTAAAAAAGAAACTTACTGATAAGCTTGATATCCAATTAAAGAACCAGGACCGCTTCACCAACAATGTTTCGGAATTTGGCCGTTTTAAGGCCGACCTTGGGCTCATCTATGAAATAACCAAAGGCGTACGTGTGAAGCTGGGCGGGGCGCTTTTGGAAAAAAGAAAACCTTCGGGCATTTACAGCGAAAGGTACCGCTGGTACGCGGCGCTAATGCTGAAAAAGGACATACGTCGCTGGAAGGTGAATTACCGCAACCTATTCCAATGGCAATACGTGGACCTTATGACCAGTGAGAGTGGCTCTATCCCTTATTTGTATGACCGTCATAAACTGACGCTGGAGTATGAATTGAATAAGCGTTTCTCGGCGTATGTAGCCCAGGAGTTCTTTATGCCTTTGAACGATCCGCAGGGTTTTTCCTTCGATCAGTCGAGGAGTTTCCTTGGACTCTTCTACAACATCACCAAGGACCAGCAGTTCGAGTTCTTCTTCCTGCACAAAATGCAATTGCGCGACAGCGATTGGTTCAAACAGAAGAATAGCTATCCCGATTATACACTTACCCGTGATTTTGTTTATGGAGTTGGATATTCCATAAGTTTCTGATACAAACTCTTACATTCTCTTTTCATCAGACTGCTTCTTAATGTTCGCTTAACATTAATATATCATTAATGAAACACGAACACCTCTTTTAAGATCGAACTTTGTAGCGTAAAAAGTAAAGAATTACGCTATGATAAAAAGAATTTTCCTTCTGAGTCTGTTCCTGGCAGCATTCTCTTCACGCGCCCAGGACTCTCTTGAGAACCCGATCGACACATTGTTTCGCGCATTCAGCGCCTTACAGGATAAGATAAGTAAATTTGAACGCCTGAAAATAACGGGATACATACAGCCACAATGGCAATACATCGACTCTGCCGGAGCTCCATCCGTTGCAGGAGGGGATTTCGTTACTGCCACAGGAAGCAAATACTTCGACCGATTCACCATGCGTCGCGGACGCTTTAAGTTCACTTACGATTTTCAAAATGTACGTTTCATGCTTAACACGGATGCTACCGAAAGAGGGTATTTTCTTCGTGAAACTTATGTAAAGATCACAGATCCCTGGTTGAATATGGCCAGTGTTACCGCAGGATTACTTCAAGTGCAATTTGGCTTTGAGGTTACCCAATCTTCCAGTGAACGCGAAACACCCGAACGTGCGCGTTATAACCAAACGCTTTTCCCCGTGGAACGAGACATGGGTATCTTCGGTTCGATCCTTGTTCCAAAATCATCTAAACTTTTTGGATTGAAACTGGATGTTGCCTGCATGAATGGATCTGCCGGCGTAGCGCCTGAATTTGATTCCAATAAAGATTATACCGGCAGGATACAGTACAGTAAAACCACTACAAATGAAAAATTCACTTTTGCCATTGGTGCTTCGGGTTATTATGGAGGTTACCGCATAGGAAGTCAGAAGGATTATAGATTCTGTACGCTGAAGAATGGCGATAAAGGATTTGATTATGCAACTGACACAGCTAACTACAATCGTATTGCCCAACGCATCTACTACGGAGCCGATATCCAGGCTTCGATCGATTGGCTGATCGGGATCACCACGATCCGCGCTGAATACATCCAGGGCGAAAACCCCGGAACCTCTACCAGCAACCGAAGTCCTTCTGCACTGCCAACTTCACAGATCTATCATCGCAATTTTACGGGCGCTTACTTTTATTACATTCAGGATATAGGTACCTCTAAATTCCAGTTGGTTGCTAAATACGACTGGTTCGATCCAAACGTAAAGATCTCAGGTATGGACATCGGAAAAGCCGGAACAAAAACAAGTCTCGGCGATATTCGTTTCGATACTTATGGGTTCGGCCTCACATACCGCATGAACACCCACGTTAAGTTGATGTTGTACTATGATCTGGTTAAGAACGAAACAACCGCAGTGAAAGGATATGCCAAGTATATCTTAGATAATGTGTTCACATGCAGGTTACAATAAAAATTTTAAAAAATAAATACATACAAAATGAAAACGAAAATATTACTAGCAGCGCTCTCACTTTATACTACAGTAAGCCTTGCGCAGAAATTAAAGGGAAGCGATACCGTTCTTCCTTTGGCACAGAAAGAGGCAGAAGGTTTTATGAAAACGAATAAGGCCGCAAGGGTAACTGTAACCGGCGGCGGTAGCGGCGTTGGTATAGCATCCCTTATTGACGCAACCACCGATATCGCGATGTCATCCCGCAAGATCAAAATGGGAGAGAAAATAAAATTATCAGATGCAGGCAAAGCAAGCAAAGAAACGATCATCGCCTATGATGCGCTTGCCATTGTAGTTCATCCCTCCAATCCCGTGTCGCAACTCACACGAGAGCAAATGGAAGGCATCTTTACCGGGAAGATCAAGAACTGGAAAGAAGTAGGTGGTTCGGATATGGCGATCGTGGTTTATTCACGTGAATCGAGTTCCGGCACCTATGAATTCTTTAAAGAAAAAGTGCTTAACAATAAGAATTACGCTTCTTCCGTATTGAGTATGCCGGCAACCGGTTCCATCATCCAGTCGATCAGCCAGACGAAAGGCGCCATTGGTTATGTAGGCTTTGCTTATGTTGAAAAAGAGGTAAAGGCGCTAAAGGTCTCATTCGACAAAGGCAAGACCTATACGGCACCTTCACTCGTTACGGCAAAAGACAAAACCTATCCAATTGTTCGGCCGCTGTTCTATTATTATCTGACGACTGTAGAAAAGAACGTAAAACCCTTTGTTGATTTTTGTCTATCAGCCGAAGGGCAAAAGATCGTAGAAGATGTGGGTTATGTGCCACTCACAAAATAATTTGGCTGACATAAGTTGGAGAAGTATCCTGTTTTAGCGGGATACTTTTCGCGTTAAATACATAAAAAAAGTGAAAGACTTTTTTAGAAAATTGTCGGAAAGACTCATAGAAGGTCTGCTTATGCTGAGCAGCACAGTGACCAGTTTAACGGTACTCCTGATCGTTGTCTTTCTTTTCAAGGAGGGCGTCGGCGTTTTTGACAAGACTGCCATGGAAGAAGGTTTCGTTATTGCTATCAATAAGAATAACCCCGTAGATAAACTTTCCTCCGAACAGATCAAGAATATTTATGATCAAAAGATCATTTCCTGGGAAGAAGTAGGCGGAAAAAAAGATTCGATATTTCTTTTCCGGGTAGATGATATCTCTAATTTCTATACTGACGAGCAGATAGGTGAGAATTTTGAAATGCTACCCTATCGTTTGAGCTCACTTGTTGATAGTTTTCCGGGCGTGATCGCTTTTTTTCCGGAGAAATACCTGGATAAGAATTTCAAGGGAAAAAAACTGGAAGCTGATAAGGTCACCCTAGCCGAATTCTTTGGAGGAGAAGAGTGGTTTCCTACCGCACATCCTTCCGCTCAATTGGGAGTAAAACCTTTGATCCTGGGTACGCTTTGGGTAAGTCTTGGGGCTATCCTTCTCGCGCTTCCGCTCGCATTGGCCGCCGCTATTTACATGAGTGAGATCGCTAAAGAACGTGTTCGGCGTATCATGAAACCGCTTATCGAGCTATTAGCTGGAATTCCTTCCGTGGTTTATGGTTTTTTCGGCCTGGTAGTTATTGTTCCGTTGATACAGTCAACTTTTGGAGTAGCAGTTGGTGAGACCGGTCTGGCCGGAAGCATTATCCTCGGAATAATGGCACTTCCTACTATCATTACCATTTCGGAAGACGCCATGCGAAATACACCCCGCGCTATGAAAGAAGCAAGTTTAGCGTTAGGGGCAAGTAAATGGCAGACCATATACCGTGTTGTCATCCCACATTCTATTTCCGGCATTTCTGCCGGGGCCATCCTCGGTATTGGCCGCGCGATCGGAGAAACCATGGCCGTATTGATGGTAACCGGTAATGCCGCCGTGATCCCGCACGGAATTCTCGAACCCATGAGAACCATTCCCGCAACAATTGCTGCCGAGTTAGGAGAAGCTCCAAATGGAGGATTACATTATAAAGCGCTCTTTGCACTGGGCTGCGTACTTTTTATTATTACACTTTTCTTAAATCTAACGGTAGAATTCATTTCCAACAGAAAAAAAGCCCACAAACACTGATGTACCAGATAGACGAAAATAAGGTCACCCGCAAAAAGAAACGAAATCAGAAATTCGTGTTCTTTCTTTTTGGCGCAATGGGCTATTTTGTAGTTGCGCTCCTGGTATTGATCCTAACCTTTATTATTTACAAGGGAGCCTCGGCCATCAGCTGGGATTTCATCACAAAAATGCCGGAGGAAGGAATGACCAAAGGCGGGATCTTTCCCGCCATCATCGGAACACTTTGCCTTGTAGCAGGAAGTATGCTGTTCGCTTTCCCGATTGGCGTGTTGGCAGCCATTTACATGAATGAATATGTGAAGGATGGATTTATAAAAAAATTCATCAAGCAGATGACCAATAACCTGGCCGGTATTCCATCTATAGTGTTTGGACTGTTTGGTATGTCTCTCTTCGTAAATAAACTCGGCTTCGGTGATTCAATTCTCGCCGGATCGTTAACGCTGGGGCTTCTTGCCTTGCCGGTTGTGATCCGCACTACCGAAGAAGCTTTAAAAGCAGTTGATAATACTTTCCGCCAGGCCAGTATCGGTTTGGGGGCTTCCAAATGGCAAACTACAAGAAGGGTTGTATTGCCGATCGCATTTCCCAATATCATTACAGGTCTTATCCTTTCTGTAGGTCGTGTTTCCGGAGAAACCGCGCCTATATTATTTACAGTAGCTGCTTATTTTCTTCCCAAGCTTCCTACAAGCATTTTCGATCAGGCCATGGCCCTGCCCTATCACCTGTATGTGATCTCAACAAGCGGAACAAATATAGAAGAATCGCGCCCCATTGCTTATGGAACCGCCCTCGTACTTGTGATCATTGTACTATTTACAAACCTGCTGGCAAATGGACTTAGAAAGTACTTTAGCAAAAAAGTTAAAATGAACTGATATGTTTAAACTGGAGTCTAAAAATGTAGACGTTTTTTATGGAAGCTCTCAAGCCCTGAAAAATGTGAACATTGAAATTCAAAATAACACCGTCACCGCACTTATCGGTCCTTCCGGCTGCGGTAAGTCGACTTACCTTCGCCTCTTTAACCGGATGAACGATCTTATTGATGGCATTAAGATAGATGGGCAGGTTTTGATAGATGGGCAGGACATATACGCTAAAGGAGTGAATGTAGATATACTTCGTAAAAGGGTTGGCATGGTATTCCAAAAACCCAATCCTTTTCCAAAGACCATTTTTGAGAATGTAGCTTATGGATTGCGGGTGAATGGTGTAAAAGATGAGAATTTCATCCGGGAACGCGTTGAAACTTCCATCAAACAGGTTGTTCTTTGGGATGAAGTGAAAGATAAAATGAAAAGATCGGCTTTTGAACTTTCAGGTGGGCAACAGCAGCGACTCTGCATTGCCCGGGCGATGGCCATTGAGCCTTCTATCATATTAATGGATGAGCCAACCTCCGCGCTTGATCCGATCTCTACTTCCAAGATCGAAGAACTGATACATGAGCTTAAAAGTAAATTCACCATTGTCATCGTAACGCATAACATGCAGCAGGCAGCCCGGGTGAGCGACAAGACCGCTTTCTTCTACCTGGGAGAATTGGTCGAATATGGTGAAACAAAGCAGATCTTCACGAATCCCAAACAGGAAAAAACACAGAACTATATTACAGGCAGGTTCGGATGATAGTACAAGAGAACTGGTATTTCTATTTTTAACCCGATCAAACTAAAAAATGACACATCTACAATCCGAATTAAAACAACTTAAGGACGAGCTTCTGACCATGTGGACGCTTACCTGCACCCAGATGCACAAATCGCTGGAAGCGCTTGTGAATAACAACAAGGAGCTGGCAAGTGAAGTGATCATTACCGAGAAAAGGATCAATTCTTTTGAATTGAAGCTCGACCGTGATTGTGAGAACATCATCGCGCTTTATAACCCGGTTGCCGTTGACCTACGTTTTGTGTTGGCGGTAATGAAGATCAACACAAACATCGAGCGTATCGGTGATATTGCCCGAAGCACGGCAAAGTTTGTTGTAAGAACCAGCTCACCATATGACATAGGCATTTTGGAAAAGACCCGTCTGCTTGAGATCTATGAAGAAGCCGCCGACCTTTTGGAAGATTGCAAGGAAGCCTTTGAAAATGAGAATCCCGATATAGCACACAAGATCTTTATGCGCGATGAATTGCTTGACGAGATCAATAAGGCATCACCCATGGTGATCGCGGAAATAATTCGGGCAGAGCCTGAGAAGATAGAGCAGTGCCTCGATATCCTTTCTACCATCAGGCGACTTGAAAGATCGGGCGATCATTGCAAGAATATAGCCGAAGAGATCATTTTTTATATAGAAGCAAAGGTCATAAAGCACTCCAAAAAGAGCGAAAAGGGAAACCTTTAACTTCTTTTTAACCGTCAAAATACTAATTACCAACATATTAAGACATGGACTGGGTTGCTTAACATTGGCTTAACATTAACTTAACATTCAGGGAAGGTTAAAGAAACATTTTTGTAACGTTTTAATTACCTAAAACTTACAAGATGAATAAGATCTGTTTACTTATTTCTTCGATCCTGCTGTTAAACTCTATTCAAGCCCAGGACAAACCGGCTGCCACCGAACCCCTAACCAACGATAGCCTTACCAAAGAGGTTAACGCACTGAAAAAAGAGATTTCCTTATTAAAAAATCTGAAGATCGGAGGCTGGATACAAACCCAGTTTCAACTGGCTGATTCGAACGGTGTCGCCAATTTTGATGGAGGAAATTTCTCGCCCGGCTCCGACAAACGTTTTACAATACGACGCGGCCGTATCAAATTCACTTATAACGGAAAAAACACGCAATACGTAATACAGATCAACGGAACAGAAAGAGGATTAAACCTTACCGAGATCTACGGCATTTACATGCTGCCTAAATACAAAGCGCTCGGCTTCAGCACTGGTATTATGAACCGTCCTTTTGGTTTTGAGATCGATCAATCTTCGGTTGTGCGCGAAAGCCCGGAACGCTCGCGCTATTCGCAGATCTTAATGCCAAATGAGCGCGATATGGGAGCCAAGATCATTTTCGTTCCTTTAAAAGATTCTCCTCTGTATGGATTACGCCTCGATGCAGGTTTTTTCAATGGGCAGGGCGTAGCGGTACCCGGAACAACCACGGCAGGCGGTTCGGCCGCGGGAACTACCAATTATCCGGTTGTAGGTGTAAACGAATTTGATTTCGGAAAAGATTTTATCGGACGCTTATGCTTTTACAAAGACGTAAAGGATATCCGCTTTGGTATCGGTGCTTCACACTACAATGGCGGCGTGTTAAATGCCAATAACCATGTTTATGAAAAAATTGAGGTTGATACCGGGGGCATAAAACATTGGAAGACCAACGATACCGCAAGCACAATTTTCAAAGGAAAATTATCTAAACGCGTTTATACAGGTTTTGAGGCCTTCTTTAGTATCAAGTCCGTTATAGGCACCACCACCATTCGTGGAGAATACATTATAGGAACACAGCCGGGAAGTGCGGGAAGTTCAGCCAGTCCTTTTCTTGCTCCCACCGGAGCTACCTACCTGCGCAGTTTTGATGGAATGTATGCCTATTTCATTCAGCGGATAGGAAAAACAAAACACGAGCTCGTTGTAAAATACGAATGGTACGATCCGAACACAAAAGTAATCGGCACAGATATCCTCGACCCAACGAAAAATTCGTTTACGGCTGCGGATGTGAAATTCACACAACTGGGTCTTGGTTACAACTACTATTTTGATGAGCACACGAAACTGATGGTGAATTACAATATCATCACCAACGAAGTGACAGGCGATGGAAAAACAGCTCTCAACGGCTTCCAGAAAGATATTAAAGACAATATCCTTACAATTCGGGTCCAATACCGTTTTTAAATCCTGCTATGCCCATAAAACCATTAACTTTAACCACCAAAAATAAATCTCTATGTTCGGACTTACTATAGGACTCACAATTGTACTTATCCTTTGCTTATTACTGGCGTTCTTCTTTGAATTTATCAATGGTTTTCATGATACGGCCAACGCGGTAGCTACTGTAATTTATACCAATAGTTTAAAACCTACTGTTGCCGTTGTTTTCAGTGGACTTATGAATTTTGTGGGTGTACTTTTTGGTGGTGTAGCTGTTGCCATGGGCATCGTAAATCTTTTGCCAATGGATGCGCTCGTTAATTCCGATACGGGGCAGAGCATCGCGCTTGTTCTTGCTTTATTGCTAAGCGCGATCGTCTGGAATTTCGGAACCTGGTATTATGGTATTCCTTCTTCAAGTTCTCATACGCTTATTGGAGCGATCCTGGGGATCGGTTTTGCCTTCTATTTCATCCCCGAATACGATGGCCCGGATCCCGTGAACTGGAAAAAAGCCAATGATACACTTTTATTCCTATTTGTTTCTCCTCTTGCCGGCTTCGCGCTCTCCATCGTAATAATGTATGTCTTTAAACGGCTGGTAAAAAATGAAACCATCTATAAGGAGCCTCATCCCGGAACCCCTCCCCCTACCTGGATCCGCTCTCTTTTAGCGCTTACCTGCGGAACCGTAAGCTTCGTACACGGACAGAACGACGGACAAAAAGGTGTGGGACTCGTGATGCTCATCTTGATCGCTATCCTGCCCGGTTATTATGCTATTGACCGCGAATTCGATGTGCAAAACACGAAAATGAATGTTGCGAAGATAGAGATCCTGATGGTAAAAGCTGATACCATGCGCCTGGGTGAAAAAGAAAGAAGGATGTGGAAAGACGTAATGCACAGCAGCAAGAAACTCACTGAGACGATCGCTTCAAGAACCAGCGGCGAAGAGATCGGCGTTACCGATCGTTTTAGTGTTCGTAAGGACGTTGTAAAGATCTCCAAGAACTGTGAAAAACTGATCGAAGGCGGTAACCTGTCATTAAGTTCGAATGAAATATCCCAACTGACCACAGAAATAAAAGGCATCAAGCGTGTGGTTGACTATGCTCCTTATTGGGTCATCCTTTGTATCTCGCTTGCTTTAGGTATTGGAACCATGGTGGGATGGAAACGCGTTGTGAAGACCATTGGTGAAAAAATTGGTAAGCAACATATGAGCTACGCTCAAGGTGCTGCGGCACAGATCACCGCTACCATTCTCATTGGCGTGGCTACCTCATCAGGAAAACCCATCAGCACAACGCACTCGCTGAGCAGCGGCGTAGCGGGAAGTATGGTTGCCAAAAAAGGTTTGAAGAACCTGCACAAGAAAACGATCCAATCGCTCCTACTTGCCTGGGTGCTTACTTTACCGGTAACCATCATACTGTCGGGAGGGCTTTTCCTTTTGTTCAGGAAACTGTTCGCGGGTATCTAATTCTTATGGCAGTTAGCTGTTATTTTTTCGAGCACACGACGGGTCTTCTCCAGCTCAGCGGCAGAAATTCCTTTTAATGCAGCCTTGCGGTAAGACTCAACCACGCGCGAAGCCGAGGACATCAATCTTTTACCGGAAGGAGAAATGGCGAGCAATGTTTTTCGGCGATCACCTTTAGAAACCACCCGCTTCATAAATCCTTTATTCACCAAAAGTTCGATCATGCGGGTAACAGAAGCATTGTCTTTAAAAACACGGTCGGAAATATCCTGATGACTGCAACCGGGATCTTCTTTCACTACATTCATCACGAGCCATTGATCAACTGTAATATCCAGCTTACTTTCGCTTAAGCGGCTTTGCGCAAGCTGACGATAGGTTTTTATACTTCGGTCGAGCGTATAGAAAATAACCTGTTCTACCTTTTTCATTGATACATCAATATTTGATATATCAAATATATGCATAATTTATCTATTGATTATGTAATTGATTTCAAGCCATTTAACAATTCATTTTAATACTTTAACTTTTCTTTAACCCCTTTGGAGGGAGATCGAAATTAATTTTACAGAAAATTATTTTCACCCTAAACGGGGGTAAACAGAACGAACACACTAACCTAATTTTGAAAAAACAATGAGCATGCGCAATTTTCTTCCCGCCCTATTCCTTTTCCTCTCGCTAACCTCTTTCTCCGCGAGAACTTTTACTAACGGGGTTGTTAAAGGAATTTTAAAAGATGAAAAAGGAGAAGCCATTCCTTTTACCGCTTTACTTCTGAAAAATGCGGGCGATTCAAGTCTTTACAAAGGAGAGCTGACGAACGAAGAAGGTCGTTTTCTTTTCGAGCATATTAGGGAAGGAAATTACTACCTCGAAATAAAAGCGATCGGGTTCAAAAGATACCGTTCCGCTCCTATCTCCATTTCAGAAAACTCGCCGGAGACCGATCTTGAAACATTGACAATAATATCGGGAGCCGAGAATCTGAATGCTGTAACGGTAACCGCAGATCGTCCTTTTATTGAAAGACAGATAGACCGAACCGTAGTGAACGTAGAGAACAGCGTGATACATGCGGGCTCTTCCATTATGGACATCATGGAAAAACTTCCCGGTGTACAGGTGAACCAGGATGGCCTCATTAGCCTGAAAGGAAAACAGGGCGTGATCGTTATGATAGACGGAAAACCAACTCAAATGGGTGGCCAGGACCTTGCAAATTTACTGCGTGGCATGTCATCTTCTTCTATTCAAAAGATAGAGATCATTACAAACCCTTCTGCAAAGTATGATGCAGCCGGAAACGCGGGCATCATTAACATTGTGATGAAGAAGAACAAAAAAGAAGGGTTTAACGGAAGCGTAACCGCCGGTTACGGCCAGGGCCGCTACGAAAAATATAATTCCGGGGTTACCTTAGGATACAAGAATACAAAGTACAATCTCTTTGCCAATTACAATTACTCGTATCGCAAAGGGTTCAATAACCTGATGCTTACCCGCAATTTTTATCGCAATGATACACTTACCACTGTATTTAACACTGATAATTACATTGTGTTCCCATTTTACACACATACTCCCCGTGCCGGAGCTGATTTCTACCTTAGCAGGAAGACAACGGTCTCTGTAGTAGGAACAGGCGTCATAAATAATTTCAAACCCTACGCGGATAACCACACGGATGTGACAGATGGGAACAAGAACCTGGTGAGCAGCTATAAATTCACAAACCGTTCCAGCACGCAATTCAATAACTACGCCGTAAACTCCGAACTCAAACACCAATTCGATTCAACCGGTAAAGAACTGGTGGTAGATCTCGATTACGCCCGTTACTGGAACACTTCTGATCAGAATTTCAGCACCAGCATGTATGACAAAGACGGAAATTACGTGAACACCAATTACCTCTATGGAAACCAGGGCGGCGAACTGCAGATCTATTCTTCGAAATTAGATTACTCGCAGCCTTTAAAAGGCCAGGCAAAATTCGAGGCGGGGTTAAAATCAAGTTACGTGACCAGCGATAACGATGTGCGTTTTTATAATAAACTGAACGATGAGCTCTATTTCGATACGGCACGGAGCAGTCACTTTTTATACAACGAGAACATCAACGCCGGGTACCTGAACTTTAACAAAGAATTCAAAAAACTTACGTTGCAAGCGGGCCTAAGAGCAGAGCACACCAATGCGAAAGGCAAACAATTACTCGACGGACAAACCTTTGATAGAAATTATTTCCAGGTATTCCCTTCGGTGTTTCTCGATTATAAGATCAACGCAAAACATGGGCTGAATGTGAATGTTGGAAGAAGAATTGACCGTCCGGCTTACCAGCAGCTGAATCCTTTCCGTAAATTGATCGATGCTACTACATACGCTGAGGGAAACCCA
>JANWKZ010000117.1 GCA_025451115.1 Bacteroidia bacterium | reverse complement strand
GCGTAATAAACGGCAGCAAGCCTGAAGGAGATCTGATACAGGCAAACGACGGGCTTTTGTACGGACTGGTTCCTAATGGCGGTCAATTTTATAATGGCATTCTATTCTCTTACGATATCAGTACAAGTACTTTCTCGAAAAAAATAGATCTCCATTACACGAACGGAGGTTATTGTCCCCTAGGTTCTCTACTCCAGGCCTCAAACGGAAAATTGTATGGAATGATGTCAAAGGGCGGTGCCAATAACATGGGAACTTTGTTTGAATACGACATGAACACAAACACCATCACCGATAAATTCAGTTTCTCTTCTTCCATGGGGAAATTCCCGAAAGGAAGCCTCATGCAGGCCTCAAACGGAAAAATTTACGGCACCACGCCATTGGGTGGCGCTTTCTCTGGCGGAACTTTGTTTGAATACGATCCGGTAACAGATACGCTTATCAAAAAAGCCGACTTCAATCCGACAAGCGGAATGAAACCCCAGAAAATACGTCTGCTCGAGATCTGCCGCGTTGTAAGTACAGAAACGCTTACTGTTATTCCGCCTAATATCTTTAGTCCGAACGGTGATGGTATAAATGATGAATGGACCCCCCTAATAAATTACAAAAGTTTATTGAAAGACATTGAAATTACCGTTTACAATCGCTGGGGAAACAAGGTTTTCAGCTCGCTGGATAAGAGCGCGGTTTGGAACGGGAATTCTTTGACCGGACAGCCCTGCCTGGATGGTACTTATTATTATTACATCAATTATACAGATAACAATACAAAGATGTTTTCACAAAAAGGGTTCATTACCCTAATCCATTAATTACTATGAAAAAAGTCTTACTTATATTATTGCTTTCTAATGTTCTGACTGCCCAGGACATTTATGACTGCGAGCTTTGGGGAATGACCAAATACGGCGGTAACGGATATGGAACCGTATTTTCATACAGTATCAGCCGTGATACCCTTGCTAAAAGGGCCGCTTTTACCTATGCGGCCGATGGCGCCTGGCCCAACGGCTCTCTCATGAAAACAAAGAACGGCACTTTATATGGGCTAACCTGGGCAGGCGGAACTGGTTTTTATAACACCACAGGCGGTGGTTGTAGTGGATGTGGAGCTTTAATTGAGTTCGATCAGCAATTTGACTCTTTACTAAAGAGGTTTGATTTTGATTGGGATAGCGGCCCTGGAGGCATGCCGGGTTCTGCAATGATAGAAGCCAACGATGGGTATTTATATGGCACCACCGAATCAGGGATCAGTACGCCCGAAGGAGCTATTTTTAGATACGACCCGGTAAATAAAACAACTACCGCATTGCATATTATGAATTACGTAGGTGGCCATGGTCCGGTCGGATCCTTAATACAGGCAAGTGACGGGAATCTTTATGGAATGAACGGTGGCGGAGGCCTGTATAATGAAGGAACGCTGTACAAATATGATCCAAACATAAACACATACATAAAATTGATGGACTTCCAGGCGCTTGTTTCCGGCAGGGGCCCAATAGCAGACCTTATCCAGGCAACAAACGGGCTGTTATACGGTTTGGTTCCTAGCGGAGGCCAATTTGGAACCGGAGTTCTTTTCTCATACGATATTTCAAATGGAACTTTTACAAAACTATTCGATTTTGGTTTTTCTAGCGGAGGTTATTCACCCCAGGGTTCCTTATTACAGGCCGCAAATGGAAAACTGTACGGACTGCTTTCTAAAGGCGGAACATACAGTAACGGAACGTTGTTTGAATATGACATTTCATCAGGCACAACAACCACAAAATTTAATTTCACCTCAAATACGGGGAGATTTCCGCTGGGCTCCTTAATGCAGGCCTCCAACGGAAAATTATATGGAGTAACACAGTTGGGAACCGGAGGTTCGGGTGGCGCCTTGTTTGAGTATGACCTGGTTACCGACACAGTAATTAAAAAAGTCAACTTCACAACTACCACGGGATACAGGCCGCAAAATTTAAGATTACTTGAGATCTGCACTTTGTTGCGAACCGAATCTTTGAGCGTTTCATTACCCAATATTTTCACACCAAACAGCGATGGAATAAATGACGACTGGACTCCGCTTATAAACTACAAAAACCTGCTTAAGGATATTGAGATCACTATCTATAATCGCTGGGGAAACAAGGTTTTTGCGACCACAGAGAAAGATGCAGGATGGAACGGGAACTCGTTAACAGGACAGCCATGTGCCGAGGGAACCTATTACTACCTCGTCAAATACACCAACAGCGATAATAAGGCATTTTCCCAAAAGGGATTCCTCACTTTGACTCGCTAAAAACCCCTCTTTTTTAGTACTTTTGTGGCTGTTTTGAACAGCGCTCACATTATAGAACTCATCCGCAAGGAATTCAGGCTCGAATTCCGCCAGAAAACGGCTTTGGCGGGCATTTTGCTTTATGTGCTGAGCATCGTTTTCATCGGATTCCTGAGCTTCCGCGGCGGCATCCGGCCGGATGTATGGAATGCACTTTTCTGGATCGTGGTTTTCTTTGCTGCCATCAACGCGGCCAGCAAAAGCTTCTTCGCCGAAACACGTCATAAGTCAATTTACAATTACACCCTCTATAGCGCGGATGACTTTGTGATCTCCAAGATCATCTATAACATCCTCCTCGTTTGGGTAGTGAGCGGCTGCGCCGTTTTGTGCTTTGGCTGGATGATCAATTTCCCGGTTCAGGATTTTTCGCTTTTTGTCCTTATCCTTTTGCTCGGTGGCGCCGCTTTAGCCGGTTCTCTTACTTTGATGAGCTGCATCGCTTCCAAAACGGGAAGCAGCTACTCCGTAATGAGCCTGCTCAGCATGCCGGTTTGTATTCCGGTCCTCCTGATCGTTTTAAGATTGACACGCAATGCAATTGACGGATTAGACATGTCGGTAAGCTACAGCTACCTGGGCGGATTGTTGATCATTGATGTGATAATTCTCAGTCTCTCGTTCTTCTTATTTAGGTATCTTTGGAAAGAATAAAAAGATTTACGATTTAGACATTTACGATTTAAGAATTGAATAAAAATACAAAAAAGCGACAATAGCAGAGGTGTTGTAAAATCAACATTCAGAAAGACCAAAAATGACCCAATCGTCAATAATAAAATCGTAAATGAGCAGCTGGTGGTGGAAAATAGCAGGCATTTTACTGGTGGTTTACTCCATCGTAATGGGCTTTTTAGGCGAGGTGCCGCGACTCGATATTTTGAACGAGACCATACGCAATTTGTACTTCCACGTGCCGCTTTGGTTTGCTATGTTGGTACAAATGGGCATCAGTTGGATCTTCGGGCTCATGTACCTTACCAAATACAACCCTAAGTACGATATCGTTTCTTCGCGCGCGGCTTATGTAGGCGGCATGTTCGCTTTGCCGGGCATCATCACCGGCTCTGTTTGGGCCACGTATACCTGGGGCAAACCCTGGGTGGCCGAAGATCCTAAGCTACAAGGCGTGATGGCTTCGATGATCGTTTACTGCGTTTACTATTTACTCCGTGCTTTGATTCCCGATGCACAAAAGAAAGCCCGCATCTCGGCAGTGTATAACATCTTCGCTTTCGTAATGACTTTTGTGTTCATCATGATCTACCCTCGCCTTGCACCAAATTCACTTCACCCCGGTAACGGAGGTAACCCCGCCTTTGGAAAATACGATATGGACAACAACATGCGCCTCGTGTTCTACCCCGCTTGTCTCGGATGGATAGTGATGAGCTGCTGGTTATTAAACGTAATGTCACGCATTAAAAAATTAGAATATAAAAAAGAGTTCCATGAAGAAATTATTTAGTCTCTTACTCCTTATGTTTACTCCTTACGCTTTCTTCGCGCAGGAGCAACCTCAAATGGCCGACGCCATGAGGCAGGATGGAAAAATTTACGTGGTAGTAACGGTGCTTACGATCGTTTTCGTTTGCCTGGCCACTTACCTGGTGATCATTGATAGAAAACTGAAAAAACTGGAAGATAAAAAATAATGTCAGGTCGAGCGTAGTCGAGACCCTTGTGGGAATTACTCGTAAGCCGAACCTTTTAGAAAGAAAGCAGATCAAATGAAAAAGACACACATTGCCATTATCGTTATCGTCGCAGTAGCAATCGGAGCACTTGTAGCTACCATGGGCAGCGACAGCACTTATGCTGACTTTAAGGAAGCAAGCACAAACCCCGATACAGAATACCACGTGGTTGGAAAATGTAATAAGGAAAAGGGCACTGAATACAATCCTGCCGTCAATACGGATGAATTTACTTTTTTCCTTGTCGACAATAAAGGTTTGGAGAAAAAAGTGGTGTTACACAAAACCAAACCGCAAGATTTTGATCGTGCCGAGCAAATTGTGATCATTGGCAAAATGCAGGGCGAAGACTTTCACGCCAAGGATATTTTAATGAAATGCCCTTCTAAGTACAACGACGGGAAACCTACCGAAACAAAAGGTTAGAGCCTGATCCCTATTATCGTTACGTCATCCACCTGTTCCAGGTTTCCTTTCCAGGCTGTAAAAGATCTTTCGAGCAGTTGTTTTTGCGCTTCAACATCTTTTTCGCTATTGGTAAGCAGGAGTTCCTCCAATTGTTTGTATTTGTATTTTTTTCCTTTCGGCCCCCCGAATTGGTCGGGATATCCATCCGTCATTAAATAAACCACATCGCCCTTTTTTAATTCGAGCTGATGGGTTTTAAAAGGTCTCGGATTATCTGTTTTCCCGATGGGCTGTTTGTCCGCAGTCAGTTCAATAAGCTCTTTGTTCGAAACATACCAAAGTTGGTTGTTTGCCCCGCTCCAAAAAACACGCTTCTCCTTCCGGTCGATAGCAAGCAACGAAATATCCATGCCGTCCTTCACCTCGCTGCTGCTTTTTTCAAAGGTCTCCAAAACAAGCTCGCGGGTCTTGTCGAGTATCTTTCCTGTATCTCTCTCTTTGAATTCTTTTACCGACCTATTGAGGGCATTTGAGCAAACCACCGAAACAATAGCACCCGGTACTCCATGCCCCGTACTATCAGCGGCGGCGATGAATGTTCTTTCTTCCAGGTGTTCCATCCAGTAAAAATCTCCCGCTACAATGTCCTTTGGCAGATACAGCAAAAAACTTTCCGGAAAACGCTTCTTTATTTCTACCATTGGAGGAAGGATCGCTTCCTGCAAACGTTTCGCGTAGGTAATACTGTCAACGATCTCTCTTTGCTTTTCCTCCACGAGGTGTTTTTGCTCCTCCACCTCTTTCTTTTGTTCCTCGATGGTATTCTTTTGCTTGCGCGTGATGCGGAGCGAACGGAAAATAAACCCGGCGAACAAAATGGCAAGCAACAATCCAAAGACAGTGGCCATGGTAATTATTCTTTGTTTCTTGTTCTCGGCCGCGGCAAGACTTGCCTGCTTATCAAATTCAGCTTTGCTGGCAATTTCCTTTTTCTCGAACTCAAAGCTCATTTCCTTCCGGGTAATATCCTTGTTCTTTTCCTGGGTAAAAAGTGTATCCTTCAATGCCATAGCCCGCTTGTAGTGGATCAGGGCCAATTTAGGGCGCCCGGTGGTATCATACAGTTGCGCCAGAACTTCTTCGAACTGCCTCAGGTCATTAGTAACCCCCAGGTTTTCATCAAGCGCTATAGCCTTTAAAAAACTTTGCTCCGCTTCTTTGAACTTTCCTGTTTTGGTATACAGGAGCCCGATATTTCCTAAATGACGTGCTACTCCATTCTTGTCGCCGGTCTCTTCTGCCACTTTCAAAGCTTCAAGGTAATACTCCAGCCCCTGAGAATAATTGCCCATGTCTTTGTAAGCCACACCAATATTTCCCAGGTTCGCTTCTATTTTATTCTTATCTCCTAACTCACGGGTTATTTTAAGCGCTTTTAAATGAAATTCCAACGCCTCTTTGAATTTACTTTGCTCTTTATAGGCCACCCCGATATTTCCCAGGATGGTAGCCGTACGCATTTTATCTCCCAGCTCTTCTGCCATTTTTAACGCTTTGAAATAATAATCCAGGGCCTTTTCATTATCGTTCTGGTTACGGTACACAATACCAATATTGCTTATCACCGAAATGATACGGGTCTTATCGCCTAATTGTTCCAGCATTTTCAGCGACCGGAAGTAATAATCCAGCGCTTTGGGATAATCGCCCTGGTCTGAATAAATATTACCCAGGTTGCCCAGTCTTTTGGCCAATAATTTTGCGTCGCCCAGTTCTTCGTCCACTTTCAGTCCCTTCAATTGATTCTCCAGCGCGTTGGGGTAATCCGACAAATTATAATAGGTATTACCAACGCTTGTATAGGATAAGGAAAGGCATCTTTTAACTCCCGGTAAACCCTTCTTCAGTTCAAGCGAAAGAGCAAGGGCCTGTTTGCCATATTCCAGGGCCTCTTTGTTGCTCCCTATTTTCCGGTATTCAGTGCATAAATTATTTAAATGCTCAGCCTTCAGGGTATCTGCTTTATCGGTTTTCAGCAGGTTAAGCAAAGAATCGATCCTTGGGTTTTGAGCCATCAAAAAAAGTCCCGAAAAGAAAAAGACAAGGCAAAACAGGCTCCGGTTTTTCATTGGTCGAAAATAGCAAATTATATTGTCAAAAGGGAAGTCCTGCAGCTGCCTTCTTATTGCCTAAAACCGTATCTTTGCACCCTTCATGCAGGATTCCATCACATACATAGGAGAACGACTCTGGGCGGGACATTTAGGTAATTTCTTTATCATCCTTTCTTTGGTGGCTTCTTTGATGGCCGCCGTTTCTTATTTCTTTGCGGAGAAGACCAAAGAGGAAAGCTGGCTTAAGTTAGGTCGACTTTCGTTCCGCTTTCATGTGCTTGGTGTTTTCGGAATTGTGATCACGCTTTTCTGGATGCTGCTCAATCATTATTACGAGTATTCTTATGTTTGGCAGCACTCTAACAATGTCATGCCCAAGCGCTATATCCTTTCCTGCTTTTGGGAAGGACAGGAAGGCAGTTTTTTGCTTTGGACCGTATGGCATTCGCTGATCGGTTTGGTGCTGCAGCGCACTACGAAGAATTACGAAGCCGGTGTGATGAGTGTTCTGTCTTTGGTACAGGTGTTCTTAGGAAGCATGATCCTTGGTGTGATCGTTTTCGGTACCAAGATCGGCAGCAATCCTTTTATTTTACTGAGAGAAAATCCGGAGTACGCTAATATTCCACTTTTCGCTAATCCAAATTATCTTGAGCGAATTGACGGAAGAGGCTTGAATCCTTTGCTGCAGAATTACTGGATGACCATCCATCCTCCTACTCTTTTCCTTGGTTTTGCTTTAACAGTTGTTCCCTTCTGCTATGCCATCGCGGCTTTATGGAAAAGGGATTTTCACGGCTGGCAAAAGGCCTGTCTGCCCTGGGCATTTACGGGCATTATGATACTGGGCACCGGTGTTTTAATGGGTGGCGCATGGGCTTACGAAGCTTTGAGCTTTGGCGGTTTCTGGGCATGGGACCCCGTAGAGAACGCTTCGATGGTTCCCTGGCTTACATTGGTTGGAGCCGGACATTTACTCATTGTGAACAAGAACAAAGGAAACTCGGTCTTCTCGGCTATTCTACTTTGTCTCACTACTTTCTTTCTCGTCCTCTACTCTACTTTTCTCAGGCGCAGCGGCATTGTCGGACATGCT
>JANWKZ010000116.1 GCA_025451115.1 Bacteroidia bacterium | reverse complement strand
GAGCAGGAATTTGAGAGCTGGAGGGGTGGCCTCGAACAGGTTGACGACGTGTTAGTTGTGGGAATCCGCCTGTAAACGCGCCGCGTTAATTTTTAACAATTTTTTTTCGTGTTTTGGCATGTTTTATGCTTTATCTTTACTCTTAATTCCATACCTGTTGATATGAAAAAAATCATTCTTTTCGTTTTCAGTTTAGGCGCTACCGGCTCTTTCGCGCAGGATACAATTTACACCCGCAGCGGTGAGGTCATCCCTGCCAAAGTATACGAGATAGGGGCTACAGAGATCAAATACAAAAAGCCCTCAAACCCCGATGGCCCCCTGTATGTAACCACCAAAGAACAGGTGGCTGTGATCCAATACAAGAACGGCAGCAAAGATGTTTTTCAGCAGGAGCCTGTGGATGATGTTTACAATACATCACGCTCTACTAACGATCAGGCCTATAACAACCAACGTTCGAAGAATGTGAATGTGGTTATAGCACCTCCTCCAATAGTCGTAGGCCCTACCTGGGGTTATCGTCATCGCCGCCATTATCACTGGCATTGGCGCTGGGGCTGGTGGTGGTAATCACTTACGGAAGAAAAAATACACCGCGCCTATCACGCAAACGAATCCCGCTATGTGATTCCACTTCAATTGCTCTTCCTTAAAGAACAGGAAGGTAAAACCTACAAAAACCGTTATCGAGATCACTTCCTGGATGATCTTCAATTGTAAAAGCGAAAAAGGCCCTTCATTACCGCTAAAACCTATTTTATTAGCCGGCACCATCAGCGAATACTCAAGCAAAGCAATACCCCAACTAAGTATGATCGTTAAGGGAAGACTAAGGTCCTTAAGGAACTTTATATCCTTATAACGAAGATGGCCATACCAGGCCAGGGTCATGAAGGTGTTCGATGCCACCAACAGAAAAATAGTTAGAAGCGCTTTTTTCATAAAATGCTTTTTTGCAAAAGTACGCCATACGCCGATATCTTAAAAGACAAAGTTCAGGGAGACGCTGGGCATCCACCCACGCATATTCCTGGTGTAATCTTCTGATAAAGGAAGGTAATAGTACACGTTGCTGTCGATCAGAATGTTTTTATTCTTGAAGATCTCCAATCCTACACCCGGGTTGGCAAAAGGAATGGTCATGGCGTTATTCTTACTAAAGAAAAGACTGGCCCCCACCTGGTAGCTCACGTACAGGTTGAGAAAGCGATTGCTTCCACGCCCAAAATGCTTGCTGTAAAAATCCTGCCCGAAAGCGATGTTGAATATTTCGCTGGTCGTTTTTCCGGCAAGGGAGTCGCTCGTATTTGTCATTCCGGCCGATTTAAGTACGCCCAATGAGAAATAACTTTTTCCCTTGGTAAAAAGGTATTTCAGAAAAACACCCTGGTACATAGGATCAGAGAAGCCCGCCTTCGGATTTTCGGTGAACAAACAAGTGTACTGCACACCCGGCATATGCACAAAAGAAATGCGCGTACTGGTAGGATTATTTTGCTCGTCGTTGATGCTGATCTTTACCCGGTAAAGCGGACTGATCTTTTCCAGCTGATTTATCTTTTTCTTTGTCCACGCGATATCCGTTTCTATATCCCGTATTCTTTCCCAGTGCTGGTAATATTTGGGTGACTTCACGGAATCCATCTTTATCAACATGATCTCGTATTCCTTCTTTTTGTTTTCCTGTGTCACCAGGTCGATGCGGGCGGCCTCCAGTTTATCTTCGTTATTAAAAGAGGTCAGTTGCTTGTTGCTGACATAACCGAGCCCCGTGGTAAGTGAATCTATTTTTCGTATGTCGGCCGTCGGGATATTGAATTCATAGTAGTGAGAGGATTTCGTTTCCTCCTGTTTGATGAGGGTATAATTCTTTTGGCGAATGAACTCTTCTACCTGGCTGCGGGCCCCTTTGTAATCGGAGGAATACACGGTGTATTCCTGTTCGTTGAGGTAAATGTATTCGTCCTGTTTGGCGGTTTGCGCCAGGCTCGTAAGAGTAAGCAGGTAGAAGGCGGGAATAAAAATGAGCTTTTTACAAAAACGTGTATTCGTAACGCTATTGCTTTTGTGAATCTTCGATTTCATGGTATTGGTTTTTTGGTTTATAAAAAATACTTGGTCTTGCTGCTGTAAACCTGGTATGAGAACTGCACGTTGCTATAGGGATGGAAATACAGTTCGGGAAAGAACTCGGCCGGCACATGACGGATGTATTCCCTGAAATTGCGGCTTATCTTTTTCAGGCGCGCTATCAGTTCATGCAGGTACATGTCGGGCTCATATTTTCCGGGATCGAACCCTTTTGCCATTTCGATGTCAATGATGAGTTTTTTGCGGGGCCTTTCATTCTTTATTACGCGTAGGGAAAAACTGTAAAGGGCTCCCGACAGATCGGTGAGCTTTAAAAGGCATTGCCTGATGTCGGCCGGTTTTATCTTGTAACCGTAAAACACCTGGGCGCCGCTTTTTTTGAAGATCATGTGGGTATTCATGTATTATTATTGGATTGGTTATTAGAGAAGGAGAAGAAGTACAACGGCAACTCCGGCTATCATTCCGCCGAAAGTTCTGCGGACCTTTTTAACATGCGCAGCCTGCTTATATCCTTTTCGGTATTCGGGATTATTGTAAAATATTTTTTTGGAAGGAGCCAGGTTGGGAGGTACAGCCATGGTTATAGGCCCAACAAGCCAGCCGAGAACAGGTATCACTCCACAGACCATACCACCTGCCAAAGACCCGTTGCCTTTGAATTCTTTCTTGCCGTCGCGTTTACCCAATTCGTAAAAATCAAACTTAGGATCTATTGGCATGGTGGGAAAAACTTCTTCTGGCTCTCCCTTCAGCGTATAACCTCTTGTCTCGCTCCTGTAAATGAAAAGGGCTTCTGTTTGTCCCGGAAGCGTATACCGAAGATAGACCTGTCCGATCTCTTTTATAAAGCAATTAATGGTATCGCCCCCGGAGGTAATGATCCCATCGTAAAGTACTTTGTTCAAACTACCCGAGTCCGAGAAGACAAATTCATCCTTACGGTATTGGATATGATCTATCTCGTCGATCGGAATATCATGCAGGCTTTCGTTCTTCTGATACTCCAGCGTTTTGCCGTTGATCTTCCAGAGCCGTATGTCTCTGATCGTTTTCCCTGAAGCGAGATAAGCCGTGCAATTACCGGTCGGCAGAGTAGTATCCTGTGCAAAACAAAGTGTTCCGCTGAATAAGAATAAAATGAAACGAAAAAATGTTCTCATGTTAATAGTCTAAATAAGAGACCTCGGGTTTATTTTTTTTGAATTCTATTTTCAACGGCCCCCATTTACTGTTGGGGAATTCCAGGTGTTTGATGTACTCCATAGGTTTGTCGTGCAGGCTTTCGTTCTTCACATACACGATCCAGTATTCCTTGATCTCTTTCAGATCTATTTGCTTCAGGATACTGTTGTCTTTTTCAATGATCCGTCCTTTTCCCAGCTTCGCCAGGTCTTCGGGTTTGCTGAGATCGGGAAAGGGACCCTGCATATTGGCCGAGAGCGAGCCCAGCCAGATGATCAGGAGAATAAGCGTTCTTTGCATGTGATCTGTTTTTAAATTAAAAAAACCCTCCTCCGCCTTGCGGAGGAGGGGCTTGTTGAACTACTGTACCTTAGGCTTTTTGTAAATGTTAAAACCAAACGAAAAACCAACTACAGTTCCTTCTTTACGCGGCGATACATACAGGTTCACCGGTATGTTCAAATACCCCGATTTAAAAGTGCGGCCTGCGCTTAATACCAAACTAGTGGATAGCATCGATACACCTCGACTGTCCAATCTCCTTGTAGTTGCGTAAGGATTTTCAGCAACGGTAGGATTTAATTTATCCCACTCGGGGAAAAGGTACCATTTCCCATCTACGGTATTATTCTTTCCGTCGCCATAAAATCCGTTGGCTTTCTGCACTACACGAAAGCTGGGACCAAAACCAAACTCCCATCCGCCTTTTCCGAAACGGAAACCGTTCAACAGCGATACGGAGGGAATAACTCTTCCCGATTCAAGTCCGCCGATCAGGGCAACACCTTCTATTAATGCCTGGAAGTTTCCGGCGCTCAGGTATTGCCACTCCTGCTGCCAGCCAAACTGAAACATGGCCGGGTACATATTAAAACCGCCTTCGCTTTCTTTCGCGCCCATAATGCCGGCCGCGTCGCCAAAGGTCATGGAGCCGCCCATACGCGGACCATTCAGTTTTATTTGTGTCTTCGGGCTTTCTATAGGTGTATTGTAGTTCACAAGAACGTTGACCAGCGTGGGATCCGTTTCTATACTCAGTAATTTTTTAACTGAGATCTCGATCATTTTCTGTAGCTCGGCTTGCAGGTTAAGGTATTCGGTGGCATCAGATCTTTCAACGGTCTCACTTTTTACGTCGATCACTTTCAGCGCGATGATTATTTTTTCACCAAAACGCTCTACGCTGCCTGTTACCATTTTCTCGGCACCTAAAGACTTACCTGCCGCTACCACACAATTCTTACCGAAACACGATTTAACGTCGATGTTGTTCTTCTTGATCGCGTCGGCTACATCGTATTTATCCATCATATTATAAATTTTCACCTTTTCCATTTCAAGGCGTACCATATAACCCACGGTTTCCGCGTCGGGTATAACGCCTTTGCTGTCGATACCGAGTACGGCGGCCATAGGCTTAGATTGATTTTGCGCGTTGGCGAAAAGACCTGCAAGACATAAAAAGGCAGTGCAGAATCTTATTCTAATTGAGTTTTTAGTTGTGTTCATGGTTTTGTTTTTTATTGGTTAATAACTGAATTCAATGGGTTGTTTGTTGCTTGAAAGATCAAAACGGGGTCGGGCTATCTCGCGCTCTACTTTTATACGGGGCTCGCTTGGCACACTTACAATTGTAAATCCGTCTTCCGGCGAACCTTTATAAATTGCGATCCTGTTATTTTTTGAAAGACCGGCTTTAAAAGTGACGTAGGTGGGGAGTTTAAGTTCTGTTTCTGTATTTTCTTCCGGGCTCTCTGCGGTGCCATAGAGATTTGTTTTTAAAGTAGAACATGCGTCTATTAGAAGGATCGAGCTGAGTAGGGCGATGATGGTCTTTTTCATACTTCTTTTTTTGTTTGTGGTTTGTTTGAGATTAATTTTCAGCTAAACTAGGCCCGCCATGAAGCGAAATGAAATGGATAAGCGCGGCCGCTTTCTCAGATTTTGCGTGCCGCGCAAAAAGGAAGGCCTTAAAAACCTTGAAGGATGTCAAAAAGCAGTTTTCGCAACAGAGATTTGGGTTATTTGCATTTTTTGCAACAATTGCCTACCTTTATTCTTAAATTTTGTAAAACATTTATGCAGGTACAGGAGATCTTTATCAAAAAGCTGAAGGAAACGGTATCGCCTAACCTCTCCTTGTCAGAGGAACTTGCTGATTTACTGCAAATTAGCCCCGATAGCGCCTATCGCAGGCTGCGCAACGAGACCGAGTTCACTTTAAAGGAAGTACATGCTATAGCCAGTCACTTTAATATATCTATCGACTCGCTCTTTGCCTTCAACAATGATTTTGTGACCTGTAATTATATAAAGCTTACGGATAGTGTAGAGAATTTTGAGAAGT
>JANWKZ010000115.1 GCA_025451115.1 Bacteroidia bacterium | reverse complement strand
GTGGGTAGAAAACTTCCCGGATAAAATCAAGCTTGTTTAAATGCAAAACACCCCACGGGGTTACCACGAGGTGCTTTTGCGATCACCCAAAGATCTTTATAAGGATTTTATTCGTGTCCTTCTGCAGTTATACGAAGAACGGGAAGATCTTTCAATGACTATGGGGTTAATACCCGGATTAAGATAGGTTGGTATTATTTCCGGGTGATAGGTTTCATTATATATTATTTTATCTTTCATTCTTTTAAAATACATAGCCTCCGGTAATACTGTAATAGTGACTGAAGGCCGAAGAACCATTGATCATACCAAAAGATGAAAAAGCGCGGTTGAGGCGGAAGTCGAGGAAATAGGTACGCTCCTCCCTTGTTCTGGCGCCAATGCCGGCCCCATATACCATCATCCCCCACACATTCTTTGTATCTATCTGCCGGTTCATAAATCCGTGGCTGGCGTTATAATCTGCATTATCATATTCCCTTGTTTGGGTCGACATCAGGTTAAAGTTCAAACCCGGTCCTGCATATCCTCTTACAAAGAAGTCTCCCATCCAAACGCTTAGTTGCCCCGTGAATGGAACCTCTACATTAATGAGGCTGTATCTTTCTTTATAAGAATAATACGTTTCCGCTCCAAAAACTCCCGGCTCGCGTGTGCTCCCGCTCGCTTTTGCTCCGGTAGAGCTTAACAGAAAATCAGCGTTAAAGCCAATGTTATCTGTCACCTGGTAATTAGCAACCAATCCGCCCGCCATCGCAAGTTTCGGCTGCATAGAAGGCAAGCCACCGGAAGAGATCGTACTTTCACCCAGGCCGAATCTTCCTCCCAAATGAAAACCATTTTCCTGCGCGACCGAGGAAAGACCCAAGCCGGCAAGAAGAGTTGTTATGAGAATTACTTTTTTCATGACCTTTTTGTTTTATCCCTAATTCCAAAAATTATTCCGAAGAAGAACATAAGCGTTTCGAGATGGCAATGAGTATGTTAAGAATATATGTAAATAACAGGTCTTCCTGCGCCGGGAATTTTTTCCTGAAATTGATCACTTGCGGGCTAAAAGAACAAAGAACCTTACAAGTATATTGATAAGCTCTTTAGAGATCAATCCATTGGTGATACTACCACAAAGATAAAGCGAGCGGTTGCGGGTCAAATGTTGTATGAGATCCTTGATATGGTTTCCGCCATTATCAGAAACAAGCATGAACAAACGAAACTTAGATCGGTTATTCCTAAGCACTTTCATCATTCCGCCCTTGTTCTCGATCATAAAAACCGAATCCATGATCACAATGTCCGGGTTGAGCGATCTGTATATACGTTCACTCTCTTTCGCCGTAACCGGTGAGGCCACATTAAAAAAAATATTCCCCATCATCGATTCGAGATTGGAGAATACCTTCCTGAATCTTTTTCGTATAACAAGGTCAGGTTCGGCTATCAGAACGGAAACACTTTGGTTTTTTTTCATGCTCAGGCGCGCATGCGCTCATTAATTACATCCTCCACCAGGTGGCAACTGTTCATAAGAGCGTCGCGGTCCTTATAAATAAATGTAAAGGCTCCTTCATTAAGGGTTTCAAACGAGGTCTTTATGTTACGTACCTGGGAAATAACCACCACTTTACAATCGGGCGACTTTTCTTTGATCACTTTCAGCATATCAAGCGCGTTCTTACTATCTCCAAGATAATAGTCAACAATAGCCACATCGGTGTCAGGCTTCAGATTACGAATGCAATCCGACGCATTGGTATAAGATTGGATCTCGATCTCATAACCTTTATCTTCCGCTATCGCATCGGTATAATTCTGCAATTGACGGGTGAGAAGATTATTATAGAAATCATTGTCTTCGAGGATGATTATTTTAAACTGGTTCTGCATGGTGTTTTCTTTTTGTTCTTTTTTTTCTGCGGGTACGGTTTGCATGATAGCGGTGTGACTTCTTGTTTAATTCAAAAAGATGCGTTTTACCGTGCCTCACCTTTTGAATGGTAGTTTTTTTTTCGGGTTCGGTATCAATACCTAATTTTCTCACCAGGTAATTAGTAAGACAAGGAATACATGTATGAAACTTCTTACAGATCTCATAACTGTCGTAGAACATTGTATATTGGCCCGTTTGCATTTTACATATTGCTTTACTTATTGCAAAGTAGAAGAGGGTTGCCAATTCCGTGCCTCTTACAGAATTTTTCGTAAAATATGCGATAATTTGCTGATTATTAGCTTGTTTAAAAGGAACCTAGAGGAAATCGCGGAGCAAGGATAGATACTGTCTTTTTCTTTTTAGGAGAGAATTTCCAGATCGGGAATTTCTTAGGTTAAAAAGGCTCTTTTGCTAGCCGCAATTGTGTAAATGATCGCTAAGCCATTTCACAACCATTTCCGAACGAAAAGGTTTGTCGAAAGAGGCAAGGACGTTCAGGTCCTTACAAAGCACCACCACCTGGTCTTTATCAACCGATAAAGTTGCCTCATCGTGCAGACCTACAATAGAAACAGTGTCCGCAATTACAAAATCGGGTTTTTCTCTTTTGATACAGTTTGCGGCTACTTCTAAAGTGCTTTTAAAGATGACGTCGAATCCTGCCATTTTAAGGTTTTGAAGCAGGTCGAATCCTACGATGTATTCTTTCTCGATGACCAATATCTTTGTGCTGTTCCCCGTATTCTCCATCAGGCATTTCCCTTTTTTCTGAAAAACGCCGGGGAGACCTTTTCATGATTCTTGAAATATTTACTGAACTGATAAGGATCGGCGAAACCCAATTGCATCGCTATCTGTTTTATGGGGTGATTTGTATCGGTAAGCAGTCTTCTTGATTCGGCCACCAGGTGTTCATTAATGATCTCCTTGGGGCTTTTTCCCTTACAGGCCCTACACACAGCCGAAAGTTTGCGCGAAGTGATGCCGAGCTTTTTACTGTAATCGATCACTTTATGAGTGTTCGGTAATTCATACTCCAGCATGCTGATGAATTTCTGGAAGTACCTGTAATTCTCGCGTTCGTAAGGTTCGATGGATATAGTGGTAGTATCGGCATTCTCTGTTTTTATTCGAAGAATGTTCAGGTAAGAAGATATGACCTCGAACTTATTTCTGTAAGACGCTTTGTTGTATTCCTTAAAGAACTGCTTCAACAGGCGGTAGATCTCCTTAAGATCTGCTTCGTCGTTTGGATCATCGGCGTTCTCGGGACGTACAATTAAAAAGTAATAGTTCATAGATCACATCAAGGGCTTACATACATCGAGGCATACCGCCCTTTTTTATTTAAACACAAATCTTTCTCACAGATCACTTGCAAAAGTGCATTTAAGCAATAAAAATGCAAATGATAAATCAGGCCAAAAAGATGTCAATTTGCACGGGATAATTCTTCCGGTGTGCAGAAAAACATATGTAACATTTTACCCATTTTCAACCAAAACCCGTTTAGTGAATGGCAAGTATTGGTAACTTAACGTGGAACGCGAGTTCCTGCGTAATACTCTGGTTGAACAGGTAATAGAACACATTATGTTTTTTCGGGTTCAACATCACCACATCGGTCTGATGCAGGGTGAAATAATCCTCCAGCTCATGCCCCACACTTTTTCCCGTGATGTACACCGTACGGTGATTTACATGCTCAAGCTTTTTTTCGAGATAGATGCTCGTTTTAGCTTTTTCTACCGTGATCTCTTCTTCGGGCCTCTCTACATTCACGATCTCCAGCTCGGCATCGAACACTTTACTGAAATATTTGGCTATGTAAACCAGGTCGGTCTCTTCCGTTTTATCCAGGTCGCAGGCAAAAGAGATCTTGTGAATGCGGTGATACCTCACATGTTCAGGAATAATAAAGGCAGGGATATCAAGGCCGCGCGCTACGCGAACAGCTGTGCTTCCTATCAGTTTTTCCTTCAAGGTTCCGGCCTCTCCCACAATTCCCATCACGATAAGATCTGCGTTCTGTTCGCGGGCAACCGACTCTATCACATCATACGGTGAGCCCATTTCTGCAATACATTCAATATCGAAGTTATACTCGTGGTTCTGTTGAAGCTCCTGCTTCAATTGTTTCAATCGCTCTTCGGCGCCTTCCTTAATAGCTGTTACCAGCGGCAGGGTGAATCCCATTTCATAATTAGCCGGAGGGAACGGATAAGCGTTCACTAAAACGAGTGAAGCCGAAAAATATTTCGCCAGTTCGGCCGCGTAGTTAGCCGCGTTATTGGCCGCCGGCGAAAAATCGGTAGGTACAATGATCCTTTCCATGATTTCTTTTTTTTAATGTTATTCTTTTAATATATCAGGATTCAGAAAACTGAATACATAATGGTCTTTCGCATGTTGTTGTAAGGCTAATAAACGGCCATTCGGCTTTAGCGCGCGTAATTCGTAAAGGTCGGTGCGGCGGTCGGCCAGGTTCCTTACGGTTCCCTGCGACCGTAGTTTTCTGATCTTGTCTAACTCAACGTCAACGATCAAAACGGTTTCCGAGTTCGGTGTGGCCTCCGCCTTGATACCGTTGGTTGGAAAAGAAAAATCAGAAGGTGTGAACACGGCCGATTGCGCGTACTGAATATCCATGTTATGTACCTTCGGGAGGTTACCTACTCCACCGGCAATGGCCACGAAACATTCATTTTCTATTGCTCTTGCCTGAGCGCAGGTTTTGATCCTCGTAAAGGAATTCTGCGTATCGGTGAGAAAGGGAACGAAAAGTATTTCCATTCCATCCAATGCCAGCAATCTTGCCAGTTCAGGAAACTCTACATCATAACATACAAGGATCCCAATGCGTCCTGCATCGGTATCATAAACTTTCAATTTATTTCCGCCTACAATACCCCAGGCATTTACCTCGCTGGGCGTTACATGTAGCTTCGTATATCTTTCTATAGAGCCATCCCTTCTGCATAAATATCCTACATTATAAAGTTGCCCGCCTTTCATAAAGGGCATACTGCCACTTATTATGTTCACGTTATACGCGATCGCGAGATCGATCATTTTATCGCGCAGCGGTTCTGTGAATTTGGCCAGGCTACGAATAGCCTCCGCTTCGGTCTGGTGATTGAACTCTGCCATAAGCGGGGCCATGAACAATTCAGGGAATAAAATGAAATCTGCATGATAACCGGATACGGTATCCACAAAGAACTCGATCTGCTCGCACAGCGAATCGAAATTATGGAAACTACGCATCCCCCATTGCACCAAACCTATACGCGCCGTAGCTTTCCGGTGCTCCATAAATTTGCCGGGCTTTGTATACAATACATTATTCCACTCCATTAATGTGGCGTGCTCTTTCGACTCGGCATCGCCGGGCATATAATTGCTTAGCAATTTCTTTACATGGAATTCGTTTGCCAACTGAAAGGAAAGCACCGGATCATGGATCTCCATCATCCGTACCCTGTTGATGTAATCCTTTGGCGACATCTTGTTGGCATGCACAGCATAATTTGGGATCCGTCCTCCAAAAACGATCGACTTCAGATTCAGTCTCTCAACCAATTCCTTTCGCGCATCATACAAGCGTCTTGCCAATCGCAATCCGCGGTAATCGCTATGCACAAAAACTTCGATGCCATACAGCACATCCCCTTTTAAGGTATGCGTGCCAAATGTATAATTGCCTGTGATCTGTTTGTAGGTATGATCATCTCCGAAATTATCATAATTAACAATAATAGAAAGCGCTACACCCACCACTTTATCGTTGAACAATACCACGATCTGTCCTTCCGGGAAGATCTCGAGCAATTTTTTTATATGATCCTCGGTCCATACCGATCCATGCCAGTTCTTATAGGCTTCCAACATAGAGTCGCGCAAGCCCATGTAATCCTCAAGACGGAGATTTCGCACCTCGATCTTCTTTACTTCGGGTTGGATCTTTTTCTTTCCTGATCTTTTTGCAACGGATAACATAATTATCTTTTAATGGCAAAACAACCTAACCAGTGCTGTGCCATTAAATAAATTACTATACTACAGGTAATTACGTTTGCGGTTTAAAAAAAGGATCTTCTTTGAAGGAAGGAATTCCTGAATTGGGAATCAGGTTGGTGTTTTCAATTTCAGCTCATTTATAGCAGCTAAACAAAGTTCCTTGATCTTATTGCAGAAAGCGATTATCTCGCCGGGTGAATGTTCGTCCATGTTGTTCTCCATTTCAACAATGGCAAAATTCAATTCTGCAATGCCCAGGAAAGCTACGGAGGGTTTTATTTTATGCAGGATATTTCTGAGGCAGGCCACATCGTTTGCTTCCATGCACTGATCCATGGATTCGATGAAAGAAGGAACCAGGTTCACAAATACCTGGATCATCTTATGCACAAAATCCGCGTCGCCGTTAGAAATACGTTGCAGATAAGTAAGGTCAATAAGTTTTTTCTTTTCCGTAACAATCGATCCATTTAAACCCGGAACGGGTTCTTCTACGGTCTTTCTTTCCCGGCTCTTCAGCACTTTTACGATCTTACCGAAAAGCTTATTCTCGTCAAATGGCTTAGAGATATAATCATCCATACCGTATTTGCGGCACTTTTCAATTTCTTCCGCGAAAGCATGAGCTGTCATTGCAATGATAGGCACACGACCTTTATCTCCCGCTACCCGCTTGCGAATATATTGCGTAGCCTGGTAGCCGTCCATCTCCGGCAACTGGATGTCCATCAGGATCAGGTCGTATGCATTTCGTTCTGCCTTTTCTGTAGCGATCACTCCATTCTCGGCAAGATCAACATCACAATGCCAGTTCTCAAGTATCTTGGCGGCCAGCATCTGGTTGAAGAGATTATCTTCAACAAGCAGAACTTTCACCTTCTCCAATGGAAATTCAGCTGTTTCATCCACTTCACCCTCCGTCGGAGTTGGAACCTGGCTCATGTCTTTCTTAAACTTCAGCCAAAAAATAAAAGATGATCCCTCATTCACTTTACTGGTAACAGAGATCTCTCCGCCCTGCAACTCAATAAGCTCCTTTGTAATGGTAAGCCCCAAGCCGGTGCCGCCATATTTTCTTGTTGTGTCATTCGAGGCCTGTGTAAAGCCCTCGAATATCTTATCCATGCTCTTCGCAGGAATTCCTATCCCGGTATCAGTTACAGAAAAACGTAACGCTATATCATCCTTAGAAT
>JANWKZ010000114.1 GCA_025451115.1 Bacteroidia bacterium | reverse complement strand
TTTCTTCTTCTTGTTTTTTAAGTTCCTTGAACTTGTTTGCCATAATTTGGCTTGTTGTTTCTTAGGTTTTTATTTTGTTCTTCTCAGCTATTCTTAGTTTCGCGCTTCGTGCCCTGCCGTTCTCCGCTATCTCTTTCTCAGAGGGCACAATTGGTTTTTTAGTGATGAGTTCGAAAGGCCTGTGTATGTTCCCGAAAAAATCCTTCTGCTGCTCTCCTTCAAAATTTCCGCTCTTCATGAAGTTCTTAACCAGGCGGTCTTCCAGTGAGTGGTAGCTCATCACTACCAATCTTCCTCCGGGCTTCAGCACTTCAAGCGCCTGTTCGAGCATCTTCTTTAACACATCCATCTCCTCATTCACTTCTATTCGTAAGGCCTGGAATACTTTTGCCAGGTACTGGTGCTCTTTGAATTTGGGCATGCAGGGTGCAATGATCTCTTTCAGCTGCTCGGTGGTTTTGATGGGTCCCATCAATCTTGCGTCACTTATCAGCTTCACCAATTTCCCGGCATTGTCAACCTCACCATATTCGCGGAAGATCTGTTTGAGTTTATTTTCATCGTACTCATTCAGGATCTGTGCAGCGGTGCGAGTACTGTTCTGGTTCATACGCATATCCAGGTTGGCTTCAAAACGGATGGAGAAACCTCTCCCCGCTTCATCGAACTGGTGCGAGGAAACGCCAAGATCAGCCAGTATCCCATCTACCTCCGTAGCTTCATACATCCGCAGAAAATTTTTCATGTAAGAAAAATTCTGCGGTATGAAGGTGAGGCGCGCGTCGTCAGGTACATTCTTCGCTGCGTCCTTGTCCTGGTCGAAAGCGAAGAGCTTCCCTTTTTTTCCCAACTGCTGCAGGATGGCTTTTGAGTGTCCGCCTCCGCCAAAAGTGACATCGACGTACACACCGTCCGGCTTGCTATTCAGGCCTTCTAAACATTCTTTTAAAAGAACGGGTTGATGATAAGTCATCGTTACTCCTTATCGTCATTAAAATCTATTCCATCAAAAACATCATCCGCCAGTTTCGCTACGTCGATATCCTGTGCCAGGAATTGTTCGTACAGCTTCTTATCCCAGATCTCGATGATGTTATTGCTTCCTAAAACTTTTATATCGCTTTTTATGTCGGCGTACTCAGTAAGTGATTTGGGCAGAAGTACGCGGCCCGTGTTATCGGCATCGCAAAAAGTGGCCCCGCCGGTTACTTTACGAATGAAAACGTCTACGTCCTTTTTCAGCCGGTTGAGTTTTCCGAGGCGTTTGTTCTGCTTTTCCCACTCGGCCATTGGGTAGAGAGAGAGGCATTTCTGGTAAAGGCTGCGATTGATGACAAAGCCTTTTTCGAAGGCATTGCCCAGCTGTTTTTTCATGGCTATAGGGAACATAAAGCGGCCTTTTGCATCCACTTTGCATTCAAATTCGCCTATTAAACTGCTGATAGCCATTTCCTTATTCGTTGGTTGCAAAAATAGGATATTTTTACCACTTTTTACCACTGAATGACACATTTTACCACTTTTGTTGAAAAGTTTTATTAACACCCCGTTAATTGTTACTTAATTTTCGGCTTACTTTGCAGGTTAAAATACCAGTAAATACAGGGCTTTTGGAGGATTTTACCGATTTTTAAAGACCCCTCTCAGACCTTCGTAATTAACAGGAAATGAACATTTTGAAATCATAAAGTGGAGGAGCCTAAAAAAGCGATCGATATTGAAGAAATCATCAGGGGCAAAAACCCCCGTTTATACAGGCTTTTGCCCGACTTTTTGCTTCGCTACATCAAGCGAAAAATTCACGAGGACGCTGTGAATGATTGCCTCTGGATCAACCGCGATAAATTCGGTTTCGAGTTCAACCGGGCTTGTCTCGACTATGTGGGTACAACAGTTACCTGGGAAGGGCTCGAACATATTCCCGCAACCGGCGGCGCCATCATTGCGGCAAACCATCCACTCGGCGGACTCGACGGCATGGCGTTGGTGCACGCGGTGAGTCAAAGAAGAAAAGACTGTAAGTTCATTGTGAATGACATCCTCACTAACATGAAGAATTTTGGTGATCTTTTCATTGGCGTTAATAAAGTAGGAGCTTCAGCCGGCGAAACACTACGCAAAGTAGAAGCGTTCTATGAATCGGATGGAGTTGTGATCATTTTTCCGGCGGGTTTGGTAAGCAGAAAACAGGATGGTGAGGTAAAAGATCTCGAATGGAAAAAAAGTTTCATCACCAAAGCCATTCAATACAACAAGCCCATTATTCCCGCTTACATTGGCGGACAAAATTCTAAATTCTTCTACAACTTTGCCCTTTGGCGCAAACGTCTTGGCATAAAAGTCAACATCGAAATGTTCTTCCTGGCTGATGAAATGGTAAAGCAAAGAGGCCAGCACATTAAAATTAAATTCGGTCCGCCTATTTATCCTGAGTCGCTCGACAAACCCCGCCCTCGCACGCACCTGCAATACGCGCAGGAAGTTAAGGATGCGGTTTATAAGATGGGGGAAAAAAACGGCTCATAACCTAACCCCCTCACCCAGCTCTAGTTAGCCGTTTCATTCTAAATTGCTAATATTTTTAGCAATCAAAAGCTAAATTTTGTAGCAAATTGCAGGGTGAACCGGAGCGTTGTACATATGGACCTCGATACCTTCTTTGTGTCGGTTGAGCGTTTACACGATAAAAACCTGATAGGAAAGCCCGTATTGATAGGCGGCACGAGCGACCGCGGCGTGGTGGCCTCCTGCAGCTACGAAGCGCGGGAATACGGTGTACACAGCGCCATGCCCATGCGTATGGCACGCCAGCTTTGTCCGCACGCCATCATCAAGCACGGTGATCATGAGGAGTACAGCAAAAAGTCGCACGATGTAACCGACATCATCAGGGAAAGCGTACCGGTGTATGAGAAAACATCCATCGATGAATTTTACATGGACCTAACGGGCATGGACCGTTTTTTTGGTTGCTATAAAGCGGCCGGTGAACTCAGGCAACGCATCATGAAAGAAACAGGGTTGCCGATCTCTTTTGCCATGAGCAGTAATAAAACTGTGGCCAAAGTAGGAACCGGCGAGGCCAAACCTAATGGACAGAAAGAAATTCCTTTTGGTGATGAGAAAATTTTCCTGGCTCCGCTCTCCATCAAAAAAATTCCGATGGTGGGAGATAAAACCTACCAGTTGCTGCGTGGCATGGGCATTGAGAAAGTGAAAACCGTGCAGGAAATGCCTATGGAATTGATGCAGCAGGTTTTGGGAGAGAACGGAATTTCCATCTGGAGAAAAGCAAATGGAATTGACAACAACCCGGTAGAGCCTTACTCTGAAAGGAAATCGATATCGACTGAATGTACGTTTGAGAAAGACACTATCGACGTGAATTATTTAAAGTCGATGTTGATCAGCATGACCGAGAAACTGGCTTTTCAGCTGCGCACAGAACAAAAACTAACTTCTTGTGTTACGGTGAAGATACGCTATTCAGATTTCAATACCTACACCATGCAAATGCGTGTGCCTTATACGGCGCTTGACCACATGCTGATGGACAAAGTAAAAGAGCTGTTTGATAAGCTTTACCAGAAAAGAATGTTGATCCGTTTGATCGGTGTGCGTTTCAGTCATTTGATACAGGGCAATTACCAATTCAACATGTTTGACGATACCATTGAGCAATTGCAACTTTACCAGGCCATGGACAAACTGCGGAAGCGGTTTGGAAAAGAAGCTGTGCAAAGGGCGGCCGGCATGGAAATAAAGCACCGCGATTTTAATCCTTTTAACGGTCGGTCTGGTGATTTTACGAATAAACGATGATCTTCTATGAAGCTTTCTGTTACAAACTATAAAAAACTGATCAAGGAGATCGGCCAATCTATCCAAAAGGCGCGCACCAACGCTGCACGGACGGTTAACACCGAATTGCTGAAAGCCAATTGGGAAATTGGGAAACATATTGTAGAATATGAGCAACACGGAAATGAACGTGCTGAGTACGGAAGCGAGCTTTTAGCTAAGATCGCGAAAGACCTTACCATCCGTTTTGGGAAAGGATTCAGTCGACGCAACGTATTGGATATGCGTCGTTTTTACACCACACATGAGAAATGGCAGACAGTGTCTGCCAAATTGAGCTGGAGCCACTACATAGAATTGATGAGCATTACTCAAGATGATGTGCGAAAATTCTACGAGCAGGAAAGTGTGAAACAAAATTGGTCGGTAAGAGAATTAGAAAAAAGAAAAGATTCTTTACTCTTTGAAAGAGTTTTCCTGGGAAAGAAAAAGAAACCTGTTTTAAAACCTGCGAAAAGGAAGATAGTTACAACTAATCTCACGGATATCATCAAAGATCCTTATGTGCTGGACTTCTTAAATATTGAACATAAGAAGAAGATCACAGAAAAGCATCTGGAACAAAAGATCATTGATAATCTTCAGCTTTTTTTGTTAGAACTTGGAAAAGGCTTTGCATTTATTGGCAGGCAGTACAGAATCTCGCTCCGTAATAATCATTTTAAAATAGACCTTGTGTTCTATCACAGGATCCTTAAATGTTTTGTGCTTATCGATCTGAAGGCAAGAAAAGTAAAACATAATGATATTGGACAAATGAATTTGTACCTGAACTATTTTAAAACAGAAGAAAATACCAGGGGCGACAATGAGCCTATTGGTATTATTCTTTCTGCGGAGAAAGATGAAGTACTTGTTGAATATGCCATGGGAGGAATTTCAAATAAAATATTTGTTTCACAATATCAGCTCTATCTTCCTAAGAAGGAAGTATTGCAGCAAAAAGTAAACGCTCTTATACACCAGAAGTAATTGAATTTGGCAGACAGTGTCTGCCAAATTCAATTAACTATTTGAAAATCAACATATAATACAAAAACGGCAGACGCTGTCTGCCAAATTCAAATGTTGCTTAACTGTCATACTTACTTCAGCCTGTGCTACGGAACACTTTCACCCGATCAATTAATGCGGGAAATAAAGAAAGGTGATCATGAAAGTTTTGTTATAACCGACATCAATAATACCTCGGCCTGTATGGATGTTGTACGCACAGCCGGGCGCGATTTTGGGTTGAGGCCTATCCTCGGTATTGATTTCAGGAACGGTGTGCGGCAGCAATATGTGGGCATTGCTAAAAACAACCTTGGGTTTAAAGAGTTGAACGAACACCTTAGCAAGTATTTGCATTCAAAAGAAGATCTTCCCAACATAGCTCCACATTTCGAACATGCTTATATCGTTTATCCATTGAGCAATTATGACGGGCGGGCGTTGAACGAAAATGAGTTCATTGGGGTTTCGATCAAAGATCTGCAAAAACTTCAATTTACGCCTGCGCGCAAAATGCAACATAAGCTTGTAGCATTACAACCCGCCACTTTTTCCAATAAACAACATTTCAATGCGCACCGCCTACTTAGGGCCATTGATAAAAATACCTTACTAAGCAAATTACCTGTAAGCGAACAAAGCACGCTTGACGAGATCATTCTCCCAAAAAATCAATTGTACGCAGCTTATGGTGCTCACCACATCATCATAGAAAATACACAACGGATCCTGGAAACCTGTACAACAGATTTTAAATTCGGAAAACTGGCCAACAAGAACTTGAAGCATTATACACACAGCATAGCCTCTGATATGGAGTTGCTGCGAAGTGAATGTATGAACGGTTTACTTTACCGGTATGGAACTAATCCCGCTCCCGATGTATTGAAGCGGCTGGAAAAAGAACTCGATATCATTTACCAGAAAGATTTTTCATCGTATTACCTCATAAACTGGGATATTGTAAAATACGCGCAAAGTCAAAAATATTATTACGTGGGGCGCGGTAGCGGATCGAACAGTTTAGTGGCTTACTTACTGCGCATCACAGATGTGGATCCCATTGAGCTCGATCTTTATTTTGAGCGTTTCATCAATATACACCGGGCCAACGCACCTGACTTTGACATTGATTTCTCATGGACCGACCGGGACGACATGACGGAATATATCTTTAACCGTTTTGGTCGTCACCGCACAGCTCTATTAGCCACCTATGCCACCTTTAAACACGACGCTGTGACCCGAGAACTAGGAAAGGTCTTCGGTTTACCGCCCGGCGAGATCGATAAATTACAAAAAGTAGAGAACCTGAAAGATACCGATGAGATGGGAAAGCTGGTGATAAAATACAGCGCGCTCATAAAAGATATGCCCAGTCATTTGAGCATACACGCCAGCGGTATTTTAATTTCTGAAGAACCGATCTCTGCGTATACAGCCACCTTCATGCCACCCAAGGGCTATCCAACTACGCAATTCAGTATGTTGGAGGCTGAAGATCTGGGTCTTTTTAAATTTGATATTTTAAGTCAGCGGGGGTTGGGGAAGATAAAAGATGCGCTGATCATTATAAAAAAGAACCGGAAAACAGACATTGACATTCATGAAGTAAAAAAATTCTATACGGATGAAAAAGTAAAAAGCCTGTTGAGTGTGGGAAAATGCATAGGCTGTTTTTACATCGAATCTCCGGCCATGCGTATGTTACTGGCTAAACTTCAGGCTGATGATTATTTACGATTGGTGGCGGCAAGTTCTATCATACGCCCGGGCGTTTCGAAAAGTGGAATGATGCGCGAGTATATTTTGCGGTACCGCGACAAAAGCGTGAGGGAAAAAGCAGAAAAAGAATTACCTGAGTTGTATGAGCTCCTACGTGAAACTTATGGCGTGATGGTATACCAGGAAGACGTGATAAAGATTGCACACATGTTCGCAGGGCTGAGCCTGGCCGATGCCGATCATTTACGTCGCGGAATGTCGTGGAAGTTCAAGCAACGTAACGAATTCTGGAAGGTAAAAGAGAAATTCTTCTTAAACTGTCAAAAGAAAAACTGTAGTGAAAAAGCCACCATGGATATATGGAACCAGATAGAAAGTTTTGCCAACTTCGGTTTTTCTAAAGGTCACTCGGCAAGTTATGCCGTAGAGAGCTACCAGGCCTTGTATTTAAAAGCTTATTTCCCGCTCGAGTATATGGTAGCCACGCTAAACAATGGCGGGGGCTTTTACGGGATGGCGCTGTACATACACGAAGCGCGTATGCATGGCGCAAATATCATAGCGCCCTGTATAAACAACAGCCAGGATCCCTGCGAAATAAAAGGAAAGGATATTTACCTGGGCTTCGGGATCATTGGCGGGCTCGAAGCGAATACCCGAAAACAGATCCTGTTTGAAAGAAAGGACCGTGGGGAATTTCTAACTCTTTATGATTTTGTACAACGCTTGCCAATGGTATCTATAGAACAGTTGCGGATCTTGATACGCATAGGCGCTTTTAATTTTACCGGCCGCAATAAGAAAGAACTGCTTTGGGAAGCACATTCGCTCATCAATCCACACAAAAAACCAAACCCAACACGTGAACTCTTCGATATAAAACCCAAAGAATATAAATTACCCGAACTCACACACTCCTGGCTCGACGACGCGTTTGATGAAATTGAATTACTTGGATTCTCCTTATGCTCTCCTTTCTCCTTACTAAAAGAAAAGCCCGATATCAATTTAACTGCAAGTCAATTAAAAGACCATGTAGGCAAGGTTGTAGAAATAATCGGGTACATGATAACCACAAAGGTTACGCACACCTCGCGGGGCGACCGCATGTGTTTTGGCACTTTCCTGGATAGTGAAGGATTATGGATCGATACGGTTCATTTTCCTCCTTCCTTAAAAGCTTATCCTTTCCGGGGACCGGGCTGTTATGTACTGAAAGGAAAAGTGGTTACAGAGTTTGATTTTCTCTCAATGGAAATCACTGAGATGCGCAGGATAAACACATTGAACCCGGATGACGACAGACAAATGCCGGAAGTAATAAAGCCTTTGGTCTTACCGAACTAAATAAACACTCCGGCTGCAACCGTATTATTTGTGTTCTCGTCGATCAGGATAAACCCACCGTTACTACGATTCTTCGAATAAGGATCGTAAGAAATAGCGGAAGCCGTTTTAATATTCACCTTTACGATCTCATTTAAGGCTGCAGTACCGGATGTGCTCTCGAACTTTAAAGAATCAAGATCTATCCTTTCGCTAACTTCCTTTACTACCGCTTTTACCCGGTTTGAGTTATGCTGTAATAAAAGTTTTGTGCCCTCTTGTAAAGGACGACTATCCATCCAGCAGATATTGGCATTAAGATCCTGATCAACTATCGGCAATTTGGAAGAAAGCACGATACTGTCGCCGCGACTGATATCAATATCATCTTTCAGATGGATAACAACGGATTGTTGCGCGAAAGCCTCACTCACTTCTTTATTACTCAACTCTATTCCTGATATCTCGGTTTGGATGCCTGCAGGTAATACGGTTACCTTATCTCCTTTTTTGAAGATGCCACTGGCTATTCTTCCGGCGTATCCACGGTAATCGTGGAATTTATCATCCATCGGGCGGATCACATACTGTACCTGGAAACGGGGAGTGTCAAGATTCACATCATGAGAAATCTCTATTTCCTCCAAATGTTGAAGGAGGTTCTTTCCCTTATACCACGGCATTTTAACCGAATTGGAGGTAACATTGTCGCCATAAGCGGCACTCACCGGAATGAAAGTAACGTCCTTTAAATTAAGAGAAGTTGAAAACTCCTTGAACGACTTCACAATAGAATCGAATTTTTCCTCGGAATAGTCAACAAGATCAATTTTATTGATGGCCACAACCAAATGCGGAATACCAAGTAAAGAAGTGATGTAGGTATGGCGACGGGTCTGCTCCACTACTCCATTGCGGGCGTCAACAAGTACAATAGCCAGGTTGGCATTAGAGGCACCGGTAACCATGTTACGGGTATATTGAATGTGACCCGGCGCATCCGCTATAATATATTTACGTTTTGCTGTAGTAAAATATTTGTAGGCTACGTCAATAGTAATTCCCTGCTCGCGCTCCGCTCGCAGCCCGTCCGTTAAAAGCGAAAGATCGATCTTTCCGTTATCTGTATTCTTTGTCTGCTTTTCGATAGCCTCCAAAATATCTAAAGACACGGCCTTACTATCATATAATAAACGACCAATGAGGGTGCTTTTTCCATCATCCACGCTGCCGGCCGTTATAAATCTTAAAATGTCCATTTTTCAATTTTTTAAAAATACCCGCTCTTTTTCCTATCTTCCATTCCGGCCTCTGATATCTTATCATCCAGCCTTGTGGCCCCGCGCTCAGAGATCTTCGCTTCAGTAATTTCTTTGATTATATCATCAATAGCGAAAGCCTCCGACTCAACTGCTGCGGTGCAGGTCATATCACCCACGGTACGGAAACGTACGTTCTTCTCAACTACCACGTCGCCCTCTTCGATCTTGATGTATTCACAAACCGCAAGCAATTGTTGCGTATTTGTAACCACACATTTTCTTTTATGCGTAAAATAGATCGAAGGAAGTTTGATATTCTCTCTCTTGATATAATTCCAAACATCCAGCTCGGTCCAGTTACTGATAGGGAATACGCGTACATTCTCTCCCTTGGTAATTCTGCCGTTATAGGTATTCCACAGTTCGGGGCGTTGCAGTTTGGGATCCCATTGGCCAAAT
>JANWKZ010000113.1 GCA_025451115.1 Bacteroidia bacterium | reverse complement strand
CGGCTTCGCGGCCTTCAGAGATGGCCCAAACCACTAAAGATTGTCCCCGGCGCATATCACCTGCGGCGAATACTTTTTGTACATTGGTTTGATAATGCCCTTCGGCTGCTTTGGCATTGCCACGTTCGTCTAAAGCAACACCCAATTGCTCTAACAAACCCTCATGTTGCGGATGCACAAAACCCATGGCTAACAAAACCAGTTGAGCAGGCATTTCACGTTCTGAGCCTGCTACCTGAGTAAATTTAGTTGGCCTACCCAGAAAATCAGTTTCCCATTGCACATCCACTACTTGAATCGCTTTTAAATTCCCCTGTTCATCACCTATAAATGCTTTGGTGCTAATACCCCAAAAACGCTCGCAGCCTTCCTCATGAGAAGAAGAGGTTTTCAATACCATCGGATACGTAGGCCAGGGCATGGCTTCGGTACGCTCTGTTGAAGGCTTTAACAGGAGCTCAAATTGCTTAATGGATTTTGCGCCCTGGCGGTTCGAGGTGCCCACACAATCTGATCCAGTATCTCCCCCACCAATCACAATCACATCTTTACCTTTGGCCAGAATAGCTTCCGCATCAAAAGCAACGTTGCTCACCCGTTTGTTTTGTTGTTTTAAAAAATCCATCGCATAATAAACACCCTTCAGTTCCCGGCCAGATATGGGCAGATTACGCGGAACGGTAGAACCGCCTGCCAGTACAATGGCATCGAAAGTTTGCATCAGTTCTTCGGCAGCAATAGTTTTGCCTACCTCGGTATTGCATCTAAAAATAATACCCTCCTCCTCCATCAGTTTGATACGACGCTCTACTACCGATTTTTCCAGTTTAAAATCGGGAATGCCATAACGTAACAAACCTCCCGGGAAGTCATCCCGTTCAAAAACCGTAACGGAATGTCCTGCTTTATTCAATTGAGCGGCAGCAGCCAGCCCTGCCGGGCCTGAACCCACCACCGCAACGGTTTTACCGGTACGAATAAAAGGCGCATGCGCTTTGACCAAGCCTTTGGCAAAAGCTATTTCAATGATATGTTTTTCAATTTCTTCAATGGCTACGGCAGGTTTGTTAATACCTAATACACAGGCAGCTTCGCAGGGTGCGGGACAAATTCTGCCGGTAAATTCAGGAAAATTATTGGTGGAAGATAAAATGGCGTAGGCTTCCTCCCAATTTTGTTTATATACGGCATCGTTAAATTCCGGAATCACATTGCCTAAAGGACAACCGGAATGGCAGAACGGAATGCCGCAATTCATACAGCGGGCCGACTGCTGGTTCAGTTTTTCATCCGGGTAGGCGCTTACAAATTCCTTATAGTGTTTAACGCGATCTTGCGGCGTTTCTTTAACGGGCAATTCCCGTGCATATTCTTTAAATCCGGTTACTTTTCCCATTTGCTTTTCAATGTGCTGATTGGTATTGTGCCTGCTGTAAAACTTTTTTGTATTCTTTGGGGAATACTTTAATGAAGCGGGCAGATTCTTTATCCCAGTTTTTAATTAACTGCTGTGCTACCCGGCTCTGCGTTAACTGCTGATGTTTATGCAATAGAGAAAGAATTTGTTCTTCATCTTCAGCCGTTAATGGATCTAAATCTACCATTTCGGCATTGTAGTTATCCTTAAACGTGCCATCTGTATCATAAACCCAGGCAATACCGCCGCTCATACCGGCCGCAAAATTACGTCCCGTTTTTCCCAGAATCAGGGCCCGGCCACCGGTCATGTACTCACATCCGTGATCGCCGATGCCTTCTACTACTGCCGTAGCGCCCGAATTGCGAACAGCAAAACGTTCGCCGGCCATGCCTCTTATAAACAGCGTTCCCGAAGTAGCTCCATAAAGCGCTACATTACCAATAATGCTATTTTCTTCAGGTATTAAGGCGCTTTCTGCCGAAGGATAAATAGCAACCTGGGCGCCGGATAATCCTTTGGCAACATAATCATTGGCTTCGCCTTCCAATTCAAACGAAAGCCCTTTGGTACAAAATGCTGCAAAGCTTTGTCCTGCAGAGCCGGTAAATTTAAAATTGACGGTGTTATCCGGTAATCCGGAAGACTGGTATTTTTTAGAGATTTCGTTGGAAAGCAGCGTACCGATGGTCCGATCGGTATTTCTAACAGCAAACGTACCGAACACAGGTGTTTTAGCTTCTAATGCGGGTTTTGCCTGTTCTAAAAGTTTCCAGTCCAAAATGCTTTCTAACCCATGATCTTGTTTTTGGCTGTTGTACAGGGTATCTCCTGAAGTATCTACTACGGGATGTAAAATTTGCGACAGGTTGAGTTTTTTGGTCTTCCAATGCTCTATGCCTTCTTTTACTTTAAGGAATTGCGCCCTGCCCACCATATCGTTCACGGTTCGGAAACCTAATTCGGCCATAATTTCCCGCATTTCTTCTGCCAGGAAGCGAAAAAGATTCACAATATGTTCGGGTTTACCGCTGAATAGTTTCCGCAGTTCGGGATCTTGTGTAGCTACCCCGACAGGACAGGTATTGAGATGACATTTTCGCATCATGATGCAGCCTCCGGCAACCAGGGCAGCGGTGGCAACACCCCATTCTTCGGCGCCTAACAGGGTGGCAATGGCAATATCACGGCCGGTTTTTAACTGTCCGTCTGTTTGAAGCACTACCCGGCTTCTTAGTTTATTCTGCACCAGGGTTTGATGCGCTTCTGCCAAACCCAGTTCCCAGGGTAAACCGGCATGTTTAATGGAACTGATAGGCGAAGCGCCTGTTCCGCCGTCATAACCGGCAATGAGGATCACATCCGCATGTGCTTTGGCTACGCCGGCGGCGATAGTGCCTACACCGGCTTTGGATACCAGTTTCACATTGATGCGGGCTTCGCGATTGGCGTTTTTTAAGTCGAAGATCAGTTGCGCCAAGTCTTCTATCGAATAAATATCATGGTGCGGAGGCGGGGAAATCAAACCTACACCGGGTGTGGAGTGTCGCACTTTGGCTATCCATTCATCTACTTTATGGCCGGGTAACTGCCCGCCTTCGCCCGGTTTGGCTCCTTGTGCCATTTTAATCTGTAATTCGTCGGCATTGGTGAGATAGTAAGAAGTTACCCCAAACCGGGCGGATGCGATTTGTTTGATCGCCGAACGCATGGAATCGCCGTTAGGCAATTTTTCGTAACGCATTTCGTCTTCGCCGCCTTCGCCGGTATTGCTTTTTGCACCGATGCGATTCATCGCGATAGCTAATGTACTGTGTGCTTCGTGAGAGATGGAACCGAATGACATGGCGCCGGTTGCAAAGCGTTTCATAATGTTTTCTGCGGGCTCTACTTCAGCTATCGGTATGGGTTCGCGGTGATGGGCAAAATCGAATAAACCACGCAGGGTATACCTTTTCTCTTTTTGCTCGTTGATCAGTTTGGCGTAGTTTTTATAGACCGAATAATCGTTGGTTCGGGTGGCGTGTTGCAGTAAATGAACGGTTTGCGGATTAAACAAATGGGCTTCGCCCCGGCGTTTCCACTGGTAAATTCCACCTTCGGGCAGTAATTCCACTTCGGGTTTGGCCTCGCCAAAGCCGTTGAGGTGCTTGAATAAGGTTTCTTTGGCAATTTCATCCAATCCCAACCCTCCTATCCGGCTCACGGCTCCGGCAAAATAACGATCGACTACTTCCTGGTTGATGCCGAGTATTTCAAAAATCTGCGACCCGTGATACGACTGTAGCGTAGATATCCCCATCTTGGAGAAGATCTTCAGCAAGCCATCGCTCACGGCTTTGATATAATTTTTAGCGAGATAGTGGTATTCTAAAGAGGTTTCCAGTTTACCCGCTTCTTTCATGGTTTGAATGCTTGCCAAAGCGAGATAGGGGTTGATGGCTGTAGCTCCGAAAGCAAGCAGGCAGGCAAAATGGTGTACTTCCCAGGCATCGCCTACTTCGGCTACCAGGCCTACCGCCCCGCGATAACCTTTTTTTACCAGGTGGTGATGCACGGCGGAAACAGCTAATAACGAAGGTATGGCGGCGTGTTGCGAATCAATGGCCCGGTCGGAAAGAATAAGCACCTGGAAACCATCGTTTACCGCATCTTCGGCATAGCGGCAAAGCCGCTGAAGGCCTTTTTCGAGCGATCCGGGTTGTCCATCGGCTTTAAAATACGTTTGTAAAGTTTTTGCCTGGAACACGCCGGTATCAATGCTTCTTAATTTTTCCAGTTCGATATTGGTGAGCACCGGCTGATCTAGTGCCACCACGTGTGCATGCATTTTGTCTTCGTCAAACAGGTTACCGTTGCTGCCAATAAAGGTGGAAAGGCTCATCACCAGGCGTTCGCGAATGGGGTCAATCGGCGGGTTGGTCACCTGGGCGAAATATTGTTTGAAATAACTGGACAGATGCTGCGGCTGATCGGATAGTACGGCTAAAGGCACATCGGTACCCATAGAGCCTACGGGTTCTTTCCCTTCGAGGGCCATCGGTTTGATGATGGCTTCGATATCTTCGCGGGTATAGCCGAAAACCTGCTGGTATTTAAAAACCGCATCGGCTTTCAGATTGGTGAACGCCAGACGAGGCTCTGGCAGTTCGCTCAGCCTGATTTTATAGTTTTCCAGCCATTCGCCGTAAGGAGATTGCGAGGCAATGGTTTGTTTAATTTCTTCGTCGGTAATAATGGCTCCCTTGCTGGTATCAACCAAAAAGATCTTACCGGGTTGCAGCCTGCCTTTTTTAACGATGATTTTTTCGGGAATGGCTAATGCGCCGGCTTCTGAAGCCACAATAACCCGGTCGTCATTGGTGATGACGTAGCGTAAAGGCCGTAAGCCGTTCCGGTCTAATAAAGCGCCAATAATTTTCCCGTCGGTAAAATTGAGGGCGGCAGGGCCATCCCAGGGCTCCATCATGGTGGCATGGAACTCATAAAAGGCTTTTTTGAGCGGGTCCATCTGCTCGTTGCCATCCCATGCTTCGGGTACCAGCATCATCATCACGTGCGGCAGCGAACGCCCGGAATGCAGCAATACCTCTACCACATTATCTAAACAGGCCGAATCGGACTGGTTATTGTCTATCACGGGCAGGATAATGTCCATTTCTTCTTTGGAGAAATAGGGTGATGCATACGAGCGCAGGCCGGAATAAAACCAGTTTAAATTACCGGTTAAGGTGTTTATTTCGCCATTATGGGCAATCATGCGGAAAGGCTGCGCCAATTTCCATGAGGGAAAAGTATTGGTAGAGAAACGGGAGTGGATCATCCCGAAGGCGGATGTTAAACGCTTATCGGATAAATCGGGATAGTAATTTCTTACCTGGTAGGTAGTCAGCTG
>JANWKZ010000112.1 GCA_025451115.1 Bacteroidia bacterium | reverse complement strand
GCCTTGATCCCTGTGTGATTTGAAAGATTAAAACCTCCATCGGGACTGGAAGCTGTGTGACAAGTGCCGGTACACCACAAATTAAAAATGGGCTGCACGTCGGCCGTGAATTTATAGAGCGAAGTATCGCAGCTTCCGCAACTGGAATTATTGGTAGCCCCCATGCTGATCCATGCTTTGATGGTGCTGATCTGCTCATCGGTAAGCGCTTTATGCGGAGCGGGTGGCATTTTGGGGCTGTTTCCTTTTATGACTTTGTAAATAGGACTGCGCATCGGGTGATTCTTCACAATGCCTTTTAATATACCTTCATAAGTAGCAAAGTTGTAGCCTCCGGATGCGCCGTGACATTTTACGCAATTGGCTGAGAAGATGGGTTGTATATCCTGTGAGAAACAAATACCCGGATCGTTGGCTTTGTAAGTACAGGTAGCTAGCGTAAGCGAAGTCACGATCAACAGTATTGCCGCTTTAATACAGGTTTTCATCCTAACGAAGATACGAAAAAAGCATAAGGAGTAAGTATAAGGAGTGAGCTGCACAAATACCTATACTTATACTTACTCCTTATACCGGCTGTTACGGAACAGGATCGTATCCCCTCCCGCCCCAGGGACCGCAACGCAGAATACGCTTAAAGCCCAGCCAGCAGCCTTTCAGCGCCCCGTATTTGTTAATGGCCTCAATAGCATAATGCGAGCAGGTGGGTGTATAACGGCAAGCCGGCATCAGGTAAGGCGAAATAGCTCCCTGGTAAAATTTAACGAAAAGGATAGCGATCTTTTTGAACACTACAAAAGGGTTTCCTTTTTGAAAGGATTGCAGTTAACGATGAATTTGAAAATTGACATGAACACCGGCTCGTGGTTTTGCGGGGCCTCGTGCTTCTGGTTATCTACATCGTAATTGGTTTGGGTAGTGTAAGGGCCCTCGAAGGCCACTTTGCCATTCATCCCTGTTTTAGAACCCGGTGCGAAAACAGAAGCGAATAGCGACAAGCCCAGTAAAGGTACCAGGATGAACAAAGTGCGTTTATTTGCCTTCTTCTTTTTCATTTAAAACATTCAAATATAAGGATTTTCCCTTTTCATCAAAACTTTCAAAATTCACAGGTGTTGAGGTTTCGGGGAGCTATTTTCCTTCGGCAGGGTTCAGCCCGTCGATAGTATAATACAGCGTCTTTCCGGCTTTGCTTACCTCCCAGTGTCCATCATGAAACTTTACTGATTCTAATCCGTCAATATGTTTGGAAGGATCATTCCAGGAGACAAGTTTCCATATTTTACCATATTTCAGCGCAATGCTTTGCTTATACTCTTCTGTTTTAAGGATGTCGTTGCCTTCGCCAAATTTTACGGGATCGAAATTTACTGAACCGGTATCCATTACAGAAAAACGGTTCTCCCATGTATCTGTGGGCAAAAGGATCTCGTTGGCCCAGGCGGCGAACTTTGGCTTTCTTTGCGCATCATATAAATTGAATTCCGCGCTCTGCACCAAAGGGATCATTGCTTTCGCATCAATAAGTGTATCGGGAAGTTCATAGCCCATTTCATCAAAACGAAACTCTCTCCTTTTGTAATTAACCTCTTTGTATTCAGCCGTAACATTACGCGCTACCAAAGAGGGATAACTTTCAGACAGGAATGGACTCCATTCCATATCGAGCTCTATATGAAAAGGAGTTTTATGGGAGTAAGGGAATTTCTCAAACTTTCCGTTCTTATAGGCGGTGAACTCGCGTGTTGCCAACGAAACGCTGTCGAAACCGGAGCCCGCATTCACGATCTTACTTTCCTCCATATCAAACAGGAACCATTTGCCCTGTTGCTTCACAAATAAATTCTTATCACAGGTTCCGGTACCTAAAAAATAGATCTCATCCTTCAAAGGGTCGTAATTCCTGCCCGGCCCTACTACGTCTTCTTCTCTCAGGCCCGAACCACCGAGCGTACTTTTATAATTTGACCATTGAACGATCTTAACGGGTCGACTGCTATCGTCGGTGGCTTTAAGGATGAGGTCATCGGCCCACTCTTTAAATAACATGGTGTAAGTGGACGAGTTCAGAAGGTTTAATTTTCCACCGTTAGTAAGTACATATTCTACCGTATCGTGGGTTTCTACACCTTCTGCCGTATACGGATCGATCGCATACACGGCCCGTCTTACCTTATACTTCTCGTGCCTGAAATCCTTACGAACCACATTGAAATTTGAAACTGTTTTCGGGCTTACCTCGTGCAATGAAAAAGTCTGCCCTTTTAGGCACAAAGTAGTTGATGCGATCTCTGAGAATCTTTCGTGCGGATGTAAAAGCTCCTTACCCGAAGGCGAGTAAAACCCCGACATGCCATTCTTATACACCCGGTACACCTGGCGTGTAAGATCATGCGCCTTTAACATCGAGTCGTTCATGTCGAAGTAATTGGCCCCGGTAGTTTCAATTTTTACCGAATCAAATTCAAAAGGTACAACCTGTTTTCCATGCCAATCGGTGGCGCCCCATTTACCGTTCAATTTGGCGATGATGGCGTATTCTGTATACACTTTGTATTCCTCCTGTAAAAAACGGGAAGGTTTAGAGAGCGAAACATAATTCAATCCCAGATACTCGCCATAATTATTGATACGGATACAAGGCAGTATAACCTCCTCATATTTAACGGGTACAATGGCTTTCCCGTTTCTATCTATGATTCCCGTCTTTCCTCCTGCAAAACCATCTCCATAGGCATATCTTATCGTGAAATGGCCAATAGATTCATCTTCCACGAATACAGAATCGGATTCGGTTATACTTTTGAATTTACAACCTCCTTCGTTCCACAACCAGCCAATGAATGTAGAATCATCGTAATCGGCCAGGTCCGGATCGCTACCTGTGTATTTACCTCTCAAACGTATCACCCTGGCATTGGCGGGGCGAATGATCTTTCCTAAACTGTCGCATAAACCCCAGGCCGCAATTGTATCGGTAGTAGAAGCCGGGTTGGTATGTGTACTGAAAAGATAATTCGGGAAGAGCTTTGCATTATGCGTATAATAACTTGTCTTCTCTAAATTGGGATAAAGAAAAGGAAACACGGTGCGCCCGTGAAAGTCAACGATACCGATCTTATGATTCTTGATAAGGATCACGAGCCTGTCGTCCCCAATAACCGGAACGTGATCATACTCGCGTACCACTACAAATTTTCCGCTCGTGTCAATAACACCCCACCAGGCGCCCATTTTAGCAGGCAATACAGGAACAGAGCCATTGAGAACGGAAGACATATATCTTTTTGTATACAGTGAATCGAATTGAAATGGAGCTGTAACCGTGCCCTGTACATTTACAATGCCCCATTTACCATCCTGCCGGGCGGCGATATAAGTATGCACGGGCGGATCAAAACCAAGTGAATAAAGTACTTCGAGCGAATCATAAACGGGTTTCACAAGAGGAGTTCCAATAGAATCTGCAATGCCGTACTTCTTTCCCTCTTTTGTCATAAAGATCCTTCCGCCCTTATTGGTAAAACCATTAATGAAAGTAACATCATCATAATACCAGAAAGGTTTTGCAAGGCTCCGTACATCCATAATGGCCCACTTTCCTTTCTGATGCATGAAGAAATGCCTGGAGATGCTGTAATACTGCTCGCTGCGGGTCTCTTCAAAATAACCTATCTCCGTATTGATCCCTTTACCTAATTCGTAAAAGGCATTTCCTTTGGGTGTTTCTACCCGAAAGAATTTTTTGTAATGGAGGTATTCTATGGTTTTGAAAGCGGCGCCTGGAATCGGCTTGCCATTCCTATCAAGAAGCAAACTGCCTTTTTTGGTTTGGGCCTGGTAACAGTAAAAGGTGTCTTTCTTGATCCAGGGCACCACATTTATATTTTTATAAGTGGGAGGAACAACCCAGGCCTTTGTCTTTTTATTGATGAGGCCATAAAGACTGCCCTTGGTCTTGATCTCAAGCTGCGCGAAGCAATAAGAAGATAAACAAAGAAGGAATGCTGACAGGAAAAATCTATTCAGGAATTTTTTTTTCATAGCCGCTTCTCAGCGTTCAGATCACTGTTTTACAAATTTAAACACGCCGGGCACAGAGCTTCCCTCTGCAATAACAAAATACATTCCTGGTGAAAGGTCCGCAATGTTGAAAGTTTCGGAGTACTTAGGCTGATCGAAGATTTTTACCAGCTCGCCGGTCACAGAATAGAAAAGAAATTTCCGAACCGGTTCGTTGAAACGAACGGTTACGGTTTCCTTCGCGGGGTTGGGAACCAGTTCAACTTTAAGAGCCTGAGATTGAATTCCTGTAGTACGGTTGTTCTTAACGTTGGACCTTGTTTTTACGATTGTACTGAAAGTTCCGGGCTGACCATAACGCGTTGTGGGGTTACAGTTAAATCCGGTAGCATCGATGCGCCAGTTGGCGATGGTATTATAAGTGAAATAGCGCGGATCGTTGATAGTGGTTTGTGTTCCGGCCACCGAACCGATGATCTTCCAGAAGCCGGTATTATTTGTATCTACGCGCAAATAGAAATTACCAACAGGAGTGCTTCCCATACCCTCCACCAGGTACTGGTTCCAACTGAATGAGCCATTGAGGAGGTCGTTGAACCAAACACTGTTGTGATACGGACTCAAGCCGCTGTAATTTCCGCAGGAATCGCGCACCTGTAGTTTATAACGGTAAGCACCAATGTTCGGATCGCCGTTAGCCGGGCCGATCAGCCTGTTCACATCAATGAACTGGCTCAATGAGTCTTTTGAAACAGCGCCTACACGCTCGTAGATGTTTGTAGTGACCTCGCGGTGAACAATGAAACTATCCGCATAAGCGTAGCCCGCTTTATCCCACATAATAATATTGTTGACCGACATACTGTCGACGGTGACCATACAAATAGGCGCCGGTGCCGGTGTGGCAGAAGGAATGAACTGGATAAGTATCGTATCACTAAGAGGACAGAGGTTGGCGTCTTTCACGGTAACAGAATAAATTCCGCTTGAGAGCCCTGTAACAGTTTGCGTGGCAGCGGTGGTTGACCATAAGTACGTATAACCGGGAGTTCCGCCAGAAGGAATAACAGAAGCTGCTCCATCGCTGTTACTGCAGGAGGCATGCGTGCGAGACTTGGTAATTGAAATAGCTGTTGGTTGATTTATTGTTACCGTTGGGGAGATGGTACAAAGATTTTGATCTGTTACGATCACTGTGTAGTTTCCTGCTGCAAGGCCCGTGGCCATCTGCGTGGTTTGATTGGCGGCGTTTGCGCTCCATTGATAAGAATAATTGGGTGCTCCGTTGGTTACATTCACCTGGGCTGTACCATCGCTTCCCGCGTTACAGGTTACCGGCGTTTTCACAAAGTTGGCCACCATAGTTGGATTAGCTGCAATTGTTCCGATCGCGATCTTACTGCAACCTCCGCCTTCAGTTACTTTTACAGTATAAGTACCTGCGCATTGGTTCGTGATGCTCTGCGTGGTAAGGCTCCCGGGTGTCCACGAATAAGTGATCGCGCCGCTGCCACCCGTAACGGTTACAGAAGCCGAACCTGTGCAAAGCGCACCGCAAACCGTATTTACCGTAGAAACAGAAAGTGAAAGTGGTTGAGCGTACTGATTCTCGTATGAACCCATATCCACGCGACAAACAGTAACACGCGTATTACCTGCTACGTCGATGGATGGTGAATTGGTTGTGGGATCTCCTGTGTTTATACAGGGAGAACCCAATTGCAGGTTCCAGTTGGCCGCTACTCCGTCAAAACCTGTCCCGCTTCCACCGGATGGCGCAACGAAATTGGGTACTGAATTAATATTATTGGCGGGATAAGTTCCTGTGTAAGTTCCTCCGTTCAATCCAAAGGCCAGCTTCCCTCCTTCTACATCGCTGTAAAAGAAATTGGGATCGCTCGCATCATCCGACAGGAATACCTGCGAGCCTCCATTGCCGGTATTTCCGTAGACGATACAATTGCGGAAAGTAGGATCGGAGTTATTCAAACAATACAGCGCGCCGGCTGAATCAGAACTATTGTTCACTATGCTATTGTTAAGGGCAGAGATGATCGTACTCGCGTCAAGATATAGTGCCCCGCCTTTGTGCTGGGCATAGTTATTTGCCATACAGTTGTTTGATGCCTGTGTAATGGTGGTCTGGTAACAATAGATCGCTCCACCATAGTGGAAGGATGAATTATTAGAGGCCGAGTTATTGGATATGATATTAAAATTAATGCCTATTACGGTTGAGTTGCTGAACGCCAGTCCGCCGCCATACCCATTATTGTTGTTTATGATCGTATTATAGGAAATAGCCGGCAGCGCGCTTACGTTTACGCAATAAATTCCTCCGCCACTACCGCAACTCACGTTGTTTGCGTAGTTATCAGAGATGGTATTGTAGGAAATGGTTGGTGCAGAAGGTCCGCTACAATAGATACCGCCGCCGTGTCCCGGACCACAAGCGCCATAGGTTACGTTACCCGAAATAGTATTGTAAGTGATCATGGGCGTTCCTCCATTCGTACAACCAATACCCCCGCCCACACCTTTTGAATTATTATAGGAGATATTATTGTAAGTAATAACAGGACTGCTGTTTTCCGCAAATATCCCTGCGCCCCCCACAAATCCACCTATAAGCGGAATATTGTTATACCAAATGGTATTGTAAGAAATAACCGGATCGCTGCCTCGTAAACAAGCTATACCCGCTCCCACTCCATAACTGCTATTCATTCCGGCAATGTTGTACATGATGGTATTATAATTAATTACCGGGCTGCTCAAAGAGTCACAGCAAATACCTGCTCCCTGCGAACCTGCCTGGCAATTGAGAATATAACATTGAGAAACCACAGCTTTACTCCAGTTATTGAAAAAGAGTGCTCCTCCCCTGTCATAATTCATCACCTTTGCTTTACCGTACTGGAATTTACAAAAATACAAACGCGAGGTATCGTTATTGGCCCCGGGATTAATGAAACGAACGCCCATAAAACCATTGGTTGTATCCGTGGCCGTAAAGCGGATCGTATCCTGTGGTGTTCCCATTGCAAGGAGGCGCCCCTTTACGGTCAAATAAAGATTAGAGGATGTTTGGAAACGAACCGTAACGCCGGGATCGATAGTAAGCGTAGAATCATCCGGGATCACAATATTGCCCTGGATATTATACGGCGAGCCTGCCAATGTCCAGTTACCATACACGTTACCACCCGGTACGCTTGTCTGCGCAAATGAAATTCTGCAGAACAGAATCAACGCTAAAGCCAAAAAAACTGAATTCCTCTTCATGCCTTCAAATAAAAAATAAAACAATAAAGGTCTATTACCTTTTCTTCTTGGGAGCTATCATAGAGACAAGGTTACCCAGGCCATCAAGTATCTTTTTAAGCACATCGAAATAAAGCGTAAACATCATGAATATCGACATAGCCCAGATCACGCTCAGGTTGAACCAGAAGGTCTGGTAATAAGTGCCCAGGAATTTCTTTTGTGGTGCGTAGAAATGCGCGCGACCCAGGTTATCGTCCGGATCCAGGAAAATGGGATTGGTGCGCTGAATAAGCTTACCATCCTTTTCAAGGCATTTCTCACCAAGGTCGTTCTCGTTCTTCATGAAACTGTTAAGCGCCTCGTTCTCGTATTGCTCCTGCATCTTCATGAACGCTTCTTTCTGCGCGTCGGTCTTGGTCAAAGAAGAAACAATAGCATTCCGTTTATCGCGGGCCATCTTAGAACGGTCGATATAATATTGTTTGAGGGTCAATTTACCGGTGCTCGCATCGTTCAGATAGAAACGCGCTGCGGCCAATACCTGTACGTTTACTTTATCCGGCACAAGTTTGTCCATGTGCTCGAACTTCACGGCCTTACCCTGGCGTTCTATCTGCCTCTCAACTTCTTTTTCAAATTCGTTACTCACCAAAGCAAGGTCCTTCAAAAATTCGTCCTTCATTTTCGGATCGCCCATTTCCTTTTCGATCTTTCCGATCTTGGAAATAAGTTTTTCCGACCAATAGGTGTTCTTGTACTCAGCTTCTGCAATGGCCTTATCGTATTTATAAAATTGTCTCTCGAAAGCGTTCGACTTGTACTGGTTCACAGCCAAAGCTTCAAAAGCCCAACGGCTCGTCATCATCTCACCCACGATCGGAACTCCCCCT
>JANWKZ010000111.1 GCA_025451115.1 Bacteroidia bacterium | reverse complement strand
TGTTTACTCCAATGGTACTCATAGGTCTTCCCTCCAATTTTTTATATAGCTTCTTCTGAGGGGCTGCAAAGAAGCATTTTGTTTTCGGGTCATCAAAGTACAAAAAATCTGTGAGCGGTTTTAAACAGGTTATCAAACGAAAATGTTAGTGAACATTTAAGCGAAAATCCTTAATTTAGTGGAAATCAATTTGCATTGAAAAAGCAACACCTATATTACACCCTTTTTGTGTTGATATTTTTATGTTCGTGCAAAAAGGACCGAAAGGACACCACTTCGCCCATGGTGCATATCTCCGGGCCGGCTAACGGGCAAGCCTTCAACATGTTCGATACTATTATCGTGAGCGCTCATGTGAGTGACGAGAATAAACTTACTTCGGTGGTCATTACGCTTACCGATGCCAATAACGCGGTGCTTCAGTACACACATTCGGTCACCATCAAGAGCAAAGATTTCCATTTCAGCGAGGAATATTACCTGACAGATCATCATTTGCCCAGTGGTTTTTACAATATCTCCATTACGGCCAATGATGGCGAGAACACTACGCAAAAACACCAGCAGATCTATGTTACGGAGTCGCCCACGCTGAAAACGGGGTATTTCATTGTGGAGGCTACGCAGCCTAAGGTGATCTCGAAATACAATACCAATATGGCCCTGCAGGGAGCGATCAACCTGAATACAGGTTATAACGGCATGGCATTCGGTGGGTATTACCAGCAGCTCTGTATTAACGGAAACATCAACCAGCCGCTGGTGGGCTACGACCTGGCGAATAACGCAAACCTGTGGAGCTATCCTTATACAGGGGGCAGTTTTCCCGAATGCATGAGCGTTACCACCGACGGTAAAAAAGCTTATGTAGGTTATTTTTCGGGTGACATTAGCAGCATTACTTATTTGGGAGTTCCTTCTACCGGTTATTCTACTTCCAACAGCAATATTTACGCTTATTATACAGCGCCTTTGAGCAAATACTGCGCGGCTGTTTTCAAGGACAAATTCGGTACAAGCGATAAGATCTATGGTTTTTACCGCAATTCTGGTGGAGTGGTGAACAGCGCCTTTATGCCGATAGTAGTTTCGGGCATTTATGAGCGTACCGACGAAGAATTGTATGTGGTTGGGAACAACACCTCCAACCAGGCCGTCATCTACCTGTACACGCCGGCCACCAACGGACTGGTGGGTCCGTTTACTTTGCCTACGGGCAAACTTTTATCGGTGGCGCAGGTTAACAACGACTATTTTCTGCTGGCAATGAATGACGGGAGCATTTACGGGTACCGGTTCTCTAATTCCAATTACACGGTGCTGGCCGGTGTTACGGCCCAGGAGATCGTTTATAACACCAAAACGGCCGAGCTCTGCGCGGCGGTCAAGAACTCGGTGTATTCCTATTCGCTTTCAAGCAATTACGTGCTTACGCAGACCGATCTGAAGTCGGTTTCTGATAGCATTATTGGGTTTGAAGTTATCACGAATAAGTGATAACTTTGGGCTCCTGAAAAATAGCACGGTATTTGGAAGGTACTCTTTTAACCAAACAAAAACGCATGACAAGAATCTTACTCGTTGCAGCCCTTTTTACAGGTTTAACTGCTTCCGCACAGACCCCCGCTTTTAAAAAATCCTTTGAGGACGCTAACGCGAAATATAAGGCCAAGAGCTATTCTTTGGCTATTCCTTCTTATGATAAGGCCATCAAGGAAATTGAAGACGATGCCAACGCAGCGCTTGAATTAAAAAAAGCCAGTACGCCTGAAATGAAAACCTGGGCTGAGGCTTACTCGAAGCGCTCTATGTGCAATTACTTCACCGGCAGCACCTACGCCATGAACAGCGATGCCGATATGGCCCTGAAACTGGATACAGGCAATGCTGATGCCAAAGCGGTGAAAGCCTACAACCTTTATAAAGGAGGCGGAAGCGATAAAAAGAAAGCTTGTAAGCAAATTCGCCGCGCGATCCTGCAAGGGAGCGAAGGCGGAGAGAAGATATTTGAAGAATGTTTTTGCTGGAGCGAAGGATTTAACCTGGCGAAAGACGCCGATTCTAAAGCCAGCTTACAGAAATACGACGAAGCTATTAAAATGGCCAGCGAGGCTATCGAGATCATTCCCGATTCAGGTAATGCTTACGCGGCCCGCGCAAGAGGTTATTTAGGAAAAGGCGAGGCCGACAAAGCGCTTGCCGACATGAACCTTGCTATTGCTAAAAAAGCCAGCTCTTACAAAGTTTATTTTACCCGCGCGCAGGTTTACCTGAAAGCCGGAAAAGCTGATTCTGCTTTCTTAGACCTCAATAAATGTATCGAACTGAAGAAAGATAACTACGACGCCATTTTATTACGCGCCGAAGTGAACGAAGAACTGCAACAATGGAACGCGGCCGTGTTTGATTACAATATGCTGATCAAAATGCGTCCCGATTTCGGTCGTAACTACTACAAAATGGCATTGGTAAAACACCTGAAGCAGGATGACCTGCTGGGGGCCTGCGACTACTACAAAGCGGCAGCTGCCCGCGGTGTGGAAGAAGCCGTAGAGATGTCTACCAATTGCGGTACGCCCAAGTACATGAAGGCGCATTTGCATACTGATAAAAGCAAAAAGTAAATTGCATGCAGATCTTTCTCGCCCATTCCTTTTCAGGTCACGGCGAGGTGCTGCTTTCTCCTGAAGAATCGAAACATTGCGTGAAGGTGCTTCGCCACAAAGTGGGGCACGTGATCGATATTATTGACGGCATCGGGAATTTCTACATTGCCGAGCTCACTGTGGCTGACCCTAAGCAATGTGTGGCTCGGATCATTTCGCAGCGGGCAGTTGGGGTTAAGAAACCTTATTATTTGCATATTGCCATCTCCCCTACCAAGAATGCAGACAGAATTGAATGGCTGATAGAAAAAGGAACTGAGCTTGGCGTTGATGAGTTCTCATTTGTCATTTGCAAACGAACAGAAAAGACCGGGACAAAAATTGAGCGCTTCAGGAAGATAGCCGAGAGCGCCGTGAAGCAATCGATACAGGGCGTGATACCGAAGATAAATGATGGGATTACGATAAAAGACTTTATTGCGAAGGAAAAAGGAAGCAAGGGGAAGAAATACATTGCGCACTGTTTACCCATTAAGAAAACAGATCTTAAAAATATCCTGAACGAAAAAGAAATTCTCGTGCTTATTGGTCCGGAAGGCGATTTTACCGAAGAGGAGATCGCCCTGGCGCAGATGAATGGCTTCGAGGCTTTGAGTTTAGGAGAAACAAGACTGAGAACCGAGACCGCAGGACTTATTGTAGCGGCGGGGTTCAAGGCTTGCGTATAAGCATTCATGCAACATTTTCCGGGGTAATTTTTTGCGTTTGAGGTATTTTGTTGTACATTTAATTTACAATAAATACAACAAGCCATGAAAAAAACGATATTGATCTCAGCATTTTTCGTTGCGATAGCAACAGTTGCATTAGCAGGCGATCCTCCCACTAAAAAACTAAACCCAAAAACAGGTACCTACGGCGTTTGCAATTGTGGCGGCGTGAATGAAAATTCTGTTCGGGTTGAATTAACCATTAACGAAGACAATACGTTTAGTTACTTTGATAATTCCAATCCATCCAAAAAGATCGACACTAAAGGTACCTGGACCATAGACAATAACGCTGTGATCTTAAAGGACCAGGATCCCGGCACCTCTATACAAACCAAGTGGGCCATTGATGAGAATGAAAAATGTTTGAAGTCGAGAAAGGGCTTGAGCTCTACGCGGCTTTGTCACCTCAAATCCTGCAACTGATCACAAACGATACCGCATGGAAACACGCATCCAACTCAAGCATCCCGAGGGCAAGAAAGCCATTACGATGTTGCTTATTCTCCCAACAAAACTACTTTTGAGGGCATGCGGCTTTACACAAAGAACTGGATCGTGCGACCTTTAGCTGTTTCAAAAGTTGCTTCTCCCTTTTTTGAGAATGAATCTGTTTTTCCAAAAGGCTCCATAGGGTTTGACAAAGCGCTGCTTATGACAAAACCGGAACATGAATGGAATTCCGTAGGTAACAAATACTGCTAAAAAATCAATATATTTGATAGGGTTATCAAACCTCTTATTATGAGAAAGATCATTTTTCTTCTTCTTCTTTCCGCTGATCTTCTGTCGGCACAGGTTTCCCTGACTATCTACGCGCTTACGAATGTTACCCTTATCGATGCTAACCACAAGACAGCCCTGGCCGATCAAACCGTGATCATCAAGGATCAAATTATTTACCAGGTATATAGTGGAAACAAAAAATTGGCCGATAGCATTCCCGTGTTTAATCTGAAAGGAAAGTTCCTGCTTCCGGGCTTCATTGACACGCACGTGCATTTAGCAACCGACCCCAGCGCCGAGCCCCGATCCCAAAAAGAACCTATATTGAAGGAAATGTTATACGCCGGCGTTACCTCTGTGCGGGATATGGCCGGAGATGGGCGCATGTTGGCCGGGTTATCGCGCGATGCTTTGGCAGGCGATATTGTTTCGCCCAATATTTATTATGCTGCGGTAATGGCAGGTACGGATTTCTTCAAAGACAATCGCACCAAAACCAGTTCAAAAGGTGTAAAGAACGGAACCTTGCCGTTTATGCGGGCGATCAGCGATTCATCCGACCTTAATACCTTGATCGTTGAAGCACGTGGCAGTGGAGCTTCCGGTATTAAACTTTACGAACAGCTTTCAGCGGGGCTTGTACAAAAAGTTGTAGACGCGGCCGCGAAGCAGCAAATGAAAGTTTGGGGACATGCAGCCACTTTTCCTGCAATGCCTTATGATGTGGTAAACGCCGGGGTTTCTGTGATCTCGCATTCTGAAATGCTTTACTTTGGAAAATACACTAAGAAAACAATACCCAAAGAATGGGAAACACGCGAAAACCCGGATAAATCGAATGAATTTTGGGATGAAGAGGTGAAAAAACTGGAACTGGACAGCCTCTTTATCTTAATGAAAAAGAAAGGAACTATTTTAGATGCTACTCAGTCAGTGTATGTGCCCATGGTGAAGAAAAACCCAAAACTGCGCTGGAAAGGAGAGATATCGATGCGCATTACAAAAAAAGCTTATGAAGCGGGCGTTAAGATCTGCACGGGAACCGACACCGAAGAATTGTTTGCACCGGAAGAGGCAAAACTATTGGTGAAATTTTGTGGTCTTAGCCCGGCCGACGCCATCGTGGCAGCTACGCTACATGGAGCTGAGGCTATAGGCATTGAAAAGACCCATGGCACTATTGAGGTGCACAAAATAGCTGACCTGGTTGTATTAAATAAAAACCCGCTGGAAGATATCAGGAACATTAATGCCGTTTACATGGTGATAAAGAGTGGACAATTATATAAGAAAAACTAAAAGACTATGGAAACACGTATCCAACTCAAACATCCCGAAGGCAAGAAAGCCGTTACGATGGATAAAACCAAGTATGAGCCTTTGAAGAAAGCCATTCTCGCTTACCTGAAAAAACACAAAGAAGCCACGCATACCGAATTGTTCGATGGCATTGAGGCCGATCTTAAAAAGAACAAAGTAAAGTTTGAAGGCAACGTGCAGTGGCACATGGAATGGGTAAAGCTCGACCTGGAAGCAAACAAAAAGATCAAACGCGTAGGAAAAACGCCGGTGAAACTGGCTCTTAAGTAAAATTTAAAGATAAACTATGGCAGTAAAGAAAAAGACAACGAAACTGGTGGCGAAAAAAGCAAAACCCGCGAAAAAAGGAAAGAAAGTTGAAATTAAAACCAAGGAGACCGCCGCAAGCGTAGAGGATTTCATCAATGCTGTTCCCGAACAACAAAAGCGAAAAGACAGCTTCGCGCTTTTGGAAATGATGAAAAAAGCCAGCGGCGCGAAGCCCAAAATGTGGGGCGGCTCCCTCATTGGCTTCGGAAATAAAGTATATGAAAGTCCTGCCACCGGCAGGCAGGTTGATTGGTTCCTGGTGGGTTTTTCTCCGCGCAAGGCTAATCTAACCCTGTACCTGATGGATTGGGGAAAAGACCGCTCCGCTACACTCAAAAAACTGGGCAAGCACAAAACAAACGGTGGATGCATCTACATCAATAAACTGGAAGACGTTGATCTGAAAGTTTTGAAAGGAATGATAGAAGGGTCGCTTAAGGGGAAAAAATAGAAGCGAGTATCTTACTTCAAATCCACTCCCTTAGGTACAAACAGGCTCGCATCGCCGTTGTTGCGGATAATATCGCGGATAATGGTGGAGTTGATGGCCGAATGCTCGGGCAAAGGCATGATGAAGATCGTTTCAATATCGCTCATGCTGCGGTTCATCTGGGCGATTGCCTTCTCAAATTCAAAATCGGTGCTGGTACGAACGCCGCGAATGATATGACCGGCCTTGTTCTTTTTACAGAACTCAACCGTTAAGCCGGTAAAGCTGGTAACCCGTACGTTGCTCTCTCCCTTAAATACATTTTTGATCCACTCAGTACGTTTCTCTACAGAGAACATGTATTTCTTAGTGGAGTTCATTCCTACGGCGATAATGATCTCGTCGAAAAGTCCCATGGTACGTTTTACCAAAGCTTCGTGACCAATAGTAAAAGGATCGAAAGACCCGGGGAAAACTGCTATGCGCTTATTGCTCATGGAGGTAAATATACTAATAAATTATGTCACGTCTGGCCCTGATGGCTCTCGGGATTGAGGCACTGGTAACACGCCTTCCAGAGCTATACATCCGGAGAAAGGCCTGCTTCCACCCTGCCCGCTTTCAGATTGGGATCACACAAGGACCTCGACTACGCTCGGTCTGACATTGGATCTTTATCGGTCGTAATATACAGTAGGAGAAGTTTCATTCTTACATTCAGCATTCTCTCTTAATTTCTCCCAATGAGATACCATCAATAAGCATCCCGGAATTCGGAGAAAATACTTCTATAGTCGTCTTAATTCCAAAAAGAAGATGTACAAGGACCTCGACTACGCTCGGTCTGACATTGGATCTTTATCGGTCGTATAAAAAGTATGAGAAGTTTCGTTCTTACAGGCAGCTTCCTCTTTTAATTTGTCCCAATTAGCTACGATCAGTGCTTCCTTTTTCTTTCTGCTCCATCTTTTGATCCTCTTTTCCCATTCTATTGCTAAACGAAAATCAGAAAAACGCTCAAAATACTCTAAAACTACAGGACGACGCGTATAAGTATACGATTCATCGTCAATACCATAGTTATGTTGTCTTACACGAAGTTCGAGATTAGAAGTTACACCCGTGTAATAGGAATTATCTATACATCTTAGAATATACACGTATAAATATTTTTGCCTTTTCATCGCAGCAAAAATCAATATAATTATTCTAAAAACCAATACCCCTCTCTGTCACGTCGAGCGTAGTCGAGACGCTGGTAGTAGCCGCCCCGAGAGATCGAACCTCAGGTAGGCCGTCATTCTACTACGTACTTCTTCTGAGCGAGGTCGACACTAGAACCTCGATCCCGATAGCTATCGGGACTGGTTTGACGGAAAGAAAATAGAAAAATTTACATTACCGTAATTACGGGTTTCTTCGAAGTATTTTTGTACCGAAAGATCGGTTTTACTACCGTGTTCTACTATCAAAATGCCGCCTTCGTTCAAAATTCCTTTCTCGAATATTTTTTCGCTTATCTGCTCTATCCAGCTAGCATCATAAGGAGGATCGGCAAAGATGATATCGAACTTTTGATCGGTCTTGTCAATGAATTTGAAAAGATCCACCTTCCAGGTTTTGATATTATCAAACTTTAGTTCTTTGGCCGTATCACTAATGTATTTGAGACAGGCGGCGTGCTGATCGACCGAAGTGACGTGCTTCGCTCCTCTTGAAAGAAATTCGAAAGTGATGTTTCCGGTGCCGCTGCAAAGATCGAGCACGGAACTGCTTTCATAGTCAACGCGGTTGTTGAGCATATTGAAAAGCCCGGTCTTGGCAAAATCGGTTGTAGGACGTGTAGGAAGGTTTTTGGGCGGGTGGAGCGCTTTGCCCTTGTATTTGCCGCTTATAATGCGCACAGGTAGAGATTAAAGAGAGAGAAATAAAAATGATCGGGCAGCTTTACGAAATCGTTCTTTTTAAGGATTGCCTTGTCGGCTACGGCGAACTTTATTTTTGGAATGTATTTTTTCAGCGTGTTGTACAGGGCCGAACCGGTTTCAATCTCGCCGCACAGCACGATCTCGGTCTCATCGAGTGTGGCGTTGTTCTGTTCGAGCGAAGCCAGAATGAAATAGAGAAAATCTTCTGCGGTTTGAAAAGCGAAGGAGTTAAAGAACAAAAGTTTGCCGCGGTAGAGAGAAACATCCATGGTCTCTCCTTCTACGTTTACTAAACAGGTCTTGTGTGTTTTGGAGGAGACGGCAGGCAGGCTTTCTATGAGACAGGTTGTTTTGTGACGGATGTGGTTGTTGGGGAATACTTTATCGAAGAGTTCTTTTATCTTTTTGTTGACTGAATATACGCAGAAGCTTTCCGCGCTGAAGATCTCGTCGGAAAGGACGGTCTCTTCACCAGTGAGCGGGTGATTGAATTTGAGGAGCTGTTCTTTGCCGGCGTTCTCGAACAATGCACCGGGCACCAAAGTATAATGTGAATTAGCGATGCATATAAAAACGTTGGCGTAATTGTGTGCGAAGAAATCGTTGTGCTGGGCGAGGTATTCGAGTGCTTCTGTGTTCTTCTCCCCTGCTTTTAGAACTACATGATCGAGGAAAACGAGTTCGTTCTCTAAAGAGAATAAGGCCATCACTATCTCGGAATCAGATATCTCGATACAGGCGCGCAGTTTAGCGTGCTGCTTGAGGTCGAGCACCGGCGAGCTGATCTTTGTTTTACTATTTAGCGCTATTGTTCTCAAGAGATCTGTTTGGTTTAACCAGTAACAAAAGTACGAAACCTATGGCGAAAAAGGCGATGAGCGCAAGTACAGATTTCCGCATATCTCCGGTAAATCCTTCAATAGCGCCAAAAGCGAAAACGCCCAGTACGATGCCGAGTTTCTCGCTTACATCAAAGAAGCTGAAATAGCTGGCTAGATCCTTTGTTTCTGGCAGTAATTTAGAGTAAGTGCTACGTGAAAGAGCCTGGATCCCTCCCATCACGAGGCCGACGCTGGCGGCCACACAATAGAACTCCATCGGTGTGTTCACGAAAAGGTAGACACTTGCGCAGATCAAAACCCAGATGAAAATGGCGATAAGCAAAGCTTTTACATTGCCAATTTTGGAAGAAATAAAAGAGAACAGGAACGAGCCCGCTACACCTAAGAACTGGATAAGAAGAATACTGATGATAAGCGCGGTCTTCTTGTAATTCTCATCCGGCCAGTCGATCTCCTTGGCCGCAAACAAAGTTGCCATGTACATAACGGTTTGCACGCCCATGTTATAGAAGAAATACGAGCGCAGGAATTTTTTGAGGGTGTCCTGTGTTTTCAGTTCTTTGAGCACGTGGCCCAATTCGCGAAAACCCTTTGTCAGCGCGTTCCCCTCGCCTGCTTTGCCCGAAGGAGTTCCTTTAGGGATATTGCGCAAAGTATACTGAGCGAAACAGAACCACCATAAAGCCACTGAAATAAAAGCGTATTTAGCGGGATACCAATTGGCGGCCGGATCCGCTGCGGCTATTTCAGCTTTTTTTCCTAAGGTGATCAGAACAAGATTGATAATAAGTAAAAGTGAACTTCCAAGATAACCTAAAGCAAAACCACGGGCACTTATCTTATCCTGTTTGTCTACACTCGCAATCTCGGGCAAATAGGCATTGTAGAAAACCAGGCTTCCCCAATACCCAATGGTGGCCGTAACAAATGGTATCATCGAAAGCGCGATGTTTCCTTTGTCAAAAAAGTAAAGCCCGGCGCACGAAAAAGATCCCAGCACGCAAAACCAGGCAAGAAAACTTCTTTTGTTCCCCTTGTAGTCGGCAATACCCGAAAGAATGGGTGCCGTAAAACAAACTACCAAAAGCGCGGCAGAAACAAAATACGAATAGAGTTCGGTGTTCTTAAAAACATGTCCACTCACAGTAACGGTATCGTCCAGGATCTTACCGGTGACCTTCTCTCTTAACGTGGTCTGGTACTCATAAAAAGCGGGAAATACCGCCGAGTTGATCACCAGCGGGAACGAAGAATTAGCCCAATCGTAAAAGGTCCAGGCGCGGATAGTTTTTTTATCGTTCTTAACAGTCATAGCTGAGCCTCAAAAATAGCAATAAATGGGGATTAAAGCGGCTTTTTAAGCCTTTCTATACTCCGGGCAATATACCATTCGCTGGTAAGCAGCGAGCGCTGAATTCGTTTAGCATAATGAATGCTGTCGAGTATCTCCTTCTGCTTTTCTTCCACCAGTTCTTTCTGCTCCTCCACTATTGCTTTTTGATGGGCAATGATGCGAAAGGCACGTTTTTTCTGCTGCAAGCCCCGGAAGATGAAGATCGAGAAAATACTCACCAGCACAAGACCCGCCACCACCGAATAGATAATGACATTCTGCCTCCGCTTGTCCTCTTCCGTCTTTAGTTCCATCTTTTCCTTCTCTACCTTCGCAATAGCCCTTACTTCAGCTTCT
>JANWKZ010000110.1 GCA_025451115.1 Bacteroidia bacterium | reverse complement strand
TTTTCGGCCAGGAGGTCAAGTACTTTTTGCAGTTCAGATCCTTTTAAGGGAAGAAACACTAATTGATTTTCGAAAGGCATCACTTCGTACATGTTCCCAACGCGCACATCGCCTTGTGGTACAGAAGTGCGAATACCGCCGTAATTGAACAGGGCTACAAGATCGGCTGTGTCTTTGGTGATCTTTTTTGCTTTTTCCATCATGGCTTCGGCAAAGAAATTGGTGAGATTACTTTCGGGTTGGTGTTTTACGAGCGCCTCGGGCGCGAAGCCGATCACCTCGTTCATGGCGTCGTCTAGTTTTTCTTTATAAGGTTGAATGTATTTGTAAGTTGATGAATCTACCTCCTCTTTATTGATAACAAAATGCTGTGTTTCGGTCTTGCTGAGCCGGGGATGGCCACATGCCAATAAGAGGAACGGCAGTAAAAATGCAGCAAGACGTTTTACTAACATATTACAAATGTAAGTTTACTATGTGGGCAGAAAAACTAAATTTGTTACCAATATGTTAAGAGCCGAAACAGTATTAAGAGTGCGCTACGGGGAGACCGACCGCATGGGCTATGCCTATTACGGAAATTATGCGCAGTATTATGAGGTGGGTCGCGTGGAAGCGCTTCGAAAAATGGGCTTCAGTTATCGTGAGATAGAGGACAAAGGAATATTGCTGCCTGTAGTTGATTTTGCTATCCAGTATAAAAAACCCGCTTTCTACGACGATGAAGTTACGGTTGTGACCTCCATCAAAGAAATGCCGGGAGTTCGCATTACATTTCATTACGAATGTTATAATGCTCAGAAGGAGTTGCTGAACACAGGACACGTTACGCTTGTGTTCATTGATAAAGAAAAGAACAGGCCCTGCGCGCCTCCCGATTGGTTTATACTGGAAATGAAGAAGTTTTTCCCATGAAATTGCGGTTTCTGATACCGGTATTGTTTTTGTGTTCGGACCTTTTTGCCCAGTACGTTGATCATGCTTATAGCTTCAACGTAGATAATTTTCCGGAGGTTTATGGAGGTAAGGAAGAGTGGAAGCGTTTTTTGCGCGATCACCTGATGTATCCGCAGCAGGATATGGTGGATAAGTTCGAAGGGCCGGTTACCATCTATTTTGTAGTAACAAAGTCGGGTAAGGCTGTGAAGCCAAAGATCACCAAGGGAGTGAGCCTGGGAATAGATAAAGAGGCTTTACGCTTATTAAGTATGCTTGAGTGGATACCTTCTATGCAGGGCGACTGTGTGGTGAATGTGCAGCATTCAGTAGAAATAAATTTTTCGATCTCTAAATATAAAAAATGGATCAAACACAGGGGGTACGAAAAGGCTTTGTATACGAACCTGCCCCTCGATACTTCTATGGCGGTGTACGAATCGGCGGATAAAGCGCCGGTATGTGCCGATCCCGAAAAGACCTTCCAGGAATTTGTTTACACAACACTTGAGTATCCGCCTATTGCCAAACAGCAGGGATTGGAGGGAAGTATTGTTATGAATTTCATTGTGGAACCGGATGGCCGCACTTCCAATATTCGTATTAAAAAAGGGATTGCCGGAGGTTGTAACGAAGAAGCGATCCGCGTGATAGGCCAAAGTAAATGGAGGCCCGCCCAGAAGAACGGGCAGTATGTTAGATATCGTATGTATTATACGATGCTCTTTAACCTGCAGAACAGCTTTAAGGATAACAGTAATGGCAATCAAAGGGGTGGCGGACAATGATCTGCCTATCAGCTAGTTATAAACTTGACTTTAGGCTCGCGATTTTGTATATTTGATAAAAGAACGTGCCGCATTAAACCTTGTCCTTTTTCAAGCATCAAAAGAAAAAATACAACCATGAAGAAATTACTTACACTTGCCGCCTTTGTTATAGTAACAAGCGTTGCGGCCCAAAGCAGTTGGAGAATGGGTATCAGCGCGGGCGCGTTTGGTAATCACTCCCAATTCAACGGAGGTATGCAAAATGCAAATGCTTTGTTTACCCAAAGTCATTTCGGTTCGCCCGGTCTTGGGCTTGTTTTTCGTAAGACCATCAATAATCATTTGAGCTTTCAAACCGGTTTGAATTTCCGTCAAATGGGTTTTGAATATACCATGGCGCGTAATTATAATTTAACAAAACCCATGAGCCATTATATGGTGAACCGTGTGGGTATGGCAACTGCCAGTATCCCGGCCACTCTTATTTGGAATTTCAATCCCAACTGTAAGAACGTACGTTGGTTTGTGGGTGGAGGTTTATCCTTAGTTGGAGTAGGCGCCCAGGTTCGCGACCGTGATGTTGACGCGGGTGAAGATGCTCCCAGCGGTTTAAGCGGAAACGATTTCCTGAGTCAAACAGTTACTCCCGGTTCTACACTTGTTCTGAATGGACACTTAATGGGCGGATTTGAGAAAATGATGAAAAAAGGAGGAATGTGGAGCCTGGCCATGTGGCTGAACCGCGGGTTCGCTCCTGTTGCCTACTCTGATGTTACCTATTCTGTTAACGGTACGCTGTACAATCACAGTTTTAAGAACTACAATCATTACGCCGGCTTAACGCTTACGTATTACTTTAAAAATTTTAAAAGCGGTACGGCACCCGTTAAAAAATAAATTGCCGGTTATACATTCAGGAAAGCCCCCCGGTTTAATCGCGGGGGCTTTTTTGTTGCCCCTTATTTTTGGGAATGTTCCTGATCACCATTTCCTGAAAAGTCTTGTTGTACATTTTGCTCTCTATCCACGAAATGATATCAAAGTAAGCGAAAGCGTTCTTCTCCAGCGGATCTTTAGTAAGCGGCATTAATTCATCGTGCAATTCCTCCAGCGCCGCCACCAGTTTTTTCTGCGTATCGAGATGCGGTGATTTTTTACGAATGAAATCCAGCACCATGCCTTCGAATTTATAGAGGCGGTTACGCTTGTAGAGAAAGCGATAGGCAGAACGTACCGTGTATTCCAAAAGATCCTGTTTTTTCATTTCAAACTGCACGATGATGCGCATAAGCAAAGAGAAGCACAGGATATCGTCGCGCAGGATCAGGTCTCTGCGGCTTACGATCTCGCCCAGGTATTTATTGGCTTCGGTATAATTACCCACCCCAAAATAAAGATTGGCGGCGGCGAAGTAGTGTGCTATCTCATATTGCAGATCGAGGAATTGCACTTCTCCTGCAGCAAGCTTGCGATTGGATTCCTTAAGGAGTTCAAGACCTTTTTCAAACTCGCCGGTCTTTACATACATTTGTAGTAGAAGTCCATTACTTATGTTGAACTTTCGGTTGCGCAGCACCTGCGACTTTACGGGGACATTCCCGATCCTGTCTGAAACCTGCAGCATTTCTTCGTAACGCCTGAAGTTTCCAAGCAGCACCATTTTATTATTAAGGGAAAGGATGTAATATCTTGGGTTCTCTTTGATCATGTGCGGATTTTGTTCCATCATGCTCAACAGGGCGTCGTTTTCCTTCAGCGCTTTTTCGTGATCGATCATCATGTGGTGCAAACCCATCCTTGCGCTGTGAAAGTGCCAGGCCGCGTAATAACTTTCCGGCGCTTTTTCCAGTTTTTTGTCCTTTTGTAACTTCTTCAGTTTATCGAGGGTGTTCTTATTACGGAGTAATCCGCTTTTATTGGCCTGGATAGCGATGAAAGCGGTAATATTTTCCAGTTCCGATCGCATAGAGATCTTGTGCACTTCTTCGGCAATTCTTTTGGTAAGTTGCTTTACGTCCTCCTCTGTTCTTCCGGCAAAGCCTTCCTCTCGGTTCAGGGTCATGTCGCGGTTCAGGAGTTCGAGGATGACGGTGTGCAGATCGTATTTCTCAGCTTTCTTCAAAGCGGTCCTTACAATGGAGCGGGCCTGTTTGGTGAGCCCTTTTTCCATCAGGATATCAATATGATGCAATTGCTGCTGCAATTCGTTCTCAATTGTTTTCCCGCTGTGAAAGCTGTGGAGCGACTGGAGAATGAGTTCGTATAAAAAGTGCTTATTAAAGCCATAGTGTTTGGCAAAGCCTTCACTTTTGTAGCGCGACAGGAATTTTTTCTCGTCGTAACTCTTAATGCCTTCCAGCTTTTTGAACATACGCAGGCTGTTGTTTTCCTTGCCGATGGTGTGGCGCGACGCGAAAATAGAGAAGTATCTTTTTTCGGCCGGGGTGAGCGAGCGGATCAGGGTATACAAGTTATCCTGGGTATCAGACATCTAATCCAAAAATAGCCATTTATTAATACAAAACCAATTTTGATCGATAAAAGTGAACGCCTGACCTCTAAAATATTTTATTTTTTTGGTTGGAACCCATCGGCTTGTGAAGGAAATTTGTATCACCGACTTAATCTAAACAATATGTTACCAGGAATTAATATCGCATAAAGAAACTTGATCTACCAATCAAGGGGTAAAGCACTTTCTCCCACGGCAAGGGGAGGGGGTGCTTTTTTATTTTGTAAGGGTTGGGTAGAAGGATAGAGAGGAAAAAATGAACAGGGCCTTTGGGGTTTTTAGCCCATTTTGCCCTGTTCTCATCGTCGCTTTAGTTTATTACAAAAGCAAGCACCAGTAGCAACAAGCCGAAACCCACCCGCAGGTAAATTAAAAGCTTTGAATGTGGAGTAGTAGAATACGTTCTCATGGTATGTTAGTTTTGTGATTGGCTGCTTGGGTATATAAGTATACGCCACCAAATGAAAAAGGTTTCAGAAGTCCGGAAATTGCGGTGAAAAACAGCTATGTTGCGGTGGTTATTGCTGAACGGCTTGCACCGTATCAGGTACTTGCTCCTCCAGGGTCAGGTTGTAACTCTGTGTGGATGAGGAGCTGGCTATTATATAATTGCTTTTCTGTACAAATTCAAGCGTTCCCTTGGTGAGATTAGGCCTGTCCTGTAAAGGAGTCCTTAAAATAGCGCCGATCTCTTCAGCCATCTTTTCCCTTTCTTCATCCGTGCCGGTATCGAATTTGGAGTTCACGAAGGAGATGATGATCTCGTCCTGGTTCTTCATTTCAATGTGGATGTCCTCTGTGTCATACCTGGAGGAGAGCGTATCTTTTAGCGTATCCATGTATTTAAAGTCGGAGATCACCCCTGAGCACGAACCTGAAAGTATGCCTAGTAGAATAAGCGGAAGGAATAGCAGGGTCTTTTTCATAAGATGATTTGTATACCAAATATAAAAAATAAACCCCCGTTTGCGACGGGGGTTATTAATTTCGGGGAAAATTAAACGATGATCTCGTCTTCCATCTCATTATAGAACTTGTATTCGGTGAAACCGAAGGAGTTCATAGGGCGGATCTCGATCTTACAGCCGTAGTCTTTTTTCCATTTGCTCAGCAGGTTCGGCTTGAACACGCCGGGCTTTTTAGTGATAAAGGCTTCGATATAAGGGTGTACGCCCAAAGTGAGTTTCTTCGCGTTCTGTTCTTTTACAATAAAACGTAAAGCACTTTCAATGGTATCAACAAACAGCACGCTGGGCTGTACCTTGCCGGTGCCGTTACAGCTTGGACAAACCTCCAGCACATCTACGTTCATCTCAGGACGAACGCGCTGGCGGGTGATCTGTATCAGGCCGAATTTACTTGGAGGAAGAATATTGTGCTTGGCACGATCGGCCTTCATGAATTCTTTCAGCTTCTCGTGCAGGGTGCGCCTGTAATCGAGGTTGCGCATGTCTATGAAGTCAACTACGATGATGCCGCCCATATCGCGTAAACGCAATTGACGGGCAATTTCGGCTGCGGCTTCCAAGTTCACCTCTAGAGCGTTCTCGTCCTGCGTGGCGGTGCTCTTTGCACGGTTACCGCTGTTCACGTCAATAACGTGTAATGCTTCGGTATGCTCAACAATAAGATAAGCGCCACTCTTCATGTGTATGGTCTTACCGAAAAGCGATTTGATCTGCTTCTCGATACCAAAATGATCGAAGATAGGGGCCTTGCCTGTATACGGTTTTAAAATACTCAATTGATCCGGAGCGATGCTCTGGAAATATCCTTTCAGTTCGTGGTGTATCTGCGTGTCATTGATATGTACAGCGGAGAACTTTGCGTTCAAAATATCCCGCAGTATAGCATTGGTACGGTCAACCTCACCCAGCAAACGTGCGGGTGGCTTGGCCGATTTTAAGGTGTTAAAGCACTCTTCCCATTTCTTCACCAGGTCGTTCAGATCCGCTTCCAGGTCAGCAACCGTTTTTCCTTCAGCCACTGTACGCACGATCACACCAAAGTTTTTTGGTTTGATGTTCTGCATCAGTTCTTTCAAGCGGTGCTTCTCTTCGTTGTTCCTTATCTTAGAAGAAACAGAGATCTTATCCGAAAAAGGAATAAGCACCAAATAGCGCCCGGCAATAGAAACCTCCGATGTGATGCGAGGGCCTTTCGCAGAGATAGGTTCTTTCGCAACTTGTACCAGCATCTCCTGCCCGCTCTTAACTACGTCGTTGATCTTCCCGTTCTTCGGAATATCACGATCGTTCTTAAAATACATCAGGTTGCTTACGTTCTGTTTCCCGCTACGCACGGCTTGTACAAATTTATTGAAGGAATTGGCCTGGGGGCCAAGATCAAGGTAATGAAGAAAGGCGTCTTTCTCATAACCAACGTCCACAAAGGCGGCGTTCAGGCCTGTCATCACCTTTTTGGCTTTGCCAAGGTAGATGTCGCCCACGGCCCACTGCAGGTTGCCTTTTTCACGATGCAGCTCAATGAGTCGCTTGTCGTTCAAAAGAGCAATTACAGTTTCGTTGGAACTTTTATTAATAACCAGTTCGTAACTCACGGTAAATGTTTTTGTGTGCAAATACGCAAAGCCGAAAGGGCTACCCCTTTACGGCAAGTACGTATTAAAAATTTAAATAATTCCGTTATTTCTTCTTATGACGGTTCTTCCTGAGGCGTTTTTTACGCTTGTGGGTGGCCATCTTATGGCGCTTTCTTTTCTTTCCGCTTGGCATAGAATTTATTTTTATGTCTCAGTTTTTTTGTGAACCTCGACGGTTAAACGTTCGTTTTCTTTAATTGTTCAATGTATCCTTTTATCTGTTCCTTAATTTCTTTATCGGGCGTCAAACTTACATATTTCTCCAATGTTTCAATGGTCTTCGCCTTATCGCCTTTCTTCTCGTACACATCGGCTAAGAAGAGATAGGCTTCCAGGTATTCGGGTTTCAGCTTAAGCACTTTTAAGTAGCGCGCTTCGGCTTTCTCTAGTTGCCCGGATTTTACCGCGAAGTTCCCAAGCACCATTTGCACCTGTATGTTGCTGCTGTCAGACTTTTCAATTTCCTTCAGCATCGTGATACCTTTCATGGGGTCTTGTGTTCCTTCTACGTAGCACGAAGCCAGTTGGATCTTCGCGTCGAGGAAGTTCGGGTCTTTCTCCAGCGCTTTCTCAAAACACTTGATGGCACTTTGGTAGAGCCCGCCCACTTGCGACTTGTCGCGCACATAGCCTACCGCGTAAAAGTAGCGGTTACCCGCTGCGAGCCAGCTTTGCGCTGTATTGATAAGGACCGCTCTTTTCTCGTAATAATACGATGCCGGAACGATCATCTTCTGTTCTTTCAGAAAATCAACCAGTTTGTTGATCCCGTTGGTATCGGCCGTATTCTTTTCCAGCGCCGCGAAGGTTGTTTTCAACGAATCGGGCAAGGAAGCGAGTTGGGCGTCTACAAGCGTTTTGATATCCGCGGCGGCGTTGGCCTGCTTTTGGGGTATCTCTTCCGCTTTCTTCTCGGGTTTCTTATTGGCAAAATATAAAAGAACGAATAGTACGACAGAACATCCTATCACGATAAATTGAAGACGACGGGAGTTCATTACGCCCCTTTCTCTTCAACCTTTACGTTTTTCTTGATCTTGTCGGCAAATGTTTTAGCCGGTTTGAACGCGGGGATGTAATGAGCAGGAATATGAACTGCTTCATTTTTAGTAATGTTACGGCCGATCTTAGCGGCGCGTTTTTTACATAAGAAAGTGCCAAAACCACGCAGGTACACGTTCTTGCCCTGTGTCATGTTGTTCTTAACCACCTTCATAAATGATTCGATTGTGTTGAGAACCACCATGCGTTCTACGCCTGTTTTCTCAGCGATCTCGTTTACAATATCAGCTTTTGTCATCGTATAAAATTTAAAATCAACTTATTAACGGACGGCAAAGATACACCTTTTATTTAAATATCAAAAATTTTAGGCCAAAATTCATTAAAAATCAGGTTTTTAGCCGATTTTTGTGCCATGATCTACGAATTTCAGGGCTATAAACCCGTCATCCACCCCTCTTCCTTCATCCATCCCCAGGCCTGCGTTACCGGTAACGTTATTATAGGTAAGAACGTGTATGTTGGCCCGGGAGCCGCCATTAGGGGCGACTGGGGGCAGATCGTTATTGAGGACGGCTGTAATATACAGGAGAACTGCACCATTCATATGTTCCCCGGCATTACCATTACTTTAAAGGAGGGCGCCCACATTGGTCATGGAGCTATTGTTCACGGTGCCCAGATAGGCCGTAACGTATTAGTAGGTATGAACGCGGTTTTGATGGACAATGCAGAGATAGGAGATGAGTGCATTATCGGTGCTTTAACCTTTGTGCCGGCCGAAATGAAGATCCCGGCCCGGAAGGTTGTGGTGGGCAATCCCGCCAGGATCATTAAGGACGTGAGCGACGAGATGATAGGCTGGAAAACGGAAGGCACTAAGCTTTACCAGCAATTGCCCGCTGAATTATACGCTACTTTAAAGGAATGCGAGCCGCTGCGCGAGATAGAGCCGAACCGGCCAAAGCAGCAGGATGTTTATAAGACCTGGAAGCAAACTAAATAAGTTAGATATTATTTATTTCGGGTTTCGAGTTTGCTTGTGCAATAAATAACACGAAACACGAAATAATGAAACCGAAACGGCCGTTAGATCATCCCATTTTCATTAGGCATATCCTTCGGTATCTCTTGCCCGAAATCCCAGAGCTCGGCAATCTTATCGCCTTCAAAGCGCATGATGTGCATTACTACGTAGCCAACTTCCATTTGATCTTGTTTAACTAAGGAGTGCACAGCCACTAGATCGCCGTCTTCCAAAGCACGGAGCATGTTAAACACTTTGTTCGGACTTGCTTTGTGAGCGTCTTCCATCGCTACCATTAAAGTGTTTGCATCACCTTTAAAATAGGCGTTGTGGTGTTTGAAATTCTTTGCAACGTACATTTCAAACGCTTTGCGCGAGTCGCCGCGAGCGCAGCGTGACAAAAAATCCCGGGCTTTTTCTTTGAGGGTCATGGAAATTGTTTTTTCAAATGTAATTATAGTAAATGAAAACCCGGACTATTTTGATTGTATCAATCCATGTCACGGACAGAAATGTTCTTTTTGCTTTTACTCTTCGAAATATGGATCCAATATTTCAGCCCCGCAGTGCCTTGCAATATTTGCCAATGTAAAGGAAAGAATTCAGGCCTGTCCTTAAGTATATTCGTTAAACCATAATATAAATTCAGCGAAAAGGTCCACCGACGGTAAAAATTGTAATTCAATCCTGCGTACAAACCAAAGTCAGAAGGATAAATAATATAACTCCAGTAATTACGGTATAGGATGTAATTGCTGTAGGAGTTATAGCCTGGGTTCATTGACGATGTGCGTAGTTTAACATAGCCGCAAAGAAAATGCATGTAATCTACGCCCAAACTTGCAGAGAATCTTTTGTAATGAAAAGTATAATAAAGGGGAATGGAAATGTAAGGTAGTTTTTCTGTGAGGCCAAAAGCATAACGAGCCGCCGGGCCAAATACATCCTCTACGGTTTGTTTGCCTTTTATGCTTGAGAACAATATATCGATACCTAATGCCGAATATTTTTTGAAGCGATAGTTGTAGGTTACTCCGGCTCGCCATGAGAATTGAGGGTAAAATGTTTTTTTGGTATCCGGACCAAAAAAGTTGTCTTGCCATAGCAGAGTACTTACTCCGGCGTCGGCCCGAACACCAAAATGATGTTGGCTCTGTCCTTTGAAAAAGCAGAGGAGGAGCGCAAAAATTACCAGGAAACGGGGAGACATACTCAAATATACTAAAAAAGACCATGTGCTGTTTTGAATTAGAACTACTTTAGCAGCATGAGCAACAACCATGAAGCAGAATCAGGGTTTTGCTTCCAAAAGATTAAAATAAGTTATAGTTTCGCTTCATGAATAACATCCCTTTTCAACTTACCGACTGGAGTAAGATCCCTAAAGAAACACTGAACGGCGAAACCGGTACCGTAACGATGCAGGCGCAGCAATTCGGTGGACTTCGTATCCGAATGGTAGAGTATTCACCAAATTACAAAGCCGATCACCGGTGTCAGAAAGGCCACATCATTTATTGCATAGAAGGCGAAATGGATACTGAGCTTGCTGACGGAAGCGTACACAAACTAACAAAAGGAATGACCTACCAGGTAAGTGATAACTTAAGCTCGCACCGCACTTTTTCTAATAACGGCGTGAAGCTTTTTGTTTTGGATGGGGAGTTTTTAAAATAAAATGATTCCCTTTTTGTATATTTCCTGAATGAAAAGGAGTTTTGCTCTTATAGTATTTCTTGCCGCGCACTTCCTTTATGGGCAGGATAAAGTAATAGACTCCCTGCGGTTTGCGATAAAACAGGCTACAGCCGATACCACAAAGGTCAGGTTGCTTTCCGAAATTGGTGAGGTGTGCGATGAAAAGGATATTTTACAGTACGCTGATATCTCGCAGCAATTGTGCGAAAAGAACCTGGCGAAAACAAAGGAGAAGGAACAGCGTAAGTTCTTCCTCATGTATCTTGCCAAAGCATTGAACAATGTGGGTTACGTTGCTAATTACAGAGGCGATATTCCAAAGTCGCTGGAGTGTTTACATAAAAGTCTTAAGATATACGAAGAGATGGGAGATCAACCCGGACTGGCTTCATCTCTGAATAATATAGGTTTTCTGTATAAAAACCAGGGTGAACTTGAAAAGGCCCTCGAATTCTATTTCCGTAGCCTGAAAATACGCGAGGGACTGGATGATAAGGAGCGAATAGCGCTTAACCTGAATAACATCGCAAGCGTTTATAATGTAATGGGAAAGACCTCTAAAGCGATGGAATACCAGGAAAAGTGCTTTGCTATTCAGGTCTCAATTGGCGATTCTTCGGGAATGACCACTTCCTTATTTAATATGGGGTTGCTTTATGATCATCACCTTAAAGAGTATGCCAAAGCGATGGAGTACTATCAAAAGAGCCTGGTCATTTGTAAAATAACCGGAGATAAGGAGGGTATGGTAAATATACTCAATCGTATAGGAGACGTATATCTTCTCACGCATGAGCCTGCCAAAGCACTCGGTTATTGTAAGCAAAGTTTTGATATCGCCAGGAGCCTGGGTTACCCGGAAAGTATTAAGCGCGTGGCTGAAACGCTGAAAAGAATATATAAGGAACAAAGGAACTTCGGACAGGCGCTGGCCATGTACGAATTGGAAATGCAGATGCGCGACTCGATAACGAATGTAACAAATCGTAAGGCCTCCATTAAACAACAACTGAAATATGAGTACGAGAAAAAAGCCGCGGCCGATAGCGTGAAAGTGGAAGAAGAAAAGAAGATCGTAGCGGTACAGTTGAAGCAGGAACAAACGCAGCGGTACGCCCTTTATGGGGGCTTAGGTCTCGTGGGGCTGTTCGCGATCTTTATGGTTAACCGGTTCCGCGTTACCAACAAACAAAAAAAATTGATACAGGCGCAAAAGACAGTTGTGGAAGAGCAGAAACACCTGGTGGAAGAAAAGCAAAAAGAGATACTGGATTCAATACATTATGCACGGCGAATACAAACAGCCCTGATCACGAACGAAAAATATATTACGCGCAACCTAAATAGATTAAAAGCCTGATCTCAAACGGACAACCTAACGGTTTCCGCTGATCTAAGCTCACACCGCGCTTTTTCTAAGAACGGCGTGAAGCTTTTTGTGATTGACAGCGACTTTCTAAGGGCTTAATTTATTTCAGCTGAAAGTTAAGCATCCAGTTGATGCCGTACTTATCGGTGAACTCCGCGAACATAGCTCCCCAGAACATATCGGCCAGGGGCATGCTCACTTTTCCGCCGGCAGAAAGCTCCTTAAATAGCCTTTCAGTTTCTTCTTTCGTTTCAGGTTCCAGGTTGATGTGCATGTTGTTGCCGGTTTGCAGTTTAAAGCCCATGCTTTCGGGAGCATCCGTGGCCATTAAAACGTGACCACCCATAATGGTAAGCTCGGCGTGGATGATGAGGTTTTTATCCGCCTCACTCATAGGCGGATGTTCCTTTGGCAATTCTATGTCGGCGAAACGTGTTAAGCCGCGGCCGGTAAAGGTTCCCTTGAACACTTTCTGGTAGAATTTGAAAGCTTCTTCTGTGTTGCCGTTAAAGTTGAGGTAAGAGGCAACACGCGCTTTGTTATTTGGTTTAGCTTCCTTGCGTAATTTGAACTGTGTACTGAAATAATGATCGAGGTTATCGTGTGCCATGGCAAATCCTTGCTCGAAGCCCATCTCGAGGATCTTGTTGAGGTCACTCTCGCTTTTAAATTGTATCTCAACAAGAACTTTGGTTCCTTTTTCAGAAGGCGAGAAGGTGTTTTTCCATTGCATATTTGGAAGATCTGAATTTGGATTTCCGTTTTCATCAGTAAAAGTGTCTTTAGCTTCGAAGCTTTTTCCGGGAACAATGTTACTATAATCAATGCGTGCCCAGTGCTTTTCTCCTTCCGGGCCAACCATGGCATAGAGCCAATGCCCGCCATTGCGGAAATCCATTTTCTTGCTTTCGGCTTTCCAGGGTTTGGGCGCCCACCATTGCTCTAAAAGTTCTTTTTCGGTCCATGCGCTCCATACATCGGCCACGGGCGCTTCGAATTCGCGGGTTACGGTGATCTTTTTTGCGGGTAGGTCTTTTACCAGTTGTGTTTTGTTGTTTGCCATAAGTTTATTTTAATAGTTTATGATATTTAAGAGTAAGGAACATTGAAAAAGGAAAATTGAAAAAGTAACAAGGAGTAAGGTTGCCACATCTTAAATCCTAAATTTTAAATTTTCATTTTTACTTTGCCTTAGCTGTTTTCATTTTGTTTAATAAGGAATCTAAATTAGTAAACCGGTTCTCCCAGAGGTTACGGAATTGCTCTAACCATTTATCTACTTCTTTCATCTTTTTTGGGTTAAAGTGATAATAGATCTCGCGGCCATCCTGCTTTTGCTCCAGCAGATCGCATTCTACGAGAATATGAATATGTTTTGACACAGCCTGTCTACTGCTATCAAAATGCTCGGCAATGGCGTTGGGCGTCATTGCCTGCAAAGCTATTAGGCTTAATATGGCGCGCCGGGTAGGATCGGCTATGGCCTGGAAAATGTCTCTTCTCATTGGTAATTTGTTTTTTGTTATTCCTCCTTCGCTAATCCCGATAGCTATCGGGATCGGCGGATAAGAGAAACCAATCGGTTGCAAATATAAGTGCAATTGTTCGGTTGCGCAATGAATATTATTAGAAAACAACATAAGTTGTGGAAAATCAAGAAGAAAAAATATGAATGGGAATAAAAAAGAGTGAGCTAATCCAACAGAGGTTTGATCGCATAGTGATATATCATTGACCCAATAAAAATGATCAAAACCCCTCCGAACAAAATGATTAATACTCCGGCAAAGGCTTGTCCCATAAGAATCTTGCCAACTATAGAATAAGAATCGTCGTATTGTTTTTTGAGAGCTAATTTTCTCTCTTTTTCGTCGCGGTATTTAAACCACATAAAAATATACCCAATCAGGTAATAGAAGGGGTGCCAAAGGAAAAACCTCTCGAACATGGTTATTGATCGAGCTTCAGATCATGCCCCAGCTTTTCCTTTTTGGTTTTGAGGTAAGAAGTATTGTGGGCATTGCCTTTAATTTCAATGGCAACGTTCTCTACGATCTCCAGGCCGTAGCCGATGAGGCCCGCGCGTTTCTTGGGATTATTGGTCATGAGCTTTATTTTGCTCACGCCAAGCGCTCGCAAAATTTGCGCTCCTACTCCGTAGTCGCGCTCATCAGGTTTAAAACCTAATTTTACATTTGCTTCAACGGTATCCAAGCCTTGCTCCTGTAATTTATAAGCCTGTAGTTTATTTAATAATCCAATACCTCTTCCTTCCTGGTTCATGTAAACCAGAACGCCTTTGCCGGCTTTCTCTATCATTTCCAAAGCGCGATGCAGTTGTGGGCCGCAGTCGCAACGACAGCTTCCAAATACGTCGCCGGTTAAACAAGAAGAGTGTACGCGTACTAAAACGGGCTCTTCTTTTTTCCACTCGCCTTTATAAATGGCTAAATGCTCGAAACCGGTAGTGGTTTGTTTGAAAGCTACCAATTTAAAATCTCCCCATTGGGTAGGAAGTTCGATCTCCACTTGTTTTTCTACAATAGTTTCAACTTGCAGTCGGTAAGCGATAAGATCTTTTATAGAAACAATTTTCAGGTTGTGTTTCTCGGCAATTTTCACAAGATCGGGCAAGCGAGCCATGGTACCGTCTTCGTTCATTATCTCAACTAAAGCGCCGCAAGGTTCGAAGCCCGCAAGTTTAGCAAGATCAATAGTTGCTTCT
>JANWKZ010000109.1 GCA_025451115.1 Bacteroidia bacterium | reverse complement strand
GGCTATACTAAGTGATACATCTTTCTCGTTATACAGCGCGCCGTTGCAGCCGGGATCCTTACCGCCATGGCCAGGGTCTATCACTATGGTTTTTACCCCCTTTGGCTTGGTTTTTGGTATACCCGCCCCGCAAAGCACGAAAAAGGCAGACAATGCGATTGTCAACCTGGTAATAACAACAAGTTGTTTAGGTGGCAGATACATGAGGTACGACCTTATTTTCTAGCTTTGCGCTGTACAAAATTACCGAGCAAAAAGTGAGTAAAAGAGCTCTTATATCCTTAGTTTTTAGTTGCCTTCTGTTAATAAACGGAGGTATGAGGGCAAATATTTTGCCATTTTACCCGGACACTATCAAAAAACAGGTTGATAGTCTTGATATTGAGCAAGATAGCGGATTTGAGTCGGAGGTCAATTACTCGGCCGACGACTCTATTCGGATCGAGCCGGACGATAAAAAAGTGTACCTCTATGGCAATGCCGAAGTACATTATGGCGATTTCAATCTCAAAGCGGCCTATATCGAGATCGATAATAAAACCAATCTCGTTACCGCTTCGGGAGTGATGGATAGTCTTGGACGATTAACCGGTAATCCCGAATTCGAGGATGGGCAGAATGAGATGACAGCAGAAAAGATCATTTACAATACCAAAACAAAAAAAGGAAAGATCACCGGCATCATCACCAAGCAGGCCGATATGTTCATACACGGGCAGGCTGTAAAAAAGGATACCAACAACGTGATGTACATCAAGAACATGAAATGTATTCCCTGCGAATTTGACGACGCCATCATTTATTTTCGCGCTACAAAAGCAAAGGTGATACCGAATGACAAGATCGTAACCGGGCCTCTATTTGTAGAAATAGCAGGCATTCCAACTCCGCTCGGTTTGCCTTTTGGTTATTTTCCGAACGTAAAGAACAAATCGAAGGCGGGAATTTTAATGCCTTCCTACGGATACTCTGAGAACCAGGGTTTCTTTTTGCGCAATCTTGGTTTTTTTGTGCCAACTGGCAATAAGGTGCAGTTACTTTGGTATGGCGATGCTTACTCGAATGGCTCCTTTGCAGTGCGACCTCAAATGATGTATCGCGTGAATTACAAATACAGCGGAAGTTTGAATTTGAGCTTTTCGCAGTTCAATGTTGGCGTACCCGAGAACAAGAATGTGAACGATCCCAGTCACTTCCAGCACCAGCGTGATTTCCGTATTACCTGGAACCACACGCAGGATAATAAATTCGATCCCACCTTACGTTTCAGCGCTTCCGTGAATGCAGGTAGCTCGGGATTCAATAAATTCAACAACCAGAGTCCGGGTGTTTATTTGAACAACACACTGATGTCAAATATCATGTTCTCCAAGATCTTCAAAGGCTCGATGCTGACAGTGAACGCGCGTCACAACCAAAATACTAGTACGCGGGATATACAGATAGACGCGCCCCAGGTAACCTACGCCGTGAACCGCTTCTATCCTTTCAAAAACCCAACGCGTGCAAACCAAAACTGGCTGGATAAACTGTACATGGACTACACTTTCCAGTCGCAAGCTACCATTAAAACCAAGGATTCATTGCTATTTAAACCTACGGCGCTCGACCAGGTGCAATACGGAACTTTTCATAAGATACCCATCGGAACGAATATCAACCTGCTGAAATATTTTACGCTTACACCGCAGATCAACCTCACCGGTTTCACTTATTTTCAGACAACCGAGAAGCAATGGGATTCGGTGAATAAAGTGCTGAACACGTTCACGCGTCGCACACCCGCTTTGGCCGGCGACGCGAATTTCTCCGCAAGCCTCGCCACGAAAGTTTACGGCGATTACGTTTTCCGTTCGAAACTTGTTCAGCAGATCCGCCACCAGATCATTCCATCTGTTGGCTTTGTTTACCATCCTGATCTGAGAGGAAGCGAGCTGGATTTCTACAGGCAAGTTCAAACTGATGCAACCGGAACAAAGAGTTATTACTCGCGCTTTGAAAAAGGGATTTACGGAACGCCCACGGCGAACGAGAGCGGAGCGATCGTGTTCAACATCAATAACACACTCGACGCGCGCGTGCGGCAAAAAACCGACACAAGTACCTCCTACAAAAAAGTGGCGCTGTTGCAGATACTGAGCCTTGGCGGGAGTTACGATGTGGCGGCAAAGACAAACAAATTGAGCTTCATCAATGTTTCCGGTCGCACCTCTTTGTTCAAGAACATTGTGGGACTAATGGCCACCTCCGTTTTTGATCCCTACGCGGTTGATTCGCTGGGTGTACGTACAAATGTTTTTCAGTACGACAAGAACCAGAAACTCGCGCGCTTTACGGGAACCAATTTCGCGGTGAACACAGCGCTTAATAACAGTATGTTCAAGAACACTTCGAAAACTGCGCAACCCTGGAACATTACCTTGAATTATAACTTTACAATAGCGAAGAACCCAATTCCCAACCAAATAGACAATCGTGTACAGAGCTTAAGCGCTTCGGTAACCCTCGCGCCTACCGCCAAATGGAAACTGGATGTGCTTACAAATTACGATTTCAAAACAAATACATTCAGTTATACCAATATCCGCATTTATCGTGACCTGCACTGCTGGGAAGCCGCCATCAACTGGGTACCTTTCGGGTTCTCGAAGCAATACAGTGTATCTTTGAACTTAAAAACCTCGGCCCTGCGTGATGTAAAGATCCCGAAACAGAAACAGTGGTTTGATAATTTATAGTATGTACGAATCGGCTCCGCTATATGAAGAAAAACAGCATCTCGGTTATAACCGGGTGTCGATCATCATCCGTACGGTGTTGGCATTACTTTGTTTTGTGGGTTATTACTGGAGCGAGAACCCAAAACCGGTTGATGTAAGCGGGATCCACATCGGCTCCTATCCTATCGGACTTCCCGGTTCGGGAAGGATCTTTTTCGTGCTTGGTATTTTCATCCTGATGCTTTCGGTATTGCTGATGTATGTTCTGCACATCCATACCCTTGTTTTCGACAGTTATATCATCCTGAATGGTTTTTGGGGTTCCCGCAAAGTGAAGATCGACCTCAGAAACATCCACACCATCAAAAAACTACGTTACAAACCCAATACCTTGCGCCGACCCATTTATAACCTTCATGCCAAAGGAGTTGTAAAATTCTTCACCTCGGGAAACGACTTTATAGAATTAAAGGACAAGGACGGTTTTACCTATAGGATAGGTACCCAAAGGCCCAATGAATTGTTTAAAATAATTAACAAACAAATAAACTCACTTTAGCTTGTTGGAGTGATAATTTTTGCTAATTTTATCTATCCACAAAAACCCATAGCATGAATACAGGAGAGAAATTCCAGGTGATAGATAAGGAGGCCGTAACCGGGTTACGTTTTCCCGACACGGATGTTTTAATGGATAAAGATGCCGTGAAATTGCGTTACGAAGATCTTCAACGCGCGCTTTCGTTAGGTAACTTAGAACACTCTAAGATCAAGATCTATTTTGAAGACGATACATCCTCAAAAGTTGTGGATACCACCGTTTGGGGCCTCACCGACAAACGTGTGATCCTGAAACAAGGCGCGGTCATTCCCATTCACCGCGTGTATAAAGTCAAATTCTAAGATCATGCTCCGTCGTATTGTTGGTATTGTGTCGTTCGCATGTCTGCTCGCTCCCGCTTTGGCATTTTCGCAGGCCTTGAACCCTATCAAATGGGAATTCTCCTATAACGAGATCGACGACAAGAACGGCGAGATCCTGCTGAAAGCGAAAATGGATCCCGACTGGCATATTTATTCTCAATTGCAAACCGGCGATGGTCCGCTACCTACTGTTTTTACCTTTGTGAAAACTCCCGACTACGATCTCAATGGCTCGGTTGTTGAACCCGATCCGGAAAGAAAACATGACCCCACTTTTGATGTGGACGTGGCCCAGTTTGAAAAAGAGGCCGTTTTTGTGCAAAAAGTGAAACGGAGCAACCGAAAAGACTTCGTTATTATGGGCGAAGTAGAGTGCATGAGCTGCAATAATATGATGTGTTTGCCTCCCCGGACCTATAAATTCACGCTCAAAGTACCACAGAACGAGCTGAAATAGAGGCTCTTTGAGGTCTTCTGTTAATAAATTCCCCTCTAATAACCACCTGATTCCTTAAATTTGCAAAAATTTAAGAATGGCCCTGAAGTGTGGAATAGTGGGATTGCCCAACGTAGGTAAATCAACTCTTTTTAATTGTTTAAGTAACGCGAAGGCGCAAGCCGCCAATTTTCCTTTTTGTACCATAGATCCAAATGTTGGAACTATCACCGTTCCGGATGAACGCCTGAACAAATTGGCCTCCATGGTGAACCCGCAAAATATCATACCCACCACGGTGGAGATCGTGGATATAGCCGGTTTGGTAAAAGGCGCCAGCAAAGGTGAAGGATTGGGGAATAAATTTTTGGGCAATATACGCGAGTGTAACGCCATCCTTCATGTATTGCGTTGCTTTGAAGACCCAAACGTGGTGCACGTAGACGGTTCTGTTAACCCGGTGCGAGATAAAGAGATCATTGATACCGAGCTCCAGCTAAAAGACCTGGAAAGCGTTGAGACCAAAATGAAAAAATTTGAGCGCCAGGCCAAGACCGGCGCCGATAAAGACGCGGTAAAGACATTTAACGCTCTGAATAAGGTTAAACAAACCCTTGAGTCCGGCCAATCTGCTCGGGCCTCAGGTCTCGAAGAAAGCGAACTGGAATTTATAGCCGACCTGCATTTACTGACCATTAAACCGGTGATGTATGTTTGCAACGTAGACGAAGCTTCAGCCAAAACAGGAAATAAGTTTGTTGACGCGGTACGCGAAGCCATCAAAGGAGAAAATGCCGAGTTATTGATCATCACCGCCCAAATGGAAAGCGAGATCTCTGCGCTCGAAACATTTGAAGAAAAACAAATGTTCCTTGCCGATATGGGCCTTGATGAACCGGGAGTAAATAAATTAATTAAATCGGCTTATAAATTACTAAACCTGCAAACGTACTTTACAGTGGGTGTTAAAGAGGTTCGTGCCTGGACCATTGACAAAGGATGGAAAGCGCCGCAGGCCGCGGGCGTTATTCATACCGACTTTGAAAAAGGGTTCATTAAGGCAGAAGTAATGTCGTATAACGATTTTATAACGCTGGGCTCTGAAATTGCCTGTAAAGAAGTTGGTAAATTAAGAGTTGAAGGAAAAGAATATACCGTTGCCGACGGCGACATCATGAATTTTAGATTTAACGTTTGATCGGGGTTCGTTTGAACTTTTAAACACAAAAAATGAAGAATCACGAAATTGATTACAAAATATCCGGCGAAGAACTACAATGCGTAGAGATCGAGTTGGATCCCCAGGAAGCAGTAGTTGCCGAACCGGGCAGCTTTATGTTCATGACCGAGGGCATAGAAATGCAAACCGTATTTGGCGACGCGAATAAAACAAGTGGGCTCATGGGCAAATTGTTCACGGCAGGAAAACGTTTGTTGACCGGCGAGAACCTGTTCATGACAATTTATACGAACACATCCAGCCAAAAAAGACAGGTCACTTTCGCCGGGCCCTACACAGGGAAGATCATTCCGATGAACCTGGCGCAACTGGGAGGAAAGATCATTTGCCAGAAAGACAGCT
>JANWKZ010000108.1 GCA_025451115.1 Bacteroidia bacterium | reverse complement strand
GTACGGATCGCTTTATATTCGTCCGTTCCTGATAGCAACCGAAGAAGCCATTGGCGTTCGTCCGTCTGATACCTATAAGTTCATTATCATTATGGCGCCGGCCGGCAAATATTATTCTGATCCTTTACGTGTATTGGTAGAGCGTTCTTATTTCCGCGCCGTTGAAGGTGGAGTTGGTTTTGTGAAAGTAGGCGGAAACTACGGCCGTTCTTTATATCCTACTAAACTGGCACAGCAAAAAGGCTACCAGCAGGTGATCTGGACCGATTCTAAAACACATCAATATGTGGAAGAATCAGGAACCATGAACCTGATGTTCGTGATAGGCAATAAAGTTGTTACTCCGGCCTTAAGCGACACTATCCTTGCGGGTATAACGCGTGATACCGTATTGAAACTAGCCAAGCATTGGGGCATGGAAGTAGAAGAAAGAAAAGTGAGCATTCCCGAGATATTAGAAGCACACAAGAACGGACAACTGAAAGAAGTATTCGGAACCGGTACCGCGGCTACCATCGCGCAGATCATTACCATTGGTTGCGACGGAACCGACTACCAATTGCCACCGATAGAAGAAAGAAAATTCTCGAATAAAGTTGACGAGACCCTCCGCGCCATCCGTAAAGGCAAGATAGCCGATGAGTTTGGCTGGATAGAAAAGGTTTGTTAAGAATTCCCATCTCCAATAATACTGAAATCCTCCCCTTTGGAGGATTTTTTTATGCCGTTTATTTGACTTAATTTAGCTAGACATTAAAATTTACGCATGAGAATATTTGGGGCCATCTTACTTTTGCTGTTAAGCTCTCGTCTTTTTTCCCAAGGATTAAATCTTGATTTTGAGAACCTGGATTTCACCGGGTGGACTGGCAACTATACTACAAACAATTGCACTTCACCCACACCTAATGTGAGAAATACTGTAGGGATAAACTTTACCTCGGTCAACTCCACAACCGACAACCATGCTATTCTGACCAATTCAGCCAATTACATAGTAATTGCGGGGGATACGATCTATGATGTATGCCCTAACGGAGGAATGGCCTCTGCCCGTATTGGCAACACAATGAGTGATTGCAGTGCGGCGGACCTTTCTCAATCATTTTTGGTGAGTTTGCCTGACACTTCTCTAACACTTTATTATGCAGCTATTCTGTCTTTAGGTCATCCTCCACAGGATGATGGATCGTTTTCATATAAATTAAAGGATGCGGGGGGCGCCATTATTGATTCGCTCTATTTAGATGGCTCGATGGTTATTAATTCGCATCGCAATTGGACCGCGAGGCCAATTTCTTTATCCGCCTACGTTGGCCAGGTTATTACCATTGAATTCATAACATCCGACTGCAACGGTGGGTCGCATCTTAGTTACGCCCTTGTGGATATGGTTACTTCAGGTGGAACAACCGGGGCTATTAAAAATATACAAGAAACGTCCTTCAATGTTTTTCCAAATCCTGCAAATAACTTCCTGCAGATCGAGTTCAGCCTGCCTTCAGCAGAATTTGCACTTTGTGATGTATTGGGCAAAACCATAAAGACCCTGAGCAGCAAAACAGGCAAAGCAAACTTCGATCTAAGCGATCTACAGAACGGCGTTTACTTCATTACCATGAAAGACGCGCATGGCAAGGAACTTGGATCTAAGAAGGTAGTGGTAAAACACTAAAAGTAAAGCCCCATTACAGCCAGAATAAGCGCTACAAAGAAGGCCAGTATCCAGCGGAGCACTTCTACCCTCGCGTTCTCTATATCGGCCTTCAGCATAGCTATATCCTCTTTATTGGCCACCAGGTTCTTGGGATCAAAGAGCACCTCGTTGGGTTGATGCTTGAGCTGACGCACCACATCACCCGCGCCCTCCTCGCCAAGTTTCGCTTTCAGTAATTCGTAAAGTTGTATATCGTAAAGTCCCATCGCCACGTGTCTTTCCCTATTCTATTGTACGGAAAAGCCACTCCTTTGTTTCAAAAATCCCTATTGTTTAACCAGGCGGGTAATAAGTGGTTCTGAACTACCCGGGCTAAAAACCTTTACAAGATAGCTTCCTGGAGCGGCAAAGTCAATATCAAAGTCTTTGTTATCATCGGGCAAGAACAGTTTGTTTAATATAACCTTACCGCAGAGATCTGTAACCGTTACATCCATCTCTGCTTCCGGGGGATCATCTGTCAATAGTGAAAAAATACCGTTACCGGGGTTGGGGTAAATTTTCAACCCATCTTCCCTCCTCTTCTCACTTTTTATAGTGATCACGGGCGAGTAAGAAAAATCACCATTGAAATCCGTTTGCTTAAGCCGGTAATAATTCAAACCGCCCGAACCGGTCTCATCGAACGCTTCGTAGTTTTTTTGAATAAGGGAATTACCGGCTCCCTTGATCCTTTTTACTTCGTGATAGGTTTCTCCGTTCCTTGATCTCTCTACTGTAAAATAATCATTAAAGGTTTCTGTAGCCGTGCTCCACTTCAGCAAGTTCTTTTTTCCGCTTGATTCGCCTTCAAAAGAAAGAAGCTCTATCGGCATGGGAGTGCACCCTCCCCCGGTTATGGTTTGAGTTCCCGGGGCGTTATTTGTACCATAGACCTTAGAACCTGTAATTATATAGGACGCATTGGCAATAGTACTTACGGCAATAGTAGCCCCGCATGTTGCTCCCGCGGCAAAGTCGGCTGTTATCCAGTAATATCGTTGAGAGGCTGCCGCAGCTAATCCATTTGCAAAAGTAAACGTATGCGTTCCCGGACCAAGCCCTGTGGATAAAGTAGCTCTTAAGTTTGTTGTATTGAAGGCCTCGAAATTGGTCTGGTATAGCTTAAGGTTAACAAGATCACCAGCCGCATAAGTTCCTGTGGTTGTAAAACTATTGATGGAGGTAAAGCTGGGAGAGCCTACAGTTACATTGCACGTGAAATAATACAAGATCACATTGGTTGCTCCTGCACCTGGAGTTCCAGCACCCGGTTGACTGCTATTGGTATTGATGTTAGTGGTTTGCGAATCTAAAACACACGGCATTAACAGGAACACAAGTGAAAGTGCGTGAGGAATAGAACCTATTTGTTTCAGCGTTTTCATAAGAAAACCGTTTACAAATCAAGATACCTCTAAGCAAGAGTATGCCGGCAAGCAGAATAAATTTAATGAAAAATGGGCTGGAAATGAAATTCTTATGGGATTGTATAAGTTATTTTCGACCTGAACTGGTTTAGCGACGACGATTAAACGCGAATACCTACCAAAAGGATGTCGTCTATCTGCTCCATTTCACGCTTCCAATCCCGTAAAGTGCCTTGCAGTTTTTCTTTCTGAGCTAATGACTCTTCGCCGGAAACAGATATAAGAAGGTCTTTGAAAGTGGACATAAAATACTTCTTACCTTCCGGCCCGCCCTTCTGATCGGCAAAACCATCTGTATAAAGATAAAGCATATCTCCGGTCTGAAGCGCCACTTTTTGCTCTGTGAATTTATCGCGTGCCATGCCAATGGTGGTGCGGTCGGCTTTGAGTTCCTGCAATTTTTTATCGCGTACATGATAAAGCGAATTGTGGGCACCGGCAAAACAAACTTTATTCCTTTCCTTATTCAAGGAGATCAGCGAGATGTCCATTCCGTATTTGATGGAAGTATTCTCTGTTTCCTCTTGCAGCGTATTGATCACCGTATCATTCAACCGGTCGAGAATGGCTGCGGGGGCGGAGATATTTTCTTTTCCAACAATGTTCTCAAGCATGTTAAAGGCCATTACGCTCATAAAAGCGCCCGGTACGCCATGACCGATACAGTCTATGGCCGCGAAGAGTACTTCGTTGTTCTTTGCATGCAGCCAGTAAAAATCGCCGCTCACTATATCCTTGGGCATAAAGAGCACAAAAGAACCCGGTAAAAATTCCCTGATGCGATCGCCCGAAGGAATAATGGCGTTTTGGATATTACTGGCGTACTCAATGCTGTCGGTTATCTGGATGTTCTTCTCCTGGATGATGCTTTTTTGTAGTTCTACTTCCTTTTTCTGTTTTTCAATAAGGATATTCTTGTTCATCAGCTCCACGTTGGCCTTTTGCTTTTGCCGGTAACTCCTGAAAATAAAGACCGCAAAGAAGAGAACAAGCACCAATCCACCGACTATGCAGCCCATGATGATCTTTTGCTTGTGCTTTTCCTGTTCTGTCAATAGATCCTTTTTGTCTTGCTCCGCCCGGGCGGCCGCTTCCTTTTTTTCAAATTCGAAGTTCATTTCTTTCTGTACGATCTGTTTCTTGCTTTCATCGTTGTAGATAGAGTCCTTGATCTGGATGCTTTTCTTGTAGTACTCCAACGCTTCCGCAGGGCGACCCGTCTTGCTATACAGCTCGCTCAACTGGCCTTGCATTTGCATGATGTATTGCAGGTAATGAATGCTGTCGAACATGGCAAGCGATCTCTTTAAAAGCTCCTCAGCTTCCTTATATTTCTTTAATTCCACATTGGCCATACCCATATTTCCAAGGGTAAGCGCAATACGACTTTTGTCCCCCATTTTATAAGAGGCATCAAGTGCTTTCTGTTGGTACTCCAGCGCTTTGTTATAATCTTTCAAGCTGGTGTATATGGAGCCGATATTGCCCAGGTGATCTGTCATGCCGCTGTACTCCATTGCGGTTTCAGAGATCTTCAGCGCTTTGAAATAAAACTCGAGTGCTTTCTTATAATCCTTCTGTTCGGCGTAGAGATTCCCGATATTGCCGGTGTGGCGGGCCACGCCCGCTTTATTTCCCACTCCCTCATCGATCTTTAGTGCTCTTTCGAAATATTCGCGCGCTTTCCCGTATTCTGCCTGGTTCCAGTAAACTAAACCTATATTTCCGAGACAAACCGAGATGAGCGACTTGTCCCCCATTTCCTCGTCTATCTTCAGAGCTTTCAGATCATAGTCCAAAGCCTTGGGATAATTTCCCTGGGTCCAGTAAATAAGGCCTATGTTTCCATAACAGCGGCCAATTCCTTTTTTATCATTCAATTCCTGGCAGCTTTCCAGTGAAGAAGTAAAGTGTTTCAGCGCGCTTGGATAATCCCCTTTGTTCCAGTAGCCAAGTCCGAGGTTGTTATGCGCGATCCCAATTCCCGCTTTGGCGGAACGCGTGGGTGAAAGTTCCTTTGCAAGATCCAGCGCCTGTTTTGCGAAGGACAAAGTGCTATCGAACAACCCTGCGCTGGCATAATTCCGACTTATGGAATTGAGGCACTTCATCCGGTTGGTGTCGGCCCCATGCCTTGGAAGCACTTTAAGCAGCGAGTCGAGTTTCGGGGTTTGAGAAAAACCCATCGCACACAGCAGGAAGAAATAAAAAAGAAAGCCGTATTTTTTTAAAAACATAGAAAAAGCTCTTAGAAGTAAATTTAGCAAAAAAGAAGATAACCTCTAGGGTGGTTAATGAAAATAAAGGCTACTGCATAGCCGCCTTCACGAAGTGCGTAAAGAGCGGATGCGGTTTTTCAACCGTGCTTTTGTACTCGGGGTGAAACTGTACCCCTACGAAGAAAGGATGTCCCGGTAGTTCAACGATCTCAACAAGTCCGGCGTTCGGGTTTATGCCCGAGAGCACCATGCCCGCGTCGGTAAATTGCTTGCGGTATTCGTTGTTGAACTCATAGCGGTGACGATGGCGCTCGTTCACTTTTTCTTTTCCGTAGATCTTATAGGCAAGCGTCCCTTCTTCCAGCGTGCAGGGATAAGAGCCCAAACGCATGGTGCCGCCCATGTGCGAGATGTCTTTCTGCGCCT
>JANWKZ010000107.1 GCA_025451115.1 Bacteroidia bacterium | reverse complement strand
TTTGTTTCGCTGATCTTAAGATCCAATGCTTCCGCCAAATGCCAGGAAATGGCTTCTCCTTCACGGTCCTCATCCGTTGCTAACCAAACGATGTCGGCGCTCTTTGCAAGTCTCTTTAATTCGGCGATGACCTTTTCTTTATCGGGAGAGATCTCGTATTCGGGTTCAAAGTTCTTTTCGATATTGATGCCCATTCCTTTCTTCACCAGGTCGCGCACGTGGCCAAAGCTGGACCTCACGGTAAAATCCTTTCCTAAAAAACCCTCTATGGTCTTTGCTTTTGCCGGCGACTCAACTATTACAAGATTCTTACTCATCAAGGCCTGTTTGAAAATTCAGTCTGCAAAAGAAGCAATTTTTGTTTACATGACGAAAAAAGACTTTTTCACCCTGAAATTCAGTCGAATTATGGGTAAAAAACGGCCTTTTGTCAGTATAAATGTCTTTGATTTTCATTCCTAATTTGTTATATTGATATGCCCGAAAATAAGGGGGAACCAGGCCGAGAAGCGATTTGCATCTTCTTTTAGTTGCATTTTTATATCGGCTGTGGCCAGGTACTTATACGCACTCACTTCCATCGGGTCGGGGAGTGGTGTATCATCTGAAATGCCTGCGAAAACATGATCGAACTCGTGCTCCTGCAGGTTGTTATCTAATTTCACGTCATACGTAAAATTGAACATTTCCTGTAATTCACAGCGAATGCCCATTTCCTCATACAATCTTCTTTTAGCGGCATCTATCGCTTTTTCGCCGGGACGTGGATGCGAGCAACAGGCATTGCTCCAAAGCCCGGCCGAATGATATTTGATATCCGCGCGTTTTTGCAACAGCATTTCCTTCTTCGAATTGAAAATGATCACAGATACAGCACGGTGCAGTTTACCTTCGTGGTGCGCCTGCATTTTTTCCATCGTACCGATCTCTTTGTCTTTTTCGTCAACCAGCACTACGTATTCTTTTTCCATCAGTTCAAACTTGGTTCTTGTGGCAGGTCGGCAAACACTTTATAGTTCCCGCCCAGTCTTGAGATGTGTTCGGGCCACATATCATCGGGATGTTTGTTAATGAGTTCGCTGGTATAGGAATCTAAAACACCCCAGGCTTTTTCTTTTACCTCAGCCGCCAACTGGCCTTCGCCCCAACCGGAGTATCCGATAAAAAAACGGATCTGCGAAGGTTGGAGGGTATGGTTCTTTAATCCTTCGGCAACCTCTGAAAAGCTGCCGCTCCAGTAATAGTTCTGCTGTATATGCAGGCTGTCGGATATCTTTTTGCCGGCTGTATGAATGTAAAATAACTGGTTCTGGGCCACCGGACCCCCGTAATATACAGGTAATTTAAGATCGTCCATATTGGGCACCACGTCCTTTAGCGTTAAATGCATGGGTTTATTAAGGATAAAGCCCAATGAACCTTCCTTATTGTGTTCGGCCAGCAGGATCACAGTGCGTTTAAAGCCTCCATCGTTCAAAAGCGGCCTCGCAACTAATATTTGTCCTTGTGAAATGGGCACGTATCTTTGTATTACAAAATTAAAGCATGAATTCGCTCAATGAATATACGAAAAATTTGCGACATGACTTTCAGAAAGCAAATTTTAACGAAAAAGATGCAAACAACAATCCTTTCAAACAATTTGAGATTTGGTTCGATGAAGCGGTGAAAGGCGGCTTGCACGAACCCAATGCGATGGTGCTTTGTACTTGTACAAAAAAGGGAAGACCGAGTTCGCGGATCGTATTATTACGGGGATTGAAATTACATGGGTTTAATTTTTTCACGAACTATTTCAGTCGCAAAGGAAATGAATTGAAAGAGAATCCTTATGCCAGCCTTTTATTTTATTGGCCCGAGTTAGAAAGACAGGTTCGTATAGAGGGAAAAGTTGAAATAGCCCCCGCAAAAATATCCGATGAATATTTTAATACCCGTCCGCGCGTTTCCAGATTAGGTGCATGGGCTTCTCCACAGAGTAAAGTTCTGAAGAGCCGAAAGGATCTCGATAGCTGGGTTAGCCAATACGGTGAAAAATTTACCGATGAAATTCCACGACCTAAGAACTGGGGTGGTTACATACTAAAAGCCAATTATTACGAATTCTGGCAGGGCCGCCAAAGCCGTTTACACGACCGCATTTGTTATACATTAAAAAGTGGGAAATGGAAAAAAGAGCGACTGGCGCCTTAGTTCCCTTCTGAATTTTTCTCTCTCTGCTTTTTGTAGATAAAGATCCCGGCAAAGATCAGTCCAGAAAGGATGATCAATCCCAGGAGCCCCCAAACAAAACTACCGCTGCTTTTTACGGTCACAAGGAACACGATGGCAAACAAAAAGATCGTGGCTATCTCGTTGAAGATGCGCAGGCGCAAAGATGTGCCCTTATAACTATTTGTTTGCATCATTTTAAAGATCTGTTGGCAGCGCAATTGATAAATGTAAAGTAAGCCCACAAAAGAAAGCTTAACAAGCATCCAGGGCGTGTTGAAATAAGTAGTGAAATTGAAAGAAAGAAGCCACACGCCAAAGATCAATGTAAGAATGGCCGAAGGCCAGGTGATACCGTACCACAAACGTTTTTGCATTAATTGATATTGCGGTATCAAAATGTTCTTCTCCACTTCTGTTTTATCATTTGCTTCAATCTGGTAGATAAAAAGACGTACAATGTAAAAGAGACCGGCGAACCAGCAGACCATAAAAATTATATGTAGTGCAAGGACGTATTTGAAGTCCATTATTCAGAAGTTAAGATAGAACTGATTGGAGTGCAAACACCATTTTCGCAGGTGTAACAAAGCAATTTATCGCGGAACACGGCGGGTTTGTAAATGGATTTTCCAAGTAGCATACGCAGGCATTCCTGTATGCCTTCTATTATACTTGGATGTGGGTGGATCATATCGGCGAGTTCGCGTATTCCTTGCCCGGTATGGATCAGGTAAGCCACTGCCTGTATAGCGCTGCTGGCGTGCGGGCCAACGGCCCGCATACCCAGTATTTTCATGTCGTTGTCGTTAGTCACCAGGATCTTGAAAAACCCTTTTGTATCGCGCATGGCAATGGCACGCGCGTTCATGCTGTAATCAAGCTTTACGATCTTACAGGGAATGTTTTTTTCTTTCGCTTCCTGTTCACCAATACCAACCGCCGCAACTTCGGGGTTCAGGAACATGATGGTAGAAAGGTTTTTGTAGTTGATGGGTTTAACCTGCGGACCAAACATTCTTACGGCGGCGTGGCGCGCCTGGCGTTCTCCAACGTTCACAAGCGCAATACCTCCTGTTACATCCCCGGCTGCGTAGATATTGGAAATGTTCGTCTGGGTATCATCATGAGTAATGTATCCGCGATCGGTTAATTTAACACCTGCATTTTCAAGCCCAATATTTTCGATATTGGGAATACGACCTACTGCGATCAGCGCTTTTTCTACATTGATCACCTCGCGATGACCATCTTTATATAGAAGTTCATACTCCACCTGGCCATTTTTGATCTCCATGCGCTCTAACTGCGAGTTGTGATGCACCACTACGCCGTTACGCTCTAAATTGGCGGTTACCGTATTTGCAACATCTTCATCTTCCATAGGAAGAATGCGATCGGCCTTATCAATGATATTCACCTGCGATTGCCCGAAGTTGGAAAAGATAGTGGCGAACTCGCAACCAATAACACCGGCTCCTAAGATCACCATGCTTTTAGGAAAATTATTCAAACTCCGAACTCCGTCACTTGTCAGAATTACTTTTTCGTCAATTGGTATGTGAGGAAGATATCTAGGACGACTTCCGGTAGCAACAAGAATGTTCTCTGTTTTAATGACTTTTTTCTCGCCGTTCTCTTTAGTTATTTCTATGGTATTTTTATCAAGTATCTTTCCGTTCCCTTTCTCGAGGTGGAAGAATTTAGAACCAAGTGCTGCCTCCAATAAGCGCAGGTGTGTGGTCATTTGCGTTTTGCGCTCAAAGATGGCATCTCTAACCACGTTGTCGGCATCTTTAAAAGCTACTTTATATTCGGGTAGGGTTTCACGGATAGTTGCCACTTCCATCGAATGCTCCCAAAGGGTTTTAGAGCTCAATACTCCGTCGTAAACGCCGGCACCGCCCACGCGGTTCTTTTCAATGAGAAGTACTTTCTTTCTAAAGTCAACAGCGCGCATGGCTCCTGCGTATCCCGCCGGCCCGCCGCCAATAACAACCAGGTCGAAACTATCCATTGTTCAATTGTTCTAACTCTTTCCAGATGAATCCGGAAAGTGCTGAAATATAAGTATCCGAAAAATCAAATTTAATACCGGCCGCCTCATACAGCTTAGGAATGGGCACTGTGTATCCCAATGATAAAGCGTCTTTGTATTGCTGCAAGGCCTTCTTAGGATCAGTTAGATAATTTTTCCAAACGGCAAGCGCGCCCAGTTGGGCAAACCCATATTCAATATAATAGAAAGGAACTTCAAAAATGTGCAGTTGACTATGCCACATTCTTTTTACGTTGTCCTCCTGCACGGTATAATCTATAATGCCGCTTTCAAACTCCCGGTATGTTTTTTCCCAGGTGGCGTAGCGTTCGGCCGTAGTTTGGTTGGGATTCTCGTAAAGTTTGTGCTGGTAGGCATCCACGCAGGCTATCCAGCAAAGTGTTTTAATGATCTTCTGGAGCTGTTCTTTCTTCGCACGCTGAAGATCTTTGTTGTCATTATAGAAAACATCCCAACGCTGCATCGAGATAAGCTCCATACTCATAGAAGCAAGTTCCGCCACTTCAGAAGGAACATTCTTAAATTCATTGATCTTATAATCCTTTGTAAGAAAAGCATGTACGGCATGACCGCCTTCATGCACCATCGTAACCACGTCGCGCTGCAGACCCACAGCGTTCATAAAAATAAAAGGCACACCGCTTTCGTATAGAGGATAATTATAACCACCCGGCGCTTTTCCCTTTCTTGAGTCCAGATCAAGGTGATGCATCTTTTGCATCGTACTCAGGCATTCGCCAAAATACTTGTCGGTTAGATCAAAACAAGAAATGGATTTTTCTAAAAGTTCTTTGGCTTCCGAAAAAGGGTGCAGGGGCTTGTTATTTCCGGGATCAACTTCCGTATCCCATGGTTTGTAGTTCTCAAGGCCCAGCTTTTTCTTCCTGCTTTCGTCTATCTTTCTACTCAGCGGAACAAAATATTTTTTAACGCTTTCATGAAAACTAAAGCAATCGGCTTTATTGTAATCAAATCGTCCTAATTCACGGAACTTATAGTCGCGGTAATTCTTAAAGCCGGCGTTCTGCGCTACTTTGGTGCGCAAGGAAAGCAGCTCTTCAAAGAGCCGGTTCAATGCACCCTCGTCTTCGTTCTTTCTTTTCTGGATGATCTCATAAACTTCTTCGCGCACCTTGCGGTCGGGGTTCTTGAAATAAATACCGGCTTGCTGAAGAGTAAGTTCTTTTCCGTCGTAGTGCACGGTTTGCTTACCGGTAATGGCGGCATACTGTTGAGATCTGGTGGCTATCTGCGATTGCAACTCCACGTTCTCTTCCCTGAACAGCTCGATGGCGTTCTTCACCGTACGCAGGTAAACAAAATATTTATCGGCGTCAAGCTCCTTCAAAAAAGGAGAGGCTATTAATTTCTTGTTCAGCTTATCTGAAAGTGGCGCGATCTTAGGCTCTATTTCCATTACGAAGAACTCGTAGCTTTTAACAAGATCCGTGTTCTCTGTATCGCAGCTCATTTTAATATAACGCCACCCGTAATTCTCGCTCACCGCTGCCTCCGTTTCATTAACATCCAACATCCATTTCTCAAGTTCTTTGACCGAATTAACAGGGCGGGAAAGTAATTCTTCAAATAAGGGTTCGAGGTCGGACCACGAAGTAATATCAAAATTTCCGGGAAGGTAATTCCGGGTAGTTTTAGGACTTGCAATCATAGGTGTAAAAATAAAGAACCCAGACGATTTTGTCTGGGTTTTTTTAAAGAATTTCTATTAGGCTGTGCCGGTCTTGCGAACGCCGGCTGTTTTCTTGGCGCCCTTGCTATTGGCTTTCATATTGTCTTTGGAAGCCGTTTTTGTGAATTTCTTGGCCGCGTCATCATGGTGTTGCACTTTGGCTTTATCCTCGGTCTTATCGCTATCCGACTTAAGTTTGAGGTTGCCGGTTTCCTGCAGGAGGTTGTACCAGCTGAACAATTTGCGCATGTTCGATATATAAACACGCTCCTTATCATAATCGGGAAGGATGCCCTCAAAATAAGCGAGCACCTGCTTTTCGTCGGCCTTATGGTCGATTGACTTTCCGCCCTTCTCTTTATCGTAAATGTTCTTTAAAATGTCTCCTACGGGCTTATTATCGCCAGTGGTGAACATGCTGATATCTTCCAGCGAGGAGATCTGCTGGTGCGAGTGTATAGGAACCCGTTTTTTATCGGTTAAAGACTCAGCGATCACGCCGTTCTTCATTTGCCCTACTACTTTATAGAGGCCGGGCATGCCGCTTACTGAGATTATTCCGCTTAGATCCATGATCAAAAATATTAGGGAGTAAAAATACGCTTTTTTTAGAACCCTGTGCTCGAATGTTGGGTTTTACCGGGTGTAGGTCGTGGCCCGGTTGTATTTCCTACGCCAACGCCGTAACCGGGGTTCCAGTTATAACGCAGACATACTTCAAGACTACCCAAGGTCTTACTGAAAGGTGTAAGAGGTGAAAGGTTCAGATCGTAACTTACACCAAAAGCGTATTTATCATATTCAAACAATACCTGCGGGCTGAACGCGTCACGCATCCTGTAAGCCGCGCCTAAAGAGATCGCAACGGGTTTGATGGTGCCTGAGTGTACAGAAGCATCGGCGATCACATAACGGAACATAAGACTTCCGATGATCTCCACCTGTGTTCCCTGTAACATTACCACATAGGCAGGTGTGATGTTAGATTGTATCCCGGGTAACGCGAAGGTGAAATTGGAATACTGAACATAACGCATTTTTAAATTCTCGCCGGTATTCCCGTAAAAAGAATAGAAAGGAACGTTCACGTGATAAGCCGCTAAGCCAATGTCGAAGCGGTGCCCGTCGGCCGCGCTGATATAACGTTCGCTTTTTGCAAAGTGATAGTTAAGGCCCGCGCCAAAATCACCATAAATGAACTTATTGGTAGGAACAACCTCTCCCAATAAATAAGGATCGTATTTATATCCATTGTACTGACTGTCCCAGGTTAATTTTGAATAATTCACAGAACGCTGATCAAAAGCGCCTGAAAGTGCCATTGAGAATTTACCGAACTGGCCCGACTTAATAACTGTACCCAGCATCAGACCGATGTGCAGCGAATTAAAATTGCCGGCACCTGAAATATCATTGAAAGCGTTGAAACCGGTGGTCCAGTAAGATTTACGGTTCAGTTTTTTGTGCTTCATGGCAAATTCGCCGCTGGCACCAAATGTTTTATAGGGGGTGGCTACGCTTTTCCATTGGCTCTTGTAATTGGCGATAAAACGCATATCGTAACTCACCGCGCACAGTGCGGGGTTCAGGTATACAGGCGCGTCGCCGTATTGAGAGAAATGGATATCCTGTCCAAAAAGGTTCACGGCTGCAATTACCTGCAAAAACACACAAACCAAAACGATCTTCCTTACCGCTGCTTTCATGATGCTATCTTATTATGGTTGTACTTCCGTGTTTCTTTGTCTCTTTTCCATTCGAGAGGAACCCTTCTAATGTCCACATGAACACCCCGGCGTTGCAAGGCTCTCCTCGGAAGGTTCCGTCCCAACCAAAATTCAGTGTGGTTGTCTCAAATACTTTTTCACCCCAACGATCGAATACCATGAACTGGAAGTTCTTCAGACAATTACTGCGAACATACAGGAAATCGTTATGCCCATCGTTGTTCGGTGAGAATGCGGAAGGAATGAAAGGATCAAAACATTTTACATCCACATAAACCGTCATACTATCCGTACTCACGCAGCCGTTCTTATCCTTCACAGTTAAGAAATACGTGGTGGTCTCAGATGGATTGGCCCATGGCTTAGGACATGAGTAATTGGTTGGCCATGGTGGTATATCGCAATGCAGAGAATCGGGTGGCGACCAGGTATACTGTGTGATCACAAAATTACCGGTACTACCTGTTCCGTTCAACTGTGTGCTGTCGCCGAGATTAATAGTAACATTTGGTCCGGCGTTCGATAAAGGTCCGGCATCAACCTGCACCGAGTGCGATACTGCTACAGTTGGGGTTCCTACACCATGTGAAACATAAAGAATCACCGGGAACATTCCGTTAGGGTTGAGTGAACTGTTGATCTTATAGCAAACTTTGATCTTAGGAATTAGGGTTGAATCGGTAGCGGCATAATAAGCTGTATCGGTATGCACGGTCCATTGACCGGTGATGCCCACAGGGGTTCCTCCTATAAACACCCACTGATAGAACAATGGCAATACGTTGCCAGTTTGGTGTGTAAGATCTTCGTAATAGATACAGTGGTTAACACAAATAGTATCCGTGTTCATTGTGAAACTTGGTACGACAGTGGGACAGTTATTTACATAAACAGTGATCTCTGTTTTTTGTTTTTTCACACAGACGCCCGTAACGGTAAGTGTATAGATCTGTGTTGCGATCGGGTTGATGACGATCGTATCGCCTGTTGTGTTTATCGATGTACCCGCATTCGGCCCTATGGATGGCTGCCAATAATATTGATATGTACCGTTAAGCTGATTCAGCATCGGCAACCCTGCCAGCGTATCCGGCTGGCCCTTACAGACTATCAAGTACTGCGCGTCGATCTTGGCATACGTGGTATCACCAATAAGCATCCGAATCGAATCACGAAGACCGGGGCATCCTTTGTAGTAAGGTGTTACGTAATACCACATTGGATTGACAGGGTTCGCAAAAACGGAACTTCCGGTAGTAGAACTAAGTCCTGTGCTCGGGGTCCATGTGAATGTTACACCCGAACTGACAGGCGGAATACTCGTTACCTGCAAACTGTCTCCCATCTTATTACAATTATCGACCGTGTCTGAGACCGGATCGACTATGGGGGTGGCTAAAACGACTATGTTGGTTGTGTAAGTTGGATATACCGGACAACCGGGGACATAGAAATTTGTGAAGTAGTTGAAAGTTGTATCATAGGGGGCATTGAAGACGGGTGTTCCCCACGACCAATAACCTGAATTTGTTCCAAGCCCTGCTGTTTGTGGGGCGGACCAGGTATATGTACTTACGCCTGTTGGAAGCCCAAGTACCGTAAATGTTGTTGTTGATCCTGCGCAAATGGTATCCTTACTTACCACGATAGTGGGAGTTGGAGCAGGGCTAACCGTTGCGGTGATCGTTGTTGGTTCAGAGATACATCCATTTTGAGTTCCAGTCAATGTGTAAGTGTAAATACCGGCGCTTGTAGGATTGATGTTCGCGCTGTCTCCATTAGCGTATTGTATCAAACCGGTTCCAGACCATGTATAAGTGGTTGGACCGAAATTAGGAGTAACTGTGGAAAACATGGTTGTACCGGGCCCTCCTAAACAAATGATAGGGGCAATAGGTGTTGCCGAAACGGTTGGTGTTTGTGTAACAGATACCGGGAAAAGAACAGAGTCCCTGCAACCGAGTGAATTATTTGCAATGCAGGTGAGCACGTAAGTTCCGGCCTGGTAGAATGTAATGTTTGTTCCGCTTTGATTAGGGTTTTGAATGTTTACGTTAGCAGAAGGTGTACTGTACCATTGCCAGAAAAGGATCGGGCCCGGGTTTGCGTTACCGGTGAATTGATAAGGAACATCGGTACAATAAGTTCCACCCGGTGGTGTGATAGAAACTGTACTCGAGTTCACATAAACCGTTGAGGTTGCCTGAGCGGTACATGTATTGGCAAAACCACCAGTGATAGTGTAAACCGTGGTAGAAGCGGGAACGACGTTAACAGTACTTGTGTTTACACTTCCGGCATTCGTACTCCAGGTATAAGTTGTAGCGTTACTTGTTGCGGTAAGAATAGTGCTGCCGGAGCAGATAGCGTCAGAGTTTACAGTGATGGTAGGAGTGGGAAGAACAGTAACCGTTGAAACGGCAAAGTTCATACAGCCATTAGCATCTTCACCTACCACAGTGTATTGTGTAGTAGCAGGAGGGCTCATTACGATGCTAGCGCCTTGCGCACCGGTGCTCCAGGTATAGGTGTTAGCGCCGCCGGCAGTAAGTGTAGCTGCGTAAGTGGCGCAAAGTGTAGTTGAGTTAACGGTTACGATGGGTAATGGGTTTACATTCACAGTAACTACGGCCGTTGCAGAGCAGGTGCCGGTGAAAGCAGTAACAGTATACGTTGTATTTGTCAATGGAGCTACAGAAACCGTAGCTGTATTGGCACCTCCCGCGTTAGCGCTCCAGGTATAGGAGTTCGCTGCGCTGGCCGTTAAAACGATGGGCACACCTGAACAGGTACTAGGAGCCGCAGGTGAAATGGTGATAGGGCATTGAGCCCTGCCTTCAACTACTACAGCGAATAATGCAACTAAAAAGAGTACTAGTTTTTTCATGCCCCTTGTTCTGTTGACGCGTTAAATTTTGATAACTATTTGATTCTCCCGAACTGTTGCTAAACAGCCCGAAATTTGGCTTACGAATGTACAAAAAAGAATCCGTATCAGAAAACGGCTTTTTTCTATTTCTTAAAGGCTTGCAGGGCGGCCGTAAGGTCAACGGCTATCTCCTCGGCAATGTTCTTTACATAGAGGGATGGGACCTTTATTTTGTAGTCGGCAAGTTTCACCTTGAAATTGGAGGTTAGTGTGATATCGCTACCCTTTACGGTGAGGGTTCCGGGCAGGGTTGCATCCTGGGTTACACCGTGCATTTCGAGCTTACCGGTGCAGGTAACTTTGGTCTCTCCATCCTTGGTAAGGTCCACTTTTTCGTTCACTTTCCCCTTGAAAGTGGCGAACGGATACTTCTCACTTTCCATGTAATTCTCATTGAAATGTTCTTCCATGAAAGAAGAAGCGAACTTAAAAGCCTTGATCTGCACTTTAGCCTGTACATTCCCGCTGCTGGCATCCAAAACAAAAACACTTGTTTTGTTGGTCGCTTCGATGTCTTCCAATGAGGATTTGGACAGGAAATGCGACTTAGCCTGCTTATCCATATATACCTGAGAATGAACTAGATTGAAGGCTAAAAGACTGGCTAAAAAGAGCAAGGATTTTTTCATATTGTGTGGGTTTTATTCAAAGATAGTTATTTCCCTTAGATAGTTGCCTATCAGCACCGGGAAAGGGTACTTTTTGAGATTTTTAAGATCAATTTTAGTGTAATTATACAAATTCTGACTGCTTGTTAGGTTTATTTGCCAAAATCTTGCCAAAATTGTCTGATGGGATAATTGGTGTTTTCGGATTCCCGTAACAGCCTTTAATTCAATCCCTTTCTCTCCTATTTTGGGAAATTCAGCATATAATCTATTGATAATTAACTTTTTAGAAGTTTTCTTGGGAAACTCAAACATAGGTACCTGGTAAAGCCCCTGCCAGATATCGCCCGCACCTCTTTTTTCGATAAAGGTCTTGCCTTTGGCCGAAATAAAGAAGTATTCGAAATGCCGCGTCCTTACCTTGGTCTTGCCGGCCTTGACCGGAAATTGGGATGCTTTACCCGTTGAGCCCACAAGACACTTGTTTTTTAAAACGCAATTACCACAATCGGGATTTGCCGGTACGCAATACTGCGCCCCAAATTCCATGATAGCCTGGTTGAAAGTACCCGGATCTTTTTTATCCAAAAGCTCGTTGGCTAATTGTGTGAATTGCTTTTTACCCGGACCTGAATTGATCGGCGTATCTATCGCATACAATCTTGAGAGTACCCGAAACACATTTCCATCCACAACCGCGTGCGGTTTGCCAAAGCAAAAAGAAGAAATGGCTGCGGCCGTATAGTCGCCAACCCCCTTCAATTTCTTCAAATCCTCATAGTCCGATGAAAAAATTCCTTTACACTCCTTCACCACAAACTTTGCGGCTTCGTGCAGGTTACGGGCGCGACTATAATAGCCGAGCCCTTGCCACAACTTAAGTACTTTTTGTTGCGGCGCTTTGGCCAGATCATAGACTGTAGGAAAAGCCTTTACGAATTTTTCATAATAGGGTAATCCCTGCGCAACACGCGTTTGCTGAAGGATGATCTCGGATAACCAAACCCTGTAAGGATCGCGGGTATTGCGCCATGGCAGTTCGCGTTTGTTTTCCTTATACCACTTAATTATTTGCTGAGCGGTCATTGCTATATTGCAAAACTATCTATTTTTGGCGCACCATTTTTAAAAAACTTGCCATGTTAAAACAAATCTTCATTCCCGTTCTGGCACTGTGTCTTTTGAGCTTCGGCTACAATGATAAAATGCAGGTGAGCGGTAAAGTGATGCAGACCTCCTCTTATTGCGGAGGTGCGGAGATCTCTCCTGAAGAACAGGCCGCGCTCAGTAAACCAAAACCCCTTGCCGGAAAAAAATTCTTTGTGAGGAAAGGAAACAAGAACAATCTCAAAGAACCGGTGGTAGCCACTTTTGTTACCGATTCTTCAGGAGCTTTTATGTTCTATTTGCCTCCGGGCGAGTACAGCATCGTAGATGAACGTAAGTACGACAAAAAGTATGTGGCCAATATTGCCAAACAATATAAAAAGGGAAGTGAAAATTATGATGCCGCAGACCTCAATTGCCTGAAAAACTGGGTAAACACACCTGATATGGTGTTTACGGTTACAGGTGATGGCGCAAAGAAGATAGAAGTAATTTACAATCGTCCCTGTGAATGGAATACGGCGCCCTGTATCAATTACCGGGGCCCCATGCCTCCCTGATCTATTTCGAGATAAGCACCACCGCGTAAGCGTTCATTCCATCTTCTCTTCCCACATAGCCTAGTTTTTCATTGGTAGTGGCTTTGATGGATATATCTTCCATGCTGATCCGCAGAATGGGTGCGAGCGCTTTTTTCATGGCATCGATATGCGGATTTATTTTGGGTTCTTCCGCGCAAAGCGTGCAATCGATGTTCCCTACTTTGTACCCTTTGGCACCGATCAATTTTATTACCTCAAGCAAAAGTAATTTGCTGTCAATGCCTTTGTATTTTGGATCGGTATTCGGAAAATGATGCCCGATATCGCGCATGCCGGCGGCGCCAAGTAAAGCATCGCAAATAGCGTGAATGAGAACATCCGCATCGCTGTGGCCCACGCAACCTTTTGTGTGAGGGATCTCAACGCCACCCAGGAAAAGTTTTTTCCCTTCCTGCAGCGGGTGCACATCAAATCCAAAGCCTACGCGTACATTCATTTTACTAAATTACTTCAATACTCCGAGCTTTTTACCCACTTCCGAAAAAAAATCTTTTACCAGGGCGGTAGTAGCCTCGTCGTTGGTTGCTTTCAGATACGTATCGCTAAGCGTTAAAATGTTCTGGATGTAGAATTTCTTCATCTCGTCAACACTCATGGTCTTCGTCCAAAGATCAATGCGCAGGGTGTTATTCTCTTTTTCGTCCCACAGGGCCACCATCATGCTTTTGCAGCTGCTTTTTTGTCCCGCATCGGGCGCTGTCCAGTCTATCTGCACGGGCAGGTTATTGGCATCAAGGCTGACCTTGAAATTTATTTCGGTTTGTTTCATGCTAGGGTTTGAATTTTGATTTGATAAGTATCTTCTGTGCGTCTTTTTCTTCCATTAGCTCCTGCAAAGTTACTTCCGGATGTTTGTTCATATAGGCGCGTACAATTTGCCAACCTATATAAGTAGCGATGCGCGGCGGACATTCCTTGCTGATCACGCCGGTAAAAGGCCCCTCACTAACATAGGGAGCAAGTTCTTTGAGGTCGTTCTTGTATAAGCGGTCCTTCTCTGTAAAATGTGCCCAGAGGTTCTTTTTGTATTGCAGGTAATACTCCATTTGCTTCGAGGTATACTGAATTTTAACAGAATCTTCTGTATAGGGAAGAACGGCATCAAGAGCATAATACATCTTGCCGTGAAAGATCATGTGGTTAAGCAGGTTGTTTATAGGTTCACTTTTATCGAAACAATGAATGATCCACCAGCGCATGGCATCAGGTACCACCTGGTCTTTATTTAAAAAGTGCACTTTATAGCGGGGCCATTGCAGCATTTGATAGTATTTATTTTCGGCACCCATATACATATCGAGACTGATGCCTAAAGTAGTATCGGTTGTAGTAATGGGATAATTAAAGCCGGAGATAAAACTCACAAACTGTTTGGGGCTTTCGGCTTTCGGGAAATGATATTTAAAATAGGAAATACTATTTGTGAGTTCATCTTCGATCCGCTTTATTTCGCTTTCCGGATAAGTTGTGTTCACCATTTTGTAGACCTCCTTCATATCAGGATCTGTCACAAAAAGTTTCAGGGCTTTGTATACCGAGTCACGCTCTTCGCCATGATTAACTATGTTGAAAATAAAACTGTTATAGAAATCATGGTATTTTTCACGCATTTTTTTGGCTGTAACCGCAAAAGAATCTGGCTCAGTATTGAAAATGTCCTGTTCAAGCCTTAGCAATTTAACCGGTTCCGCCTTCACCTCCGACAGATCTACCTCTTTAAGCCTGTCGAAACCGCACCCCGTGAATAGAGCCAGGACAAGAAGGCTAAAAAGGTAGCCATTAAAAAATTTTTTCATTTGATAAATCGGTCTATCTTTGTTCTGCAAAAATTCAAAAAATAAACGTATGAAAAAATTAGTTTACTCTTTATTTATCATCGGTTTTGTGGCTTCCAGTTTAGTGGCCCAGGACGATAAAAAGGTAAAAATGGGGATCACTATCAGTCCGTCTATGAACTGGTTAACCCCCGATAATGCTAAAAAAATGGCAAAGGACGGTTCTGTTATTAAAATGGGTATCGGTCTTGCAGTTGATTTTAAGTTAACAGATGTGATCTGGTTCAGCACCGGTCTCGAGTACACCGGGGCGGGCGGAAAAGTAAAATACAGTACTGATACAGCGGGTTATTACTATAAAGATGACGCGATCCTCGCTGTTAGCCCTAACGACGCAAATAGTCCTACTTCACAGGCTAACATGGATGTTGCAGCCAATAAAGCAAACACCTATCAACTGCTTAAGCGTAATTACAGGACGGGTTACCTGCACATTCCTATCGCTTTTAAATTAAAAACAAAGGAGTTGGGAGGAATTACTTATTTCGGTGATATAGGCGGCGACCTGTTCGTTAAAACAAGCGCGAAAGCTGATGATCACGTGAAGTATGACGTAACCACTACTTCCGGTACTGTTACAACCACAACCACCAAAGAGGAGGATGTGAAGAACAAATTGGGTAATGAGGTAAATGCTTTCAACGCGGGCGCTCACGTGGGTGGCGGCCTTGAGTTCCGTTTATCGGGATCTACCGCTGTCACTGCCAGCATTCAGTACAGGCATGGCATTATGAACTATACCAATAAAGATACGTACAGCTTATTACGTGCTACCGCCACAAATGGTGCCAATCCATACAGCGAGTTCCCTAACGGAACCAAGCTGCGCCAGGTAGTACTTACCGTAGGCATTATGTTCTAAAAAGATCTTTGTAATTTTAACCCCGAGCCTGGCCTCGGGGTTTTTTATTTATATGAAAAAGAAAGAGATCATACAGCATATCGTTAATTGGTTGAAAGACTATTCGGCTAAGTCGGGAACCAACGGCTTTGTGATCGGTATCTCTGGAGGCATTGATTCTGCCCTTACTTCTACCCTTTGCGCTATGACCGGCAAGTCGGTTGTGGTTTTAAAAATGCCGATCCGGCAACACAAACCTGAGGTAGACCGGGCCCTGGAACACATGATCTGGCTGAAAAAGAATTTTCCGAATGTTTCTTCCGAAGTACAGGACCTTACACCCATCTTTGAAAAAATAGAAAACGAATTCCCTGAGAAGATCCAGGATTTTTTAACCATGGCCAATACACGCTCGCGCTTACGCATGTTAACTTTGTACGCATACGCTTCGCATTACCGCATGTTAGTAGCAGGTACCGGGAATAAAATAGAAGATTTCGGAGTGGGATTTTTTACAAAGTATGGAGATGGCGGCGTGGATATAAGCCCGATCGCCGACCTAATGAAAAGCGAAGTTTATGCGTTGGCAAAAGAAGCCGGTGTAGTAGAAAGTATTTTACAGGCAAGGCCTACCGACGGACTTTTTGCCGATGGAAGAACAGATGAGGACCAGATCGGCGCCACTTATGATGAGTTGGAGTGGGCGATGAGAGCTTTGGAAAATAATGCCGACGAAAAAACTTATACAGCGCGTGAGAAGGAAGTGATGAAGATCTATAAGGACAGGCATCGTGCCAACCGGCACAAAATGAATTCTATCCCGGTTTGTAAAATTCCCCGCGAGTTATTTTAAGGCGATAACGCCGCTTGTGTTTTCTGTTATCGGAACCGCTACCAATGCATCGGCTCCGTAATTGGTGTTAAGATCAGAAGTAAGTTTCATTAAATGCGCGCTGCCTAACACCTGCTTTGTTTTTGTTTCGTGAAGGCCCCAGGCAGTTATATTCAGTTTATAGAATTCATTTTCTTTTTGCATGGCAAAGCTCTGGATATAGAGCGGAAGTTTGTCCCGGCTTTCTTCGGTGAGGTAAATGTATTGTACGGCGTTATTCGATTGCATGAGATCGATCCTGTTCTTCATGGGTTTATCATTGAAGTAACAGTAGAAAGGCAGCGCTAATCCGAAAAGCAGGATCATGCAAACGGGGTAGAGTCCGAACGCGAAGGAGTAATTTTTTTGTGTGGTGGTAGAACCGCCGAACACGAACAGCACCAAAAGTATCATGCAAAAATGCCAGAGCACCACTGCAATCTCAATTTGCGGCTGAAGGAAAATAACGATCAATGAAAAAACATGAAATAGGATCGAAAAGCTGATGCCTGCGATCTTTGCTCCTCCGAAAAATAAAGACACGGAAACAAATAACTCCAATGCCGGAATAACATAAGCGATCTTTAAAAGATAGGCGCACTGCTCAGGCGTCCAGAATCTTTCAAATGGCTTGATGAAGGCGGGCCATTGAACATGAATGAAATCGGCGCGAAAATGCTGAAGGGCGGCAAGGAGATAGACCAAGACGAGAACAACTTTAACAGCGTTGAAAGTTGAGGTGTAATGATGAATGCTGTCTACCCTCCAGTTGTATCCAAGCAATACAACCAGTAATAAGAAATAAAAATAGAACCAGTATTGAAGGCGACCTGAATCAAGCAAAAGCAGACTAACACATAAAACCGTGGCAAGAAAAATAAAGAAACGCGGATTGCGAAGCAGGAAAGCCAGAACGAGACTGATGATCAGTAAAGCCGGTATAGCATACGCAACGATCATATTTACGGAAGATAAAAACGCAAGCCCAGGAAACACCGGATAATAACGATCTGCCGACCAAAGCGGCCAGGTGCAGGCTACGGTTGCGATCAGGAACAGTGACAGGATGCTTTTAACAATACTTAAGCGCGTGGTTGCGGGGATGGTCATTTTTATCATTGTATTCTTCCTCCGGAGTAAAAATATTTCTTGTAGTATTTATCTTCTAGGCTGTTTATGATCACTCCTTTTTTTACCGAGGCATGTACGAATTTATTGTTGGCAATGTAAACACCCACATGTGAGATCTTTTCGCTTTCTATTTTAAAGAACACAAGGTCGCCTTCTTTCAATTTGCTTTCTTTTACATTGCTGCTCATTTTTTCGAGATCGTTGGCCGTGCCTGCTATCTTTTTGTTGTATACGTCTTTGTATACGCGACAAACCAGGTGCGAGCAATCAACGCCACTCTTTTCGCCGCCGCCCCATTTGTAGGGAGCACCATACCACGAATCCACAAAGTACACCAGTTTTTTATTGAGTTCTTTTTCGGGGATCCCAATGATCCCGGAGTATTTGGTCATTACGCTTTTAGAGGCTTCATTCGATGTATTTGAAGAGGCTGTATCTTTCCCTGGGTGGCAAGCCACCAGGAAAAGGAACGAAAAAGGCAATATGTATCCCCGCAAAAAGCGCATATTCAAAAATAAATTTTTAGGAAGGGGCTTTAACGTCCTTCGGGGTATGGTTATTTACAGGCCACTGTTAATAGCGGAAGCCTATTTTTTCATCATTTCGGCGTCATAATCAACCGAAAGTTTCTGGCGGTACTCCTTGCTCTTGCCGTTCTCGCGCGCGGGCTGCCATTTGGGCATTTTCTTCACCATACGCTTAACGTCCTCGTTACAAGGGTCACATTTTTTGATGGGGGTAGTGACCTTTACACTGCCCGTATCCACACTGCCGTCGGGCTTAATAGTAAATTCCGACACAATGGTTCCGGTCTTCGACGGCTCTGATATCGTTAAATTACCTTTTACATACTCCTGCAAAGCTTCTTTTCCGCCAATGAATTCGGGCGATTTAAGATCACGGGTGCCACTCTGTTCATAGGATGCGTAACCGGCCCTTTCTTTTTCAACGGCATCGGGCTCTTTCTTATCGGTCTTAGGTTCACTGCCAAAAGAGGCCTTTATTTTTCTTGTCTTGGAACGGTGTTTTTTGGAGAATGGGCCTTGCGTTACCTTTTTCGTAACAGGCTGGCTCGTCGATTGCAGTTCTGCATTCTTAGCGGGGGCATCATCTACCTTGCTTTGATCGTCCATCAATTTGCCGCTAACCGTCACTTCCTGGTCTTGTGTTTGTACAGGAGCCGTGTTGGTTGTGGTAACCACATTTACGGGCTGGTTACGGTTATCACCGGTAGAGGTGGCAGAAGGCTTCGCCTCTGATTTTGCAAGGCTTTTTTGTTTCAGCTTATCACTTTCCTTGGCGTCCTTATCACTTACCCAAATGGTATTGGTCTCGTAATACATTTTTTTCTTCTTCTCGTCTTCCTCAAGCGTTTTTTTGTACGCCACATCTTCATCCCTTTTTTGGGCTTCTTCTTTTTTCAGTTTTTCTGTATTTCCGAAAGAGACATCACCCTTGCCGGGTTTAGCACCCGATTTACCCTCCTGGTTGGCATCCAAACGATCGGCCGCTACTTCCTTAGTGTTGGCCTTCTCATTCATCGAAAGAGTAACTTTATTCTCAGCAACTTCTTCGGCGGGAACAGAGATCGCCGCACCCGAAGCAACTGTATTATCCAGGCCACTTTCGTCCTTTTGCGACTTCGTATCTTCTAAAACCTCTTTGCTTTTTACTTCAGCAGCAGAGATCATATCAGAAGGTGGAGCAGGAGCTTTTTCTTCTGTAACAGTTGCCATGCTTTCACCTACCTGTTTAACACTTTCGGTTTTTTCCGGATTGTTGATGGCCAGGCTATCGGCTTCCTTATTAAGTGTGTTTTCCTTCATAATAAAGAAAAGCCCAACGATAAGCACTAAAGAAGCGGCTACCGACAAAAAATAAATGGTTTTCTTTTTACGTGCTTTGGCGGCCTCAAGCCTCAAAACCTCGTCTAGAGAATCGTTCAGCGAATCAAGCTTCTTTCTATCGGTAACCATAGCAAGTCCTTCCAAAGCCTCCTTGTCAAAATCGTCGGCTCCGGCAGGCAGCGACTTCTTCTCGTCGATCGACTTAAAGAATTCCTCCTTGCTGAATATGTTATGTTTGTCCTTGTTGTCCATTGCTTTGTTCAAGCATAATTTTAAGGTTGCGTTTTCCGTTCTGGATATAACTCTTAACCTTATTCAGGTCATATCCGGTTACTTCCACGATCTGGGCGTAGCTTTTATCTTTCAGATAAAATAATTCCACGCACAATCGTTGCTCATCACTCAAGTCGCCGAGGGCTTTTTCCAGCAGGGCGTATTCCTCTTCGCGCTTGTTTGCTTTATGATGCTCTTCCTCGCTGTTTTCCATAATAACTTTCATATCACTGCTGTAATCCAGCGATTTACGAAGAGCGGTTTTGGCAGATCGAAGCACCATCAAACAGTGGTTCTTGCTATAAGTATAGAGCCAGCTTTTGAAAAAATCTACTTTATGCTTAAGCAGATCATCAAAAAGTTTCGTGAAAATATTGGTAACGGCGTCGTAGGCCTGGTCCTCGTCCTTGAAATACTTCATACAAAGACCGAATACCAGGTGCGAATAGCGTTTGTACAAAACACCCACATGCTCTTTATTGCGCGTATCGCGGTAAAGGGCCAGAAGCTCCAGGTCGGTTAGTTCGCTATTTTCTTTGTGTTTTTTCAATGGGAATTACCATATAAAAATACGGAATTTTATGGAATTTCCCTTTAAATGCTATCTACATATAAAACTAAAAACAAACCCTATGAAAACGCTCATTTACATCCCTTTATTTATTGGCTCTTTTTTTACCCTGAAAGGTGGAGAGGCAGAAAAAAACGTTAAAAGCAAGCCCGAGAAAGTGGTGGTCTATAATAGTGGCGCACAGATCTTCCGAACCGCGCCTGTTGCCCTGGTTGCCGGAGAAAATAAGATCATCTTCGAATCGCTGGAAGACGGGATCAGCCCATCCAGCATACAGGCCGGCGGAAACGGAAATTTTATAATTACCGAAACCGAGTATGGCGATAAAATGCCTGAACTTGAGAAATTAAAGAATCCAACCGATCTGAAATACGTTAAACTCATCAAACAGATCAATGATTCGATCGGACTGATAGCTTACAAGCTGGAAGACATAGCCTATAAGAATGAAGTTTTAAGCATAGAAAAGAACGTATTGCTCAATTATCGTTTATACAAAGGAGATTCACGGAAGGACTCCCTGGCTTTTTTAAAGGATGGACTTACCTATTTAAAAGAAAAACTAACCCTGATCTATACTGAAATGCATGCCCTGAAAAAGGAAACTGCAAAATTGCAGGAAAGCAAACAAGGTTTGCAAAATCGCTTGAACGGCATACAGACCGATCTGGGGGATGATAATTACAATGCCAATTATAAAGCTAATCACCGCGTGGTTGTTAGCCTGCTATGCGATGCGCCTGTTTTGGCGAATCTTACCATTAATTACTATGTAACTACAGCAGGATGGGAACCTATGTACGACTTGCGCACCGAAGGCGTTGAGTCGTCGGTGAAACTTACCTACAAAGGTCTTGTGCACCAGCAAACCGGTATCGATTGGAGCAATGTAAAACTCGTTCTTTCAACAGGCAATCCGCAAGCTAATTTGCAGGCCCCCCAACTTAATACCTGGTATATTGACGAATTAAAACTTAAACATGCCGACCGTTACAACCAGAAAAACTTTAATGGGGAACCAAAACCTACCACCACAACTACAGGCGATACTTATTCGGATATGACTTTAAGCATTGATAAAGAAGCGCAGCAGGCTTACGAATTTGTGACCATGGATGATCAGCAAGTGCAGGCTACTTTTGAGATCAAACTCCCTTACTCGATAGCATCCGATAATAAAAAACATACGGTTGCTGTTTTGCAAAAAGATCTAAATACGAAGTACATGTATAAAGTTGTGCCTAAGGCCGACGTAAATGCTTACTTGCTTGCGCGTGTTACCGGTTGGGAAGATCTGAACCTGTTGGCCGGCAAAGCGAGTATTTTTTACAATGGAACCTATATCGGACAAAGTTATATTAACCCGGCCGTAGCCAATGATACGCTGGACCTGACGCTCGGCAAGGACGACAACGTGGTGGTTAAACGTTACAAGCAAAAAGATAAGATCAAGGAAAAAATACTGAACGATGACAAAATATATTCCTTTGGCTATGAAATAGTGGTAAAGAACGGAAACTCGAAATCAATTGAGGTGCAGGTTGTAGATCAATTACCGCTAAATCACTCTAAGCAGATCACGATAACAAAAGATGAGTTATCGGGAGCGGGTTATAATGAATCAACCGGTGCGCTTACCTGGAGGCTCAGCATCAAATCGAAAGATACCAAACATATTAATTTCTCTTACAGCGTGAAAGCGCCGAAAGATCTGCCGATGGCTGTGCGATAAAAGCAATTAACTAAGTTGAATGTCTCTCACCACTAATTGTAAAGAGGTATTACCGTTATAGTGGTTTTCTGCCACGGTATAGCAAACATTCAACGGCAGTTTCTTCTGAAAGAAAGGTAGAAAGTCTCCCTTATCGAAAGCGATGGCGTTGAATTTGATGGTTGGGTTATCAGGTTGATATAATTCCAGTTTCAGATGATTGTTGCCAACCACGCGGGCCCAGCCGGTATCCATGATATTGTCGGTGACGAATACGGGAGTCATATTGCCGGGACCATGAGGAGCGAATTGTTTCAAAATGGAAAAGAAACGCGGGCTGATCTCGTTGAAATGGATCTTGGCATCCACATCAATTTCCGGGATAAGATCATCTTCCGTGATGGTCTTGGACACCTCTTCTTCGAAGCGGATCACGAAGGTTTCAAAATTCTCCGGCTTCATGGTTAAACCTGCGGCGTGTCGATGACCACCAAATTGTTCTAAAAGATCTGAGCAGGCTTCGATAGCGCTGTGTACATCAAAATTTTTCACCGAGCGTGCAGAGCCCGTTAAAACACCATCCGATTTTGTAAGTACGATCGTGGGACGATAATATTTTTCGATCAAACGGGAAGCAACGATACCAACCACGCCTTTGTGCCAGCTTTCGTTATAGATAACGGTTGTTTTTTTATTGATCAGTTCAAGATCTGAGTCAATCATTTCCAAAGCCTGGGCCGTCATGCCCTGGTCTATCTCCTTGCGGTTTGTGTTGGTTTGATTGATGCCGCCCGCGAATTTTTCAGCTTCGGCAATATTATCACTTAGCAAAAGTTCTGCCGCACGCATGGCGTGATCAATACGACCGGCCGCATTGATGCGTGGCGCGATCACAAAAACAAGATCGGTAACCGTAAGTTCTTTTTTTAAATTATTGAGTTGATACAGCGCCTTAATACCCGGGCGTAACATTTTATTTACTTCCTGCAGGCCAAAATAGCAAAGCACGCGGTTCTCTCCGGTCACCGGAACAATATCGGCGGCAATGCTGATCGCCACCAGGTCCATGTAGCTCTTTAATTCTTCAAAAGGCTTTTTTAAAGTTTGCTGAATGGCTTGCGCTAACTTAAAACCTACACCGCAACCCGAAAGCTCTTTGTAGGGATAAAGGCAATCTTTTCTTTTAGGATCCAGTACCGCGTAGGCCTTTGGAATTTCATCACCGGGCAAATGGTGATCACATATAATAAAATCAACTCCTTTGCCATTCGCGTAATCGATCTTCTCATTGGCTTTAATACCGCAATCGAGACTCACAACCAGTGAGTAACCATTCTCCTTAGCAAAATCAATTCCCTTAAATGAAATTCCATATCCCTCCCCGTAACGATCGGGAATATAATAACCGGCCTCCGCGCCAACCGACTTTAAATAACTGTAAAATAAAGCTACGCTTGTTGTTCCGTCTACATCATAATCTCCGTAAACGAGGATCTTTTCTTTTTCCTCAATGGCTTTCAGAACGCGTTCAACTCCCTTATCCATATCCTTCATTAAAAAAGGATCGTGCAACAGAGTTAAGGATGGGCGAAAAAAATCTTTGGCGGAATCGAAATCGGTGACGCCGCGCTGCAATAACAAAGTGGCGCTCACGCGATCCGCATTGAGCACGCTGGCCAGTTTTATTATATGATCCGCATCAGGCTGCGGCTTTAATTTCCATTTCATAGAACGATCTTACTGCGCGTTGTGGTACACCGCAACTATGTCATCATCATCTTCCAATTTATCGATCAGGGCCTGTACTTCGGCCTCCTGCTCATCGTTAAGTTTAGTGGAAGTTGTAGGTATGAATACTTTCGAGCTTTCTTTTATTTCTATCTTTTTATCCTCGAGGCCTTTTTGCATGTTTCCGAATTCAACAAAGGGGGTTTGAATGATCAATTCTCCGGTCTCATCGTCCCAGGTAAATTCTTCTCCCCCGTGATCGATCAATTCAAATTCAATTTCTTCACGGTTCAGTCCTGCGGAGGCAACTTTAAAAAGCGCTTTACGATCAAACATAAAACTTACCGAACCATTAGTTCCTAATTGTCCGTTGCAGCGATTAAAATGCATGCGCACATTGGCAACAGTACGCGTGGGATTATCAGTAGTACACTCTATTAAAAGAGGAACGCCATGTGGGGCGTATCCTTCATAAATTACTTCTTCGTAGTGGGCGGTATCTTTATCCGAAGCGCGTTTGATAGCGGCATCCACATTCGCCTTGGGCATATTGATGGCGCGCGAGTTCTGTATTACGGCGCGTAAACGTGGATTTGCATCGGGATTAGGGCCGCCCAGTTTAACGGCAATGGCAATATCTTTTCCAATTTTGGTGAACGCCTTGGCCATTTTGGCAAAGCGGGCGAACATCGTGTGTTTACGTTTTTCAAATATCCTTCCCATGATCTTCCTTTTTAAAGAGGCTAACAAAAATAGTTATTTTTCGCTTATTTCCCCTGCGGGTTTAAGGACGGCCAGGAGGCCCAGCAGGAGGAGCCCGCCATAGGTAATTATCTTATAATGATCATAATACTTATTGAACTCGCCCAAAAGCAGGTGGGCATTGGTTAACAGGAAGATGAGAGCCAGGCAGACCCAAATCCCTGTGGGGACTTGTTTCGGACGGCGGTAATTTTTAAAGCAGTGACAGATCAGGTAGAGTGAAGCGGGGAACATCATAAAGAATGCGTAGTGTTGTTGATGTGGAAAAATGAGCGGGATCAGGCAAAATACATAGCTCAATTCCCATAACTCGTGTGTTTTGTTTGGTGGCGGAGCAAAGATCCGCCGCCTCAAAAAATAAAGCATGAAAGCTACCAGCACAAGCCTGACCACATTAATGATCATGCCAACTGTTTTAGCGTCCAGGTTGGCAATGTTTCTTTTGAGTTCTAAGGCATGCGGATCGGGAACTTTTTCCATCAGTAAAGTTGGCAGATAAGTGCTGAGTCCGTTAAGTGTTGTTTCGTCTGTATCGATCACATGCCGGGCGTTCGAAGGATTTACTTCTCCCAACCAGGATCTGATAAGCGTTTGATTGTGCTCCCAACCGTGAACGATAGCCGGAAGAAAAAGAAAGATCACATACCAGCCCAACACGTAAAAACAGGCTTTGATCTGTTTATTGTAAAAGAGGTAAGGCAACATCACCAGCGGCAAAAACTTAAAATTGATCCCAAGCGCGATCAGTGCCGCGCCCCAGATCCCTTTTCCTGACTTTATCAATCTCCATCCTTCCAGCATGAAGAGCAACATGAAAATGGTCATTTGTCCGTTATGAAAATTATCGAGGATCAGCTTGGCAGAAAACAAAACACCCAGGAAATTGAAAAGATTTTTTTGCTTTTGTGTGAAAGAATCGAGATCCAAATAGCTTTTTACCAATGAGAAAACACGCAAAAACGCGCAAACGTTTAAGATAAGCCAAAGTATGCGACTCACATAAACAGGTAAATAAGTAAACGGGATCAGCACAGCAGCAAAAAGCGGACTATAGAAAAAATGAAACCCGTCTTCGTAGCTATGGGCAAAAATATTCCCGCCTTGCAGGTAATCTTTCGAAGCGAGCAGGAAAATATCGAAGTCCTGGTGCTGTAATGTTTCCAAGGGAATATAAATGGCCAGCGCGGCAAGAATGAGATATTTGATGTATTGGCGTTTCACTAAAGTATTCCTGCACCTAAAAGTATGGCAAAAATAAGTAACATGGCAGTGACAAGCTTTTGAATGAAGGAGATCGTCACTTTTTTGATGAACTTGTTTCCGAGATAGGCACCTGCAAAGGCGCAAAGTACGGAAGCTCCTATCAAACCATAATTTACTTCTGAATCACGAAACGATTCCAGTTTGTTATAAGCAACAAGCCTCGAAACATCCACCATGCAAGCAATAATAACTCCTGTTGCAATGAATTGCTCTTTACTTAAATTAGCTTTTACCAAAAAGGCGCTTCGCAGAGCGCCTTGGTTACCTGAAAGCCCGCCGAAGAAACCACTAACAAGTCCGCCAATAACAAAATGTTCTTTTTTAAACGATAGTTTAGAGAGGAAAGGAAGTACTTCGGCCAATGCGAAAAACACCAGCAGAAGCGCGATCACCAATTTTACGGGCGTGATCTCAAATATCTTTTCGTTTAGAGAGTACGAGTAGAGCGGCGACATATCACTGATACGGGTAAGCAACCAGGCGCCCAGGAAAGCCGCTATAAGGGATGGAATACCAAAACGTAAAGCAATATTTTTATCAGCATGCTTCCCAAGTAAAATTAGTTTAAAGAGATTGTTGAGAAAATGTACTACAGCGGTCATACCAATGGCCAACTCAATGGGAAAAAAGATGGCGAAGACAGGCGTAAGTAAGGTTCCTAAGCCAAAGCCGGAGAATAGAGTTAGTCCCGACCCAATAAGGGAAACGAGGCAAATGAGTATATAGTCCATCCGCTTATAAAACTACTCCATTTCTTTAATTCGGCAACTAAATCTCCGAAAGGTTTTTTAGCCCCGCCGAAAAGCCACTAAATAAACCATCCGCAATTTACGCTGTTGAGGATTAGCGAAATACAGAGCTGATTTTATTTGCCTTTTTATCATTTTTTAGCGTTATTTGCTACTCTAAAAATCACTAGCAAACAAGCACATATGAAAGTTGGAATCCCAGCGGAGATCTCTCCAAAAGAACTAAGAGTTGCCGCCACCCCTAAAACTGTCAAAAGACTGCAAAAGCAGGGCTTTGAAGTTTACATTCAACACAACGCGGGCACCAAGGCAAATTTTTCAGATAAAGATTTTGAAGAAGCCGGCGCTAAGATCGTTCAAACAGCCGCCGATATATACGGCAAATCAGATATCGTATTAAAAGTAAAAGAACCGTCTGTAGAAGAGGTTAAAATGATGCGTGAAGGTTTGGTATTGCTAAGCTATTTATGGCCAGCGCAAAACCCGGATCTTTTAAAAATATTGGCAGAACAAAAAGTGAACGCTGTTGCGATGGACGCGATTCCCCGCATCTCGAGGGCGCAGAAAATGGACGTACTTTCTTCAATGGCGAACATAGCGGGCTACCGTGCTGTAATTGAAGGCTCCTATCACTTCGGAAGATTTTTAAACGGACAGATAACCGCCGCGGGAAAAGTTGAACCTGCAAAAGTATTAGTGATCGGCGCCGGTGTTGCGGGATTAGCTTCTATTGGAGCAGCAAATTCTTTGGGCGCGATCGTAAGAGCTTTCGATACCCGTAAAGAAGTGGCGGAACAAATCGAATCAATGGGCGCCCAATTCCTTACGGTAGAAATTAATGAGGATGGCGCTACTGCTTCGGGTTACTCAAAGGAAATGAGTAAAGAATTCATCGAAGCAGAGATGAAATTATTTTTAGAACAAGCCAAGGAAGTTGATATCGTAATTACAACGGCGCAAATTCCGGGTAGGCAAGCTCCTAAATTATGGTTAGACTATCACGTGGCGGCTATGAAACCGGGTTCTGTTGTGGTGGATCTCGCAGCATCTTCAGGCGGGAACTGTGCTTTAACCAAAAACGGAGAAGTTTACACAACAGATAACGGCGTTGTTATAGTTGGTAAATTAGATCAATTACCAAACCAGGCCTCTCAATTATATGGAAACAACTTATGCCACTTGTTAGATGACATGGGCAAAGCTGAGAAATGGAAAATTGACATGGAAGATGCCGTTGTGTCCCGTGCAATGGTAACACATAACGGAAAGATCAACTGGCCTCCTGCTCCTTTACAAGTGAGCCCTACTGCCGGCGGCGGCGCTAAAAAAGTTGTCGCGCCCACAGCCGAGGAAACAAAGGCATCCGATGAAGCGATCGCGAAGAAAAAAGCAGTAGCATCAGCTATCAGCATCGCAGTTGTTGGAGGATTGCTGCTTTTAGTGGGTGCATTTGCGCCTCCTGCTTTTATCCAGCACTTCACTGTATTTGTGTTGGCTATTTTTGTCGGATGGCAAGTGATCAGCAATGTATCTCACGCTTTACACACCCCACTTATGGCGGTTACTAATGCCATTAGCGGCATCATCGTAGTTGGTGGGTTGCTGCAAACTAAGAACGACATAGGTAATATCATGACAATTCTGGCCTCTGTAGGAATTTTGATCGCGAGTATCAATATTGTTGGAGGATTTGTGGTTACGCATCGTATGTTGAAAATGTTTAAAAAATAACTAGCTGTCGGTTCAACGGCACAAAAAAATAAAATAAGAAAGGGAGTTAAATTATGATTTTTATAGCTAAGGAAATACAAACAGCGGCATACTTATTTGCAAGTATCCTGTTTATTTTAAGTTTGAGCGGATTATCTTCCCAGGAATCTGCAAAACGCGGTGTTCTTTATGGAATTGTCGGAATGATCATCGCGATCTTCGCAACTGTTTTAGGGCAAGGTGTAGAAGGCCATGTCTACATTATATCCGCAATTGCCGTTGCATCTGTTATTGGAATTCTGCTCGCCAGGAAAGTTGAAATGACAGCCATGCCACAATTAGTTGCGATCCTTCACAGTTTTGTGGGATTAGCCGCGGTATTAGTGGGTGTTGGTTCTTATCTCGATCCAAGTACCCAAGCTTTATCGGGCGCAGAGCATAAGATCCACTTAATAGAGGTTTTTGCAGGAATCTTTATCGGAGCCATTACGTTCACAGGCTCTATCGTTGCCTGGGGAAAACTGGATGGCAAGATCCCTTCTAAACCCTGGAGTTTTGCCGGACTTCAAATGATGAATTTAATATTACTTCTGGCTTGTGTTGTCATGGGCTTTTTCTTCTGCAAAGCAGAAGGTACAGAAGGCATGCTTTATCTGGGTATCATGACAGCCATTGCTTCTTTTATCGGAATTGTGTTAGTGATGGCAATTGGCGGCGGAGATATGCCGGTGGTAGTTTCTATGCTTAACTCTTATTCCGGCTGGGCAGCAGCAGCAGCCGGTTTTATGTTAGGTAACGATCTTTTAATTGTTACGGGCGCTTTGGTAGGAAGTTCCGGTGCTATACTTTCAATGCACATGTGTGAGGCTATGAATCGTTCTTTCTTCTCGGTAATATTTGCAAGTGCAAGTTTGGGAACCAGAACAGGTGAGAAAAAAGCAATGGAAGGAGAAGTAACAGCGTTGAATCACGAAGAAGTTGCAGGCTTATTAAAAGAGGCAAAATCTGTAGTGATCGTTCCGGGTTATGGTATGGCGGTTGCAAAAGCGCAGTATCCTATTCACGAAATGGTTCAGGTATTGCAAAAGGCAGGTAAAAAGGTCAGGTTCGCAATTCATCCTGTTGCAGGACGTTTACCGGGACACATGAATGTGTTATTAGCGGAAGCGAATGTATCCTACGATATTGTTTTGGAAATGGATGAGATCAACGAAGACATGCCTGATACAGATGTGGTGATGGTAATTGGCGCAAACGATGTTGTAAATCCAAGTGCACAAGACGATCCAGGATGTTCAATTTATGGTATGCCGGTAATTGAAGCATGGAAAGCAGAAAAAGTAATTATCATGAAGCGCTCCATGTCGGCAGGTTATTCCGGAGAAGACAATCCATTATTTTATAAGCAAAACTCTGAAATGCTTTACGGCGACGCTAAAGTAAGCGTTGAAAAGATGCTGACCTTTTTAAGGAATTAAGGCTAGATAAACCGGGAATTTCAGGAAGGATTAACTTTGACCTTCGCGGCCAATTTTATCGCCCTCTCTTTCACTGAGTTCGGGTCAGTTCCAACCTTGTCGTAAGCTAAAACAACCGCCATACTTCTATATGGACGCGTTGTGGGCTTATTGAATACACGAACATCGCTCAATTTTTCGGTCAGAACCTCGTTTACGCCTGAATAAACAGGGTTTTTCCCTTCGGCGGTAGCAAGCACCACAGCCGAAGCGCCGGTTCTCTCTAGTGTAATTTCAGGAATGGGCATACCTAAAATAGCACGGGCGTGCAATTCAAATTCACTCAAATTTTGTGTTCCCGCAAGTGTCACCATGCCGGTGTCGTGCGGGCGAGGCGATAGCTCCGAAAAATAAACGCCTTTATCTGTAAGAAAGAACTCAACACCCCAGATGCCGGATCCGGTTAGCGCCTTTGTAACCTTGGCGGCCATATCCTGCGCGTCTTTCAGATCAGTACTACTGATGGCGCAGGGCTGCCAGCTTTCCTGGTAATCGCCGCGCTCCTGGCGGTGACCAATGGGCGGACAAAACAAAGTATTCCCGCTTTTTTGTGTGACCGTGAGCAAGGTTATTTCTGAATTGAATTTGATGAATTCCTCAATGATCACTTCCTTGTAATCGCCGCGGCTGCCTTCCATGGCGTAGTTCCACGATTTGGAGATATCTTCTTTTGTTTTTACTACGCTTTGTCCTTTTCCGCTGCTGCTCATGAGCGGTTTTACTACGCAAGGAATGCCAATTTCCTCCACGGCTTTAGTGAAACCTTCGAGTGTAGTGGCGTATTTGTATTTGGCTGTGCGAAGTCCTAATTCTTTGGCGGCAAGATCGCGGATGGCCTTGCGATTCATTGTGAAATTTGCCGCTTTGGCGCTGGGTACAACGGTAATTCCTTGTTTTTCGTAATCGTAAAAACGTTCGGTGCGTATGGCCTCGATCTCCGGAACCACAAGATCAGGTTTATGTTTGGCCACGATCTTATCGAGTGCATCGCCGTCAAGCATGTTTATTACTTCAAACTCATGCGCGACCTGCATGGCAGGAGCACCTGCGTAACTGTCAACCGCAATTACGTGTTGCCCGAGACGCTGTAGAGCAATTACCAGTTCTTTACCTAATTCGCCGGAGCCGAGTAATAAGATCTTTTTTTGCATGTGTTTTTTGATTGGAGCCGCAAGTTACACAGAACAGCCGGAACAGCCAAAGTGATTAGTGGATAGTGATTGGTGCTTAGTGGCTGTTTTCTAATCACTAAGCACCAATCACTAATCAAGGCTGTTAATCTAATAGCAAAATCTTGTACCTTTGTTCGATGCGTATCGATATTATCACCATACATCCCGAATTGCTGAAGAGCCCCTTTGAGCACAGTATTTTGAAGCGTGCCATTGAGAAAAAAGTGGTGGAAGTGAACCTGATCGATCTGCGCGACTATACCACCTACAAACATAACCAGGTGGATGATTACGCTTTTGGCGGTGGAGCGGGTATGGTTTTAATGATAGAACCTATTGCCAATTGTCTGAAAGCGCTGAAAGAGAAGAATACCTATGACGAGATAATTTACACAAGCCCCGATGGCGAGCTTTTACAGCAAAGTACCTGCAATTATTTTTCAACGCTGAAGAATATCATTGTGCTTTGTGGCCACTACAAAGGAGTTGACGAGCGTGTGCGTGAGCATTTTGTAACGAAAGAAATTTCTATTGGGGATTATGTTTTAAGTGGAGGAGAACTTGCTGCGGCTGTGTTGTGTGACGGAATAATTCGCCTGTTGCCGGGAGTACTAAATGATGAAACATCAGCCCTTACAGATTCTTTTCAGGACGATCTTTTGGCCCCTCCCGTTTATACCCGTCCCGCCGAATACAACGGCTGGAAAGTACCGGATATTTTAACCAGCGGTCATACGGCCAATATTGAAAAGTGGAGGCATGAAAAAAGCCTGGAAAGAACGAAGGAGAGAAGGCCGGAGCTTTATAATAAGTACGGGAAGAAGTAGTTCGGATTTTTAATCCCTAGAATTAAACCTATAGATATCGACATCCGTTTCGGTATTCGTTTTATACAGAAATTCAATTGTTTTTAAGTCATGACCGATAACAGGTGTTGATATTTCTTCATTCGCGTCTATGTAAAGAACGACTTCTAATATTGATGACAATTGAAACTCTTTTTTTAGTTCATTAATAAGATCAATCTTTTCGAAAAGCCTATTTACTACTTCTTCAACCAATTTATTGACAAAAAGATTATCGATTTTTTCAGCGCGCCACTCCCAAGAGGAAAAACTTAGCTTCTTTCCGCTATTCCCAATGGGTCTTCCTTTTTTCATGACTTGCGTTGGAATTATGCCAAGCTTTTTTGTTACAATATCTGGGTCGAAGTTGTTCCCCGACAATGCAAAATATACGTAGCTAATGCCCATATTTATCAAATATACAAAAACACTGCGTTAGGGATGCGGCGGGCCCGAAGGGGCTCTTTTGCCTTGTAGGGAGGTGATTTGGAACGCTGATGACGCAGATAGGTATGATTAATTAAGATAACAGCCCTGTAGCTGCAAAAAGCGGAACCCCGCAGCAGCCCGACCCCGCTCGAATAAATTCACTGAAAGTAGATGCTACACGCGGGGTAACGCCCCCGCCAACCCCCCCTCCCTAACCCTACCCCGCGGGAGAGGGAAACAGCCCTAAAATTGTAAGGATTTTAGAGAGAAAATCGTATATTTGCACTCTAACAAAAACCCACGTTGTAAGTGGGCTAAATAAAATATGATCAAAGTAACATTACCCGATGGTTCTGTAAGAGAATACGAAAAAGGAACCACCTCCCTGCAGGTTGCTCTAAGCATTAGCGAGGGATTAGCAAGAAACGTATTGGCGGCAAAAGTAAACGGAGAAGTGTGGGATGCCACGCGTCCGCTGAACAGCGATGTATCACTTACGTTATTGACGTGGAACGATACCGATGGTAAACAAACCCTATGGCACTCGTCGGCGCACTTAATGGCCGAGGCGCTGGAAGCATTGTATCCCGGTGTAAAACTGGGTATTGGCCCGCCCATTGAAAACGGTTTTTATTACGACATAGATCTTGGTGACAAGCAACTTTCTCCCGAAGAGCTTCCGAAAATAGAAGCGAAGATGCAGGAGTTGGCGGCTACGAAAAGCGAGTTCGTTAGAAAAGATGTAAGTAAAGCAGATGCAATAAAATATTTTACTGAAAAAAAGGATCAATACAAGCTTGAGCTTATTGAGGGTCTGCCCGACGGCTCCATTACCTTCTATACACAGGGAAATTTTACAGATCTCTGTCGCGGTCCGCACATTCCCAATACCGGTTTCATCAAGGCTATTAAGCTGATGAGCATTGCCGGAGCTTACTGGCGTGGTGATGAAAAGAACAAAATGCTTACACGTCTTTACGGGATCACATTCCCTAAAGACAAAGAACTTAAAGAATACTTAACATTACTTGAAGAAGCCAAGAAGCGCGATCACCGTAAATTGGGCAAGGAATTGGGCTTGTTCACCTTCTCTGAAAAAGTAGGAATGGGTTTACCACTTTGGTTACCCAAAGGAGCGGCTTTGCGCGAGCGTTTGATAAACTTCATGCAGAAGTCGCAAATGAAAGCAGGGTATGTACAGGTGGCAACTCCGCACATTGCCCTGAAAGAGCTTTACATTTGCTCAGGCCACTACGAGAAATACGGGAAGGATTCTTTCCAGCCTATCTCAACTCCGCGTGAAGGCGAACAATTCTTTTTAAAACCAATGAATTGTCCGCACCACTGTGAAATTTACAAATCCTCACCTCGTTCATATAAAGAATTACCTCTTCGTTTGGCGGAGTTTGGAACAGTTTATCGTTACGAGCAGGCCGGAGAGTTACACGGATTAACCCGAGTGCGCGGTTTTACACAAGACGATGCGCATTTATTCTGCCGCCCTGACCAGGTGAAAGAAGAATTCTGCAAGGTTATAGATCTCGTGTTGCACGTTTTCAACGCGCTGGATTTTAAAGAATACGTTGCACAGATCTCTTTGCGTGACAAGGAAGACCGCAGCAAATACATTGGCAGCGAAGCCAATTGGGTTTTGGCCGAACAGGCTATTATTGAAGCAGCTGCCGAAAAAGGATTACCAACAGTTACAGAATACGGTGAGGCTGCCTTCTATGGTCCGAAACTCGATTTCATGGTAAAAGACGCCATTGGTCGCAAATGGCAATTGGGTACCATACAGGTGGATTACAACCTGCCTGAGCGTTTTGAGCTGGAGTATACCGGCAGCGACAACCAGAAACACCGCCCTGTGATGATCCATCGCGCTCCCTTCGGATCGCTTGAACGTTTCATTGCTGTGCTCATCGAACACTGCGCCGGCAATTTCCCATTATGGCTAACGCCCGACCAGGTAGCTGTGTTACCAATTAGTGAACGTTTTAACGATTACGCCCACGAGGTTTTGCAATTGTTAAATAATTCCGATATTCGTGGTTATGTTGATGACCGCGACGAAAAGGTAGGGCGTAAGATCCGTGATAACGAGATGAAAAAAGTTCCGTACATGCTTATCGTTGGAGAGAAAGAAGTGGCTGATAAAAAAGTCGCAGTGCGCAGGCATGGAAAGGGAGATCTTGGAATTTTCAGCGTAGAAGAATTTGCCGGAATAGTACATAAAGAGATTGAAGAAGACTTTTCGAAGTCTAAAACAATAGAGAAAACAGAAGTATAAACTAAAATTAAGAATTATCGCAACACCATTCAGACCAAAACCCGGAGGCAGCAGGCCCGGAGGTTACCAGGGAAACAAACCGTTTAACCGCGGATACAGAGGCCCCCAGAAAAAAGAAGATGCCCACAAGATCAACGAAAAGATCACTGCGCAAAAAGTGCGTGTGGTTGGAGAAGGATTTGAGCAGGGCGTTTATCCTATTCAAAAAGCTTTAGAAATTGCCCGCGAGCAAGGGTTAGACCTTGTGGAGATAGCTCCACAGATCGACCCACCTGTTTGTAAGGTCATCGACTATAAAAAATACCTGTACGAGCTGAAGAAGAAGCAGAAAGAAGCTAAATCCAAAGCCGCGAAGGTTATTGTAAAGGAGATCCGTTTCGGTCCGCATACCGATGAGCACGATTATAACTTTAAAAGGAACCACGCCATGAACTTTTTGAAGGATGGAGCTAAGGTGAAAGCCTTTGTGTTCTTTCGGGGCCGTGAGATCGCTTTTAAAGAGCAGGGAGAGATCCTGTTGCTGCGCTTTGCCAACGAGCTGGAAGAGTGGGGGAAAGCCGAGCAACTTCCTTTGCTGGAGGGTAAACGAATGATCATGATCATTGCACCTAAGAAGAAATAATCAGTTCCATATAGTGGAAAAAAGGGCCTCAGGGCCCTTTTTTATTCCCCCTAAGCGAGGGAGAGGTAGCTAAGGATATTTCGCTATTTTTGCTTACCTAAAACAGAAACATGAACAAATTTGCATCCTCTTTTGTGTTTGGTCTTATCGGCCTGAACCTGCTGGCCCAGGCGCCCGCTACCAATAAAAAGAACAGCGAATATAAATTCACCATTACCAAAAGTATCGATGCCGGACCGGTGCAGAATCAGGGTATGACCGGTACTTGCTGGAGCTTTTCTACGCTTTCTTTCTTTGAATCGGAAGTAATGCGCATGAAGAAGATCAAGGGTGTGAAATTGAGTGCGATGTACGTAGTGCGTAAAACGTATCCGCTCAAAGCCGAGAATTATGTGCGTATGCATGGTGCTGCCCAGTTTGCGGAAGGTGGAGAGCCCAGCGATGTGATCTACTGCTGGAAGAATTTCGGCATTGTTCCGCAGGAAGTTTACAATAACGGGTTCCGCGAATTGGAGACCTATCCATACAACCACAAGCAAATGGATTCAACGCTGTTGGCTGAGATGAAAAAAGTAGTTGACCCGAAGAACCAAAAGATCGATCCGGCGGCTTATAAAGCAACCGTTGAATCTGTCCTTGATAAATATTTAGGTAAGGCTCCGGAGGAATTTGAGTATCAAGGGAAAAAATATACCCCGAAGAGCTACGCGGCTGAGTTAGGACTGAATCCTGATGATTATATAGCGCTTTCTTCTTTCACGCACCACCCTTTTTACAAACCATTTATTTTGGAAGTACCTGATAATTGGGCCTGGAAAGAATATAACAACGTACCGATGGAAGATATGATGAAGACCATTGACAACGCTTTGGCCAACGGCTACGGTGTGGCCTGGGCTGCCGATGTAAGCGAAACGTATTTCCGTTTTAAAGACGGTTTGGCCTTGGTGCCTGAGGGTTGGGATAAAATGAGCGATGTGGATAAAGACAATTGCTTCGTTAAACCTTGCAAACAGCAAAATATAACTAAAGAAATGCGACAGGAAGGGTTTGATAACTATACTACCATCGACGATCACGGTATGCACCTTATTGGCACAGCTACCGATCAGAATGGAAATAAATACTACCTGGTAAAGAATTCATGGGGCAATAAACGCAACGACTGTGATGGTTATTTCTACGCTTCACCTGAGTATGTGAAACTGAAAACCATAAGCATCACGGTTCATAAAAAAGCGGTGCCCGCCGATCTGATGAAGAAAGTAGCTGGCAAGTAAATCGTTATGCGTTCTAGGTTATACGTACGAATAACGCATACAATTAACGAATAACCTTCCTAGAACATCTTCTCGAAGTTGTCTTGCTGAGGTAGAAGGAGGCGTGCTCCATTCTCAGTGATCAGCATTTCATCTTCCAGCCGTATCCCGAACTCACCGGGAATATAAATGCCGGGCTCGTTGCTGAACATATTTCCTGTTTTTAGAATGTGCTTATTTCCTCCAACCAGGTAATGCCATTCGTGACCATCCATTCCGATACCATGACCGAGACGGTGAGTAAAATATTTGTACCCGGGACCATAGCCATTGTCTGTAATTACTTTTCTAGCTGCTGCATCAACAGTCCATGCTTCTACGCCTGGTTTCGCAGCCTTTAATCCTTGGTCCTGCGCTTTGCGAACTAGCTCTAGGTTTTTTAAAGCCTTATCTGAAGCCTTGCCGAACATCCACATTCGGGTGATGTCTGATTCATAACCCTCCACTTCACAGCCTCCGTCCATCAACACTACATCATTTTCTTTCAGGTAATTTGTTTTTACCAACCCGTGCGGATGCGCGCTGGCTTCTCCAAAAAGTACCAGTGCACCGCCTCCAACACCAAATTCCCCGAATAGATTTGAAATGATCTCTCCAAATTCATTCTCGCTCATTCCAACCTTTAATTGTTTAACGGCAGCCTTATAAACTTCGGCAGACATGTCGTTGGCGATCTGCATCAGCTCTATTTCATGTGCTGTTTTTACGCTCCGGCATCCGGCAGTTACGGCATCGGCACTTTTAATTTTAAGTGCTGGAATAGCCTTTCTTATTCCTTCAGTAACAAAATGTCTGGTTGTTTCTTCTACTCCTAAAGTAGCGGAAAGCAAGCCTCTTTCTTTCAGTACTTTTTTGATCAATTCGTAAGGACTTTCGTTTTCTTCCCAGCAATGTACCTGCGCGTTTTCTGTTTGCTCTTTAGCTCTTGATTCTTCAAATTTTGGTGAAATGAAGAAAGCATCGCCTTTGGCGGGCAGCACCATACAGAACAATCTTTCTGAACGTCCCCATCTTGCTTTGGTAAAATAACTTAAGGATGTTCCACCTTCCATGAGGATTGCGTCTATCTTATTTTCAGTCATTAATTGCCTCGCCCTCTCGATCCGCTGTAGACGTTCCTCCGGTGTAATAAGCTTTATCCTTGATCGGATAGCGTTAATGATCTCCTTCGGAATAAAACCATCGAATACATTTTTCGTGATAGTCTCTGCTGACAAAGAAGGACTGATAGCGGAAACTGCCGTTACAAGCCCGGTTGTTTTGATGAAATTTCTTCTGTTCATGGTTTAAACTTTGGTTAGATCAAGTTTTTTTAATTTCGGATTCAGTGCATTTATTCCTAATACCGTCAATATCGTCATTCCTCCTCCAAAGATAATAGACGGAATAAGTCCCATTAATTTCGCTGCTAATCCCGATTCGTAACTGCCGATTTCATTGGAAGAACCGATGAAAACGCTGTTCACCGCCGAAACGCGCCCTCTCATATGATCGGGCGTTACTAATTGCATTACGGATTGACGAACTACTACACTAATATTATCGAGCGCGCCGGTCATCAACAGAGCCGCGAAGGCCAGCCAGTAGTATTCACAAAGCGCGAAAAGAATCGTAAACACTCCAAATCCAACTACGGCCCATAGCAAAGAAGCCCCGGCGCGTTTGGCCGGCGGACGAATAGTTAAAATAATTCCCATCAACAAGGCACCGACAGCAGGTGCTGTACGCAAAAGGCCAAATTGCTCTGGAGAGGCATGCAGTATTTTGTCGTTGAACACCGGAAGAATGGCAACCGCTCCGCCAAACAACACCGCGAAAAGATCCAAAGAAATAGCTGATAGCAGCAACTTCTGTTTAAATACAAAGTCAATCCCGCCCCGGAGACTTTTAAGTATACCCTCTTTGATGTGGTTCACTTCACTTGGATTGTATTTTATAATAGCGAAGGAAAGGATTCCTGCACCAAATAAGAAAGCATTTACCAGGTAAGTGGTCTCTGCTGATTTGGTGAACCCGTAAAGAAGCGCTCCCAATACAGGCCCGCTAATAGAACTCACATGCCATACGGTACTATTCCAGGTGGCGGAAGCAAGGTATAGATTTCTATCTACCAACTCCGACATAAAAGGCATAAGACTGGCCGAATTGAACGAACGTATGATCCCAATAACGATCGTTACAAAAAAGAAAACGTGGTAACCCAGCTTTTCAAAAAACATGATCTTATGTGTACTTATGAAATAAAGCACTACCGAGCAAAGCATGATGGCCGTGCAGCTAAGCATGATAATATGTTTGCGATTGAAGCGGTCGGCCAGGTAGCCCGACAAAAAGGAGGTGATGATAAAAGGAATGGCTTCGTAGAGTCCCAATTGGCCTAATACATAAGCGCTTTGCTCGGCCTTCAGATGTTGCAGGTACTCATAGTACATCTGCAGGCCAATGGTGGTCATTTGCATTTGTATAGCCAGCGTGGTGAAGAGCCTGCCCAGGATGAAGTTGCGGAAGGACCGGTTTTCGAAAATGCCAAGTGCCGAAACGGGCGCGCTCATAAATTATGGTAAAAGTAAATGAAGTTTTATTAACTTGCCTCGTAATTTTATGAGTATGGAAGAGGAAGTTTTACAACATATACCCCTAAAGAACTGGGCCGAGGACGACCGTCCGCGTGAGAAACTGCTTTTAAAAGGAAAACAGGCGCTGTCGGATGCCGAATTGATCGCTATTTTATTAGGTAGTGGTAATCGCAACGAAACGGCGGTACAATTGGCTCAAAGGATACTTAGAGAAAATAATCATAATCTATACGATCTTGCCAAATTATCGGTGGCCGATCTGCAGAAGTTCAAAGGAATAGGTGAGGCTAAGGCCATTACCATTGTTGCAGCGCTGGAATTGGGCCGTAGGAAGAAAGACACAGAATCTCCACAGCAGACGGTTGTGCGAACCAGCATGGATGCTTATAAACACATTGAGTCGAAGCTTAGTGACCTGCCTCATGAGGAATTCTGGATCATGCTGCTGAACCGTGCGCACAAGATCACAAAGACCGAACTGGTAAGCAGGGGAGGAGTGAGCGGAACCGTAGCCGATGTACGCATGATGATGAAAATGGCAGTCGAGAACCTGGCCAGCGCGGCGGTGTTGGCACACAATCATCCTTCGGGAAATATAAAACCCAGCGACGCGGATATTCAACTCACACGTAAAGTGAAGGAAGCCGCTAATTTGTTCGATATACAATTGCTGGATCATATTATAGTGGGCGAAGGCGCCTACTATAGTTTTACCGATGAGGGCCTAATTTAAATATGCTCAATATCCTGCGCGCCGAAATAAACAACCCCAAGCGGGTATACGGGCTCGACGTGCTGCGCGCGCTGGCGGTCTTCATCGTGGTTTATGAACACGGGAATTTTATCCTGGAAAAGGTTTCTCCCACATTGGCCAGTATTCCGATCATTGACGGGGTTGACCTTTTCTTTGTCCTAAGCGGATTTCTCATTGGGGGAATTTTATTACGCGGATTAGCTACTGAAGAGAAGATCGGTTTTTCTTTCGTGAAAAAGTTTCTTGTTCGACGCTGGTTCCGCACCCTGCCGAATTATTTTTTGTTCCTGGCACTGAACGTTCTGCTGATAGCGCTTGGATTGGCTAACGGCTTTATCAATAAATACATTATTACATTTTTTGTTTTCATGCAGAACTTCTTTAAGCCCTATGATTTTCTCTATTGGGAATCGTGGAGCCTGAGCATAGAAGAGTGGTTCTACCTGCTTTTCCCCATTGGAATTTTGATCTGCTCCTTTTTTATGAAGAACAGAAAAGCCTTGTTCCTGTTTCTTACCATTGCCATGATCCTATTTTCAACCGCCGTTCGGTTCTATAAAGCAAGAAACGCCGGGAGCTTTGATTACGAGATATGGGATTTCTGGATCCGAAAACTGGTGCCCTGCCGCTTCGACAGTATTGGTTTCGGTTTGTTGGCGGCCTGGATACATTTTTACTATAACGACCTTTGGGTAAAAAGTAAATGGATCTGTTTTTTTGTTGGCGCGGTGCTGTTTGGCATTGTTCTGAATTACAATTTCAATAACAGTCCTTACTTTGCCTGCACAACCTATTTTACGGTTTCTGCTTTGGCGGCTATGTTTCTATTACCGCTGGCCGAACAGGAAAAAACGGGGTCGGGTAAGTTTGCCAAGGCGGTCATTTGCCTCAGTATAATTTCTTATGCCGTTTACCTGACCAACCTGGGAATAGCGGCTGCATTGATCGTGAACAATACCCATTATTGGGAGCACGGCTGGTTGTACTACTTCCTTTATTGGACGGGCACCCTGGTATTTTCCGCCCTGGTGTACAATTACTTCGAAAAGCCTATTACTAACCTGCGGGAGCGGTTTACGTAAGGCTTAATTAGCTATTTTTGTATCCTATGAAAGTTTTCAAGTTTGGGGGAGCATCCGTTAAGGACGCGGCGGCTGTGAAAAATGTAGCGGCTATCTTAAAGCGTTTTGCCGGAGAGGAACTCATTATCGTGGTATCGGCCATGGCCAAAACCACCAATAACCTCGAGCGACTCACCAATGCCTTCTTTTACAAAAAAGAAGACCCTCAGACCGTGCTTGACGAGGTCAAAAACTTTCATGCCGGAATTCTAAAGGAGCTTTTCCCGAATACTTCTCATCCCATCTATGCGCAAGTAGAAAACGATTTTGTGGAACTGCAATGGGCGATAGAAGATGAACCAAGCTACGGGTATAACCATGAGTATGACCAGATCGTTTGCATGGGAGAAGTGATCTCTGCCCGCATTGTAGCAGCGTATCTTAAGGAAAACGGAATTAACTGCGAATGGATGGATTCCCGCGGGATCATTCAGACGGATAATACATACCGCGAAGGAAATGTAGATTTTGAGCTGACACAAAAACTGGCTCAAAAGGAACTGATGCCTGTCCTCAAAAAGAATAAGGTTATTGTTACACAAGGATTTTTAGGTGGAACCAGTGAGAATTTCACCACAACTTTAGGTCGCGAAGGCTCTGATTATACCGCGGCTATTCTGGCTTACAGTACCGAAGCCGAAAGCGTAACTATCTGGAAAGACGTTCCGGGTGTATTAAATGCCGACCCAAAATGGTTCAATAATACCCAACTGATAGAAGATCTCACCTACCAGGATGCCATCGAGCTGGCCTATTACGGCGCCACTGTCATTCACCCGAAGACGATCAAGCCACTGCAGAATAAAAATATTCCGCTCTATGTAAAGTCATTTGTTAATCCTGAGGCGACGGGAACAGTTATTAAGGATATCAATCGCCATTTACCTATTCCTTCTTTTATTTTTAAAGTAAACCAACTGCTTATTACGATCTCGCCGCGCGATTTTTCTTTCATCGCTGAGGAGAACCTGAGCAAGATATTTGCTTTGTTCCATCAGTATGGTGTTAAAAGTCACGTGATGCAACTATCGGCCATCAGTTTTTCGGTTTGCGTGGATATGGACGAAAAGAAGATCCCCGAATTGGTTGCAGAACTTCAGAAGGAATATAAAGTACTGTATAATGAGAATGTGGAGCTGGTGACCATCCGTTACTATGATCAATCGACCATAGACCGCGTTTGTATCAACAAGCAGGTTTTATTGGAGCAAAAGAGTCGTTATACGGTTCAATTAGTGGTTAGAAATTTAAGTTAGATGTTTATCTATAACGTTACAATAAGCATAGATCCCGTAGTTC
>JANWKZ010000106.1 GCA_025451115.1 Bacteroidia bacterium | reverse complement strand
CGCGTTCTTTGTTAAGTGCGAGATCTGCGATTGGGTGTTGTACCAGCCCTGTTCGCAGTAAAGAACATCCCCGCCTGCCGTCGCGCTGGCCTCGTTTGGGCGGGCAGGTTTTTTGCTGGTAATTGTCGTAGGACCAACAAAGACCGCCGTTTTGGAAGTTGTGATGTACTTCAGCGTATCGGCCGTCATGTTATAATCCGGGTTTACCAGTTTTACATCGTAGCGAAAAGAAACGGTCTTGCTGGGCGAGTGATAATAACCATGCTTGCTGGTTAAGGTATTTTCTTTTGAAGTGATCGTTCCGCCGGTAACATAGCTGGCGAGCGCGTTCTTCGAATCGAAATTAAGGGCGGAGGTAGTGAGGGTCATGTCTTTTTCCGTACAAACTACATTACCTTCAATGAACCCCATTTTTGTGTTCCCGTCATACTTTGCGTTAGCACCGGTAATGGTAAGCGAATCGCCCTGGCGGATCACAATATTGCTATAGGCTTCAAGTGTATTGTTATCCAGGAAATAAGAACTGTCGCAATTCATTACCATGCCTCCGTGTACGAATTGCACATGACCGATAAGCCTTTTGGCGCCGCCTTTGTAGTTCTTTACAAATTTGATCTTATCGGCCTTATACTCAATTTGCTTCTGACTGAAAAGCCGGGCGCTAAGCAAGATGAGCAGGACAATGAAATATGTGTTTTTTACGCTCTTCATGGCGGGGAAGCCCCTCTTGCAATAAGCTTGCCAGTTTTGTGGCTAACGAATTATCGGTTATAAAATTACGCAAAAATAATTTTGATTATACGTATAAAAAATTTATCTTTGTCGTATAAAGTGAAAATGTCATGGATGCCAAGATAACCCTCTCTTTTGATGCTAAAGTGATTGAAAGGGCCAAAAAATACGCCGAAAGCCAAAATATCAGTCTCTCCCGCCTGATGGAAATGCTTTTAGATAAAATAACCAGCAAGCAATACGCCTCTTTAGAAGATTTCCCTATAGCGGATTGGGTAAGTCAGCTCTCAGAAGGCGCTCCTGAATACCACACCAAACCGCGCAAGCGCTCTAAAATGAAGGATGAATACCGCAACCGCAAGAAATGAAGATCTTCCTGGATGCCAATGTGCTGGTTTCTGTGCTCAATGCAGAGTACCCTGTTTACCAGCATAGCTCGCGTATCTTAAGTTTAGCCGGTGGATCCCGCTTTAAGATCTACACCTCTCCTTTAGCCTTAGCCATTGCCTTTTACTTTGCAGAAAAAAAGAGCAAAGGAACGGCCCGCGAAAAGATAAACGTCTTATCCAGCCGCCTTGAAATAACCAGTATGCACCGAGGAACCATCCTTGAAACCTGCAAGAACAAACGCGTACACGATTTCGAGGACGGCCTCCAATACTACTCTGCCTTAGAAAGCGGCTGCAAGGTGATCATCACAGAAGACCGCGATGATTTTTATTTTGCCGATTGCGAAGTGCTGAACAGCCGGGGGTTTATGGAGAAGTATTTGTTTTAATTCAAAAACCAGGTTGGCTAAACCTCTTCCTTCTTCATCACAATGGTCTGCTTCCTGTCAGGACCCACAGAAACGATGCTGATAGGAGTGCCGGTTTGCTCTTCTATGAAGTGGATATAGTTCAATAAAGCCTCGGGCATGTTGTTGCCGGAGGTGATGTTCTGTTTCCAGCCTTTCATTTCTTTGTAAACGGGAGTGATCTCCGCGTCGCAAACATCAAAAGGAAGAACCTCGGTTTCTTTACCGTTTATTTTATAGTGTGTGCAAACCTTGATCACGTCAAAATCGTCCATTACGTCCGCTTTCATCATAGTGAGTTCCGTCACGCCGTTGATCATCATCGCGTATTTCAATGCAGGAAGATCTAACCAACCGCAGCGGCGGGCACGACCAGTAGTTGAGCCAAACTCGTTCCCAATTTTGCGCATCTTTTCGCCGGTCTCGTCATTCAACTCTGTTGGAAAAGGCCCGCTCCCCACACGGGTCGCGTAAGCTTTAAAAATTCCAATTACATTACCAATAGAACGCGGCGCAAGTCCCAAACCCGTACAGGCTCCGGCAGTCATAGTGTTAGAAGAAGTAACAAAAGGATAAGTTCCGAAATCAATGTCAAGCATAGAACCTTGAGCGCCTTCAGCCAACACTTTTTTGCCATCGCGCAAAGCCTTGTTCACAAAATACTCGCTGTCGATATGGGTCAAACCTTTCAAAGTTTCAATGGCTTCCATCCAGGTTGGCTCCAGTTCGGCCAGGTTGTATTCGTAATTATGAAATGCCAAAAGTTGCTTGTGCTTTTCTACCAGCACATTGTATTTTTCCTTGAAGTTAGATGAGCTTATATCTCCAACCCGCAAACCGTTTCGCCCCGTTTTGTCCATGTAGGTCGGACCAATACCTTTCAGCGTTGAGCCGATCTTCTCTTTTCCTTTGGAGGCTTCAGAAGCGGCATCCAGTAAACGGTGTGTTGGCAGAATAAGATGAGCACGCCTGCTAACCAGCAATTGCTTTTTAATATCAACACCCATTTTTACAAGCGCGTCAATTTCTTTTTTGAGGATCACGGGGTCAATAACAACACCGTTCCCGATCACGTTCAGACAATGATTATGGAAGATCCCGCTGGGTATGGTATGCAACACGTGCTTGATCCCGTTGAACTCTAAAGTGTGGCCCGCGTTGGGCCCGCCCTGGAAACGGCAAATAAGATCATAAGAAGGGGTCAGTACATCCACCACTTTTCCTTTTCCTTCATCGCCCCAGTGTAAACCTAGTAATACATCAGCTTTCATAATATTCTTTTTTAAATTCTGTCAGTTCGAGCGTAGTCGAGAACCGTGCAAGGACCTCGACTACGCTCGGCCTGACATCGATTAGCTACGCGAATCTGTCAAAAAATCAACCTTCAAAAATACGCTTATTGCGACAAGGGAGGTAAGGATTTAACAATTTGTTGAAAAGTGACAAGCAGCCGGTATAAGGAGTAAGTATAAGGAGGCGACAGCCGAAAGGAAGAAACTTATACCAAGTATTCAAACATTTTTATCAAAACTCCTTATACTTATGCTGTCTCCTTATACTGGTTTTGAGTAATTTCGCTGAGCATGAAGCACATCCTCGTTTTGTTTGAATCTCAAGAAGTGAAAGAAATTCAACCTTTTACATCGAGCGGGGCTGTTATTGAGCAAAAAGGGAATTTCTACTGCCGGGTAAATAAGGAAACATATACGAATGCGGTTAATAAGCTTTTAGGTCACATTCAACGTGGTGATATCTACGAGATCAATTACTGCGTAGAGTTCTTTGCCGAAGGAATTGTTATAGATCCTTTAAAGGTCTTTGCAAAACTGAAAGAACTTACCGGTGCTCCCTTCGCCGGACTTTACCAATGCGGCGATGAGATCATCATTTGCGCGAGTCCTGAAAGATTTTTAAAGCGGGAAGGAAGCAAGCTTCTCTCGCAACCCATGAAAGGAACGGCACCGCGTGGCAAGGATAGGGTAGAAGATGAGAAGTTGAAATTTGACCTCGCTACCAGCCTCAAAGAGCAAACAGAGAACGTAATGGCGCTCGACGTAGCCCGCAACGACCTTTCTATCGTGGCAAAAAAAGGAACGGTTGTTACTACAGAATTGTTTGGCGTGCATACCTTTAAGAACGTGCACCAGATGGTGAGCACAGTTGAGTCGCAATTGAAGAATGAAATAGGGTTTAAGGAAATACTCCGGGCCACGTTTCCGCCGGCTTCCATGACCGGAGCGCCGAAAATAAGCGCATGCAAATTAATAGCACAATACGAACTCTTTCCCCGAAATATCTACTCAGGTTGTCTTGGCAGAATAGAGGATAATGGCGACTTTGATCTTACGGTGGTTATACGCACGATCATTTATAACGCTAAAACAAAAAGACTTTCTTTTCACGTGGGAAGCGCCATCACCGCATCAGCCCATCCCGAAAAGGAGTGGGAGGAATGCCTCCTGAAAGCGGATTCCCTGTTAAGATCTTTAGAAGTGAATTTAGATGAAGTGACCTTTTTAAAATAGAAAAGCAGGTTAAACCGCGGTTTAACCTGCTTTTTATGTAATTTCCTTAAAACTTATTTGCCCAGATCCTCAAAACTGATCCCGCTATCTGCAGCGGCCGGAACAGCGTTCTCAATGATGGGAGAGTTCTGACGGATATAATTTATAGCGTCGGCCAGGTTTTCGTTGAATTTATCGAAGTCTTCCTTGTACAGAAACACTTTGTGTTTCTCAAAGAAGAACTTGCCGTCGTCGCTAAAGCGCTTTTTGCTTTCAGTTATCGTGAGGTAGTAATCGCCTCCGCGGGTAGAACGTACATCAAAAAAATAGGTGCGCTTGCCTGCCCTTACCGATTTGGAGTACAATCCTTCTTCGCTATGCCTTTGAACGTTTTCTTCAGCCATAAATGCAGTTTTTAATTCAACTATAACAAAAATATGAAAGTAAACGATATAAAAAAATAAATTTTGGGCTAAAATTGAGGTAAAGAGGGCCTTTTTGGAGGTATTATTAGGTGGCTTTTTAGTACCTTTGATGTATCAATGAGAAAACCCGGATTCTTTGTAGGATGGATCATCTCGGCCCTGCTGATGTATGTGCTCTTTTACCTTTTTCACGGTATCCTCACTAATGACCTTCTGCGTATCTCTATTCCCCGTCCTGTATTTTTAACCGTTGCCGGTATCGTTTACCTTCTCCTTGCCTTTGGCATGTCTGTGCTCATCGACGCCTCTTTCTTTAAAAAAGAGATCAAAAATACCTATACCCGTGCCTTTATTGCCGGCCCTTTAACCGGTATCTTTTTGTACGCGGTGGCGCTTATTGTAGGAGTTTCGTTTGCGGCCCAATTCACCATGATAAATATGCTGGTGGATGTAAGTTGGCAGATCTTTGAGCAAACTGTTGGTATTGCATTTATCGCGTTTGTAAAAGTCATTACTTTCAACCCGAACGAGGTTGAACTGTAGCCCAATTTTTTTTAACAGCCTTGCCTGAATTGCGCCTAAAAGCGTAACTTGAGCCCGAAAAACAAGGCAATCATGGCCATCTACAAACTGCGCATAACCTTTGAAGAGTTCGAGGATATTTACCGCGATATAGAGATCCGCGCTTCGCAAACCTTCTTCGATCTGCACCACATCATTTTGCAGAGCATCTCATTTG
>JANWKZ010000105.1 GCA_025451115.1 Bacteroidia bacterium | reverse complement strand
CGCTTTGGAATATTCTACTTTTGCAGGAATTAAAAAATTTATTTAATTATTTTTCAACTAGTTAAGTTGACTTCATATACATAATATTCCTATGTATAATAAACTAATGTATCTTTGCGTTATACATTAAAAATAACGCCATGCTATTTTCATCCGAACTCATCAAAGGAACCCTCAAGACCATCATTCTGAAATTACTCTCAGAGAACAAACGCATGTATGGTTACGAGATCACCCAAAAAGTAAAAGAGCTTACCGGAGATCGTATCCAGCTTACGGAAGGCGCGCTCTACCCTACTCTCCACGCATTGGAGGCCGATGGTTTACTGACAACAGAAACCGAATATATTGGAAAGCGCGTAAGAAAATACTATTCGCTCAGTAAAGAAGGAAAAGCGAAGTCAAAGGAAAAGGTGAGCGAGTTCTCCGACTTCATCGACACTATGAAATTTTTACTGGACATTAAGCACAAGCCGGCGTAAATGTATTGCATCAATGAACAGCAAACGGAATACATTCTCAACGACATAAGACGTCGTGGCGTTGAGATGGAGGACCTGCAGTATAACCTCCTGGACCACGTATGTTGTATTGTAGAGCAAAACCTCAAAGAAGGTGATGACTTTGAGAGCTTCTATCAAAAGACCATTAAGCAGTTCTTTAAAAGAGAGCTTTGGGAAATAGAAGAAGAGACCATCACATTATTAACCTTTAAAAACTATTACACAATGAAAAAAATAATGATGACAACCGGGGCAATTTCTGTTGTTTTCCTGTTGTTCGGATCTTTATTCAAGATCATGCATTGGCCCGGAGCAGGCCCACTGCTTGTTTTCGGAATCGGCATCTTAAGTCTTGTCTTTTTGCCTCTTTTGTTTGTTTTGCGGGCAAGGGAATCTCAATCTACAAGGGATAAAATGGTTGCCGCAACTGGCACCTTAGTCGGTGTGCTTGTTTGTTTAGCCACCCTGTTCAAGATCATGCACTGGCCTGGATCCAGCATGTTATGGATCTCCACAAGCGCCGTTTCAATTTTTATTTTCATCCCCCTTTTCTTTTTTACCGGGATAAGAAAACCTGAAACCAAGCTGAATACGATCATTACAACCATTATATTGATTGGAGGAACCGGTCTTCTTTTTTCGTTGACCTCGGTAAGAAAAAGTAAGCTGGTTGTTTCTCGCGAAACCTTGGCCTATTACCAGGATGAGCAATTACTCGATAGGCTCAACAACAAGACCGACAAGACAGAGAGAAATCCAAACGTTGAGAATGTCCTTAGTATTTGTACAAAGATCAAGGAAATGATCGTGCTGAACGAAACAGGTTTAAAAAATATACCCGCCGACTTCGAAAAGCAGAACACTACCATTTACGAAGCTCAACTGGGTGATGAAGGTCCTGACTTTTTACCTGGAGGAGAAGGCGTTAAACTAATACATGAACTTTTTGCCGCAGTAGAGAAATATAACAGCAATACCACGGATCCGGGAAGCCGTTTACCAGTAGATTATCCTTTCTTTGGAAAACAACCGATGGACGCTGCCGGATGTGTGAATCTTTCTACACTTCACAACTTATCGCAGATCCAGTTATTTCTTCTAGCGCTTGAACCAAAAAACAAATAAAAAAGCCCCTCACGGGGCTTTTTCTTTATCCTTTCTTCTCAGGTTCGGCGGCCTGCGGCACCTTTAATTTCATCTCTTTCTTAACTCCCTCCAGCACTTCAATATTTATTCCATCCGAGATGCCGGTCTTGATAAATACTTTATCAAAAACACCCGGCCCCTTTTCAACTTCCACATAAGGTTTATCTTTTTCGAACTGCAGCACGCTCTCAGGGATCACCATCGCCTTATCTTTTTTGTCGAGAATGATATCAGCACTCGCGCTGTAGGCCGCACGCAGGAAAGCTCCATTGGTTTGTTTGCCTATCGCTGCGCGGATCATGAACTGGATGGCCCCGTTCTCTGCAACGCCCTTAGGAGCTATGTACTCGAGGTTCGCGTTAAAAGTTTGGTTATCGATGGCGCCGACCGTTAAAACCAGTGGCATTCCGATCTGTATCTTCCCTACTTCGCTCTCGTCCACTTTTCCTTCAAAGATCATTTCTCCCAAGTTTGCAACAATGGCGATGGTTGTTCCTTCATGGAAGGTATTACTTTCAATTACCGAACTTCCCTCTTTGATGGGCACATCCAGCACCATACCGCTGATAGTTGACTTCACGATGGTGTTTGACGCTGTAGCCATTGATTTGCTTACTCCTTCTTTCAGGATCTGAAGATTATCTTCGGCCGAGCTTACTTCCAGTTCCGCACTTTTAAAACGTAATTCATAAGGAAGGAAATCCGCCTTTGCGATCACACCCTGGTCGAGCAGGTTCTTCTGACGATCGTATTCAAGTTTCGCGTTATCATAACTTATTTTCGCCTGGCTCACACGTGTCTCAGCTCCCTGCAAAGCCGCCATGTTCGGAATGATCTTCACACGGGCAATGATATCACCCTCCTTTATTTCCTGCCCGGCAACAACATAGAATTTATCGATGACACCCGACACGCGCGACTTCATATTCACTTCCTTGCGCGGGATGATAGAACCGGTTGCCACAGTCTTCTTTGCAATAGTGGTATCGAAAGGCGACTTAGTAACAAACACCTCCGGCGGGGTCTGCGATTTCTCATAAAGAAAATAAATTGTCCAGATACCGAAAGTTACCAGGATGATCAACAAAAGGATCTTAAAGATGCGTTTTATCATATACTTATTTTTACTCTTCTATTTTATTCTGTTCGTAAAGCTTCTACCGGGTGAACGGAAACGGCATGACGCGCGGGGATAAACCCTGCCACCAATCCGCCAAAAATGATCACACTCAACGCTTTCATAGCGATACCAATATTAACGGTCGGGTTCGTGAACATAGATCCATCGCTATCCCCTATCAATACGTTCAATCCTTCCAGTAAATAAATTCCTGTCACCAGTCCAAAATATCCCGCAAACGAAGTGAGAAAGACAGCTTCAAGCATGATCTGCAAAACAACGGAGGAAGGCGTAGCTCCCAAAGCGCGCTTCACTCCAATTTCCTTTGTACGTTCCTTTACCACAATAAGCATGATATTACTGATACCTATAACACCGGCCAGTAACGTTCCGATACCAACTATCCAAACAAGCATTTCTATACCTGTAAAAAGACCATTTAGCTTTTCAAATTCAAGTCCCGAATTCCAGTGGCCGATGGCAACCTTATCATCAGGAGCGATCTTATGGTTCTTTTTTAAGATCTCTACAACTTTAGCCTCGGCAACTGAGGCCGGGATCTCGTCCTTGATCTTAATAGGGAAAACATGCACCTTATCATTGGCGTTAAAAGCCTTCTGGAACGTGGTGAAGGGAATATTGATAACCTGGGCCTGTTCCTGGCCTTCTCCCCCACTCATCAGCGGTTTCGATACACCCACCACCATAAAATATACGCCACTGATACGGACATATTGGCCTATCGGGTTCTCATCTTTCCCGAAAAGCACTTCGCGTGCCCGGGCACCTATCACACATACTTTCCGTCGATCGTCCATGTCTTTTTGGTTCAGAAAGCGACCGGCCGTGAGACCAAATTTGATCACGTCAAAAAGTTCGGGCACATCACCCAATACTTCAAAGGAACCCGCTTTCATTCCACGTACTACACTATTGGTCTCCCGGAAGCCGCGCAGTATAAGACGCGGACAAACCTTATCTACTTCGGGTAATTGTCTCAACAGAGCAATATCCGCGTTATTGTACATGAAGTTCCTCCCGGCCCTCAATCCCTTATAGGGTTTAGTGGTTGCTTGCGACCAGATGAACAAAGTATTCTTGGCAAAACCTGAAAAGCTGCGCAATACACCGTTCTTTAATCCATTTCCACAACCCAGCATGATCACGAGCATGAAAATTCCCCAACCCACACCTAACATCGTGAGGGCGGTACGCAACTTGTTCTTTTTGATGGTTGCGAATATCTCCTGCCAATTGTCCCTATCGAGTATAGTCATATTCCTTGCCGATACGAATTACGAAAAATAGCCTTACGAATATACAAATCTGGTGTAGGCCTCAATAAAAATTGTTTGTGCTTGCTATTCGTATATTCGTATGTATTCATTCGTAATTCGTATCTCCTTAATCTTCTCTTAAAGCAACAACGGGTTCAATTCTTGAGGCACGCAAACTCGGGATGAGTCCCGCGAAAGCTCCCGCTATTACCAATAATATCACGGAAAAGACTGCCATTCCAAAATCTATATCCGGGTTCTTAAAAAAATCGCTGTCGATGCCAATTGTCTTAATTGCCTCTATAATACCCACACCCAGCAGCAGGCCCGTATAACCCGCCACACCTGTGATGAAGATACTTTCCATCATGATCTGCCCTACGATAGAAGCCGGCGTTGCGCCAAGTGCTTTACGGATACCGATCTCGCGCGTGCGCTCTTTTACAATGATCATCATACTATTGCTCACTCCAACTATTCCGGCAATAAGCGTAAAGATCCCTATGATTGTGACAAATATTTTGATCCCGGTTAACATGTCCATCACACGCACGTATTCAGCGTTTCCATTGAACACACCCAAAGCGTCCTGGTCTTTGGGATCAAAATTATGTCTACGCGCCAGTATTTTCCTTATCTCAGCGGTTATTTGCTGGCTTCTCTCTAAAGTGGCAGTTCCTGTACTCACCCATATCGTATTTACATAGGTCTTTCCTCCATTCCAGGAACGTTGCGCGGTGGTAAGCGGAATGTAGATGCGGTTATTATCTCCGTTACCCTTGTCGGTAAAAATACCCACCACCATATATTTGGAATTTTCTACGTCGATGTATTTCCCTAACGCGTCCTCTTTTTTGAAGAGTGCTTCCTGCACAGGAATACCTATGGTACAAACCTTCAGATTGTTTTTAATGTCGTTCTCGTTGATGAATCTTCCCTTTACCAGTTTGGCTTTTTCGAGGTCACGGTGATCAGGCATTACCGGGCGCACTGTAAAACCGGCATGTTCTTTTTTATAGCCCAGCGTTTTACTTCCCCAGCCGCGAAATACGGCTGTGGCGTTATCGATCTCCGGGATACTAATCCTGATCAGTTGGTAATCCTCATTTGTAAGTTGTATCTCGCGGTTTGGCTTTAATCCGTTCCATGCCAAACTTGTGTGACCAGCATCTATCCAGATGCTGTTCACCGCATCGTTACCGAACTGACTTTGCGCTCCGTTGCGCAATCCATTTCCGGCTCCTGAAAGAATAACAAGAATAAAGATCCCCCATGCCACACTAAATGCGGTAAGAAAGGTGCGTATCTTGTTCTTACGCATCGTCTCAAAAATTTCCTGCCAGCTATCTCGTTCGAAGAGGATCACGTTATAAGTTATTCGTTAGTGATTTAACAGTTTCAGTTTCGCTTACAATAACACCATCGTGAAGACGGATGATGCGATCGGTCATCTTACTTATATCATCCTCATGCGTCACCAATACCACGGTTATTCCCTGCTTGTTTATGTCTTTGAATAGTTGCACTACCTCCATTGAGGTAGTAGAATCGAGTGCTCCTGTTGGCTCATCGGCGAAGATCACTTTGGGTTTTGCTATGAGCGCCCGGGCTATGGCAACACGTTGTTTTTGTCCGCCACTTAACTCGCTGGGCAAATGATGCTCCCAATCCAGCAGTCCAACTTTATCGAGGTATTCATGCGCGAGTTTATTTCTGTCCTTACGCGAAACTTTTTGGTAATACAAAGGAAGAGCGACGTTCTCGGCGGCGTTCTTGAATGAAAGTAAGTTGAACGATTGGAAAACGAATCCCAAAAACTTATTGCGTAATTGGGCGGCCTGGGCCTGCGAAAGGTTTTTCATCAATAAGCCGTTAAGGTGATACTCGCCGCGATCGTAATTATCAAGCAAACCCAATACGTTAAGCAAAGTTGATTTTCCGGAGCCTGAAGAACCCATGATGGAAACGAACTCGCCCGGCTTGATATGCACGTTGATCCCTTTCAGAACTTTGAATTCGTTGTTACCGATGTGGTAGGATTTTTCTATCTGGTTGAGGCGGATCAAGGGGCTGGAATTGCTCCCGTAAAATTACGTGAAAT
>JANWKZ010000104.1 GCA_025451115.1 Bacteroidia bacterium | reverse complement strand
GTCGTACATCCGCAGATAGCCTTCCGTATCGAGTTTGTTGGCCAGTTTATTTGAAAGGAGTGCCTTTTGTTCGTCTGTCAGATAATACGAGGAGCCCACATGGAACTTCATTTCCACGCGGCTTTCGGTGGTATTTACGTGTTGTCCTCCCTTACCACCGCTACGGGAAGTAGTGAAATGAAATTCGGTGACTATGGCTGATGGAATGAGATTCATCTCCGTAAAATTAAGCATTCATCTAAAGCCTTCCAAAAGTGTTAATTAAGCCTTATCTTTGCGCTCGAATTTTAGAATTGTTGAATTTTAGATTTTTGGAGTTGCCCTTGTTGAAGGGGAATTTTGAAGTTCAATCAAAAATTCAAAAATTCAGAAAATCAACAATTTGTAATGATATCAGTTAATTCAGTAACAGTTTCTTTCGGCGGTTTTACGCTTTTTGATAATGTAAGTTTTTTGGTGAACCCGAAGGACCGCATTGGTCTTGCCGGTAAGAACGGGGCGGGTAAATCCACCTTGCTAAAATTGATAGCAGGAGAGGACAATCCCACCAAAGGAGAGATCTCTAAACCCAAAGATTTTAAGATCGGCTACCTGCCGCAGGATATGATCCACCAGCATGGGCGTTCCGTATTTGAAGAAACGGCTACAGCCTACCAGGAGATCAACCACCTGCAAAAGCGGATGGAAGAGATCAATAAGGAATTTGAAACACGTACCGATTACGAAAGCGACAGCTACGCGAAACTGATCACGGAGGTAACCGATATTTCGGCCCGCCTGGATATTATCGGAGCGGGTAACCGCGATGAGGAGATCGAGAAGATCCTGCGCGGTTTGGGTTTTGAACGTAAGGATTTCGAAAGACAAACCAATGAGTTTAGCGGCGGATGGCGCATGCGTATTGAGCTGGCCAAACTCCTTTTACAAAAACCGGATGTGCTTTTACTTGACGAGCCCACCAATCACCTCGATATCGAAGCAATACAATGGCTGGAAGAGTTCATGGAAACCTATACGGGCGGAGTGGTGCTCATTAGTCACGATAAACAATTCCTTGATAACGTAACCAACCGTACTATCGAGATTGTAAGTAAAAAGATATACGATTACCGCTCTAATTACAGTAAATACCTCATGCTTCGCAAGGAACGTAAGGAAACACAGGAGAACGCGGCTAAGAACCAGCAGAAGATCATTGACCATACCGAGGCACTTATTGATAAATATCGTGCTAAGGCAAACAAAGCATCTTTCGCGCAGTCGCTCATCAAAAAGCTCGACCGCATGGAAAAAGTGGAAGTGGATGAGGATGATACATCGGTGATGCACATGCGTTTTCCGCCACCCGCGCATTCCGGTAAAATTGTTTTAACGGTGGAGGATGCTTCTAAAACATACGGACCTAAACTGATCTTTAAAGACGCTAATTTCATTATCACCAAAGGTGAGAAGGTGGCTTTAGTTGGAAGAAATGGGGAAGGAAAATCCACGATGATGAAAATGATCGGTAAGAAAACTCCTTTTGAGGGAACGGTGCAATTGGGACACAGTGTAATGCCCGGCGTGTTTGAGCAGGACCAGGAAGAAAAGCTTGATCAAAATAAAACTGTTTTTGAAACGATAGATGAATTAGCTGTTGGCGACGTGCGCAAGCAGGTGAGGAATATTTTGGGTTCGTTCCTTTTTGGCGGAGACGATATTGATAAAAAAGTAAGAGTGCTGAGTGGGGGAGAGCGAGGTAGATTAGCCTTGTGTAAACTTCTTTTAGAGCCTTATAATCTATTACTTCTCGACGAGCCAACGAATCACTTGGATATCCGCTCGAAAGAGATCCTGAAGAAGGCGATCATGAATTACGAAGGAACCGTGATCATTGTATCGCACGACAGGGACTTCTTGGATGGAATGTGTCACCGTTTGTTTGAGTTTCGCGAAGGGCATGTAAAAGAACATCTTTGCGATATTAAGGGCTTCATGGAGAAACGGAAACTGGAGCGCTTGCTTGAATTGAAGACGACCCTGGCCGAGCCTCAGCCCGTGAAAGAAAAGCCGGTTGAGAAAAAAGACGATGGCGCGGCGGAAAAGGAAAAGGAGAAACAACAAAAACAGCTGAAAAGTCAGTTGAACAAAGTGGAGAAAGAGATCGAGCAACTGGAGACCGACATTAAGAAACTGGACACCGACCTTTCTGATCCTGAAAAATATAAGGTACTCACAGCCGATAAGAATTTCTTCCCCAATTACGAGTCCCTGAAAAAGAAGCTGGAGACGGCTTTGAAGGAGTGGGAGGGAATCAGTGAAAAAATGACCTAATTAAAAGAGCCCCAAGTATCAGTTGGAGCTCTTTCTTGAATTCTTTCTTTTTTCACTCTAAAAAAGTATTACGTTTTTTAGTTTTTTTCGGTTCTCATCTTTTTCTGATGTTAACCTTTGAAAAAATTCTTGATTACATACATACCCATACCATGCCCAAATATAATTTATTGATTAACAGTTTATTATATGGAAGTAAGTCTTTTTTTTGGTGTCGCCAGGGGAAATTATTCCAAAAATCGAATTGCGAGCCCTTCCCGAGGGCTTCCTTCCCAATGAAAGAGGCCCATTTTTCTAATAATTTTGCATATCAGTTAAAAAATTCGTTACTTTGCACCCCTTAAAAAGATAGAAATAATGGCACGTGTTTGTCAACTTACTGGAAAAAAGGCTGTTATAGGCCATAAAGTGTCTCACTCTAACGTAAAGACCAAGCGTTCTTTCGATGTGAACCTGAAACGTAAACGCTTTTTTGTACCGGAGACCGGCGAATGGATCACCCTTCGTGTGTCTACTTCGGCTCTTAAAAACATCAACAAATTGGGTATCGCAGCCTGTCTGAAAGAAGCGCGCGAAAAAGGTTTGATCCCAAGCGTTAAAAAAACCAAAGAAAAAGCTGCCGCGCACGCTGCAACTAAAAAATAATATTTAATACCCGGAAATCATGGCAAAGAAACAGAACCGTATACAAGTGATCCTGGAGTGCACCGAGCACGCTGCAAGCGGGCAACCCGGTACTTCACGTTACATTACCACCAAGAACAAAAAGAACACTGCAGAGCGTATCGAATTGAAAAAATATAATTCCGTTCTGAAGAAATACACTGTTCACAAAGAAATTAAATAATCCAAAAAATTAACCAGCCATGGCAAAGAAAGTAGTAGCAACGCTTAAGACCGGAAAAGGTAAAGACTTCACTAAAGTAATTAAGATGGTGAAATCACAAAAGACCGGCGCTTACATGTTCAAGGAAGAGATCGTGCACAACGACCACATCCAGGATTTCCTTAAACAAAAGTAAGAGTAAGCATTCTGAAATTCGAACCACCTCCGAAAGAGGTGGTTTTTTATTTATACGAGATTTGGTATCTTCTTCTTCTCTTTAGCTTCTGCTTTGATCTTTGTCTGCAGCCAGGCATGCGCTTCCTCGTAATCGGTGAACATGCGTGATTCGCGGATCGGCGTATTGAACTTCAGGATGAAGTTACCGATCAGGCGCTGGGCCATGTTCTTCACTACAAAGGCCTGGAAGGTCACAAAGGCTGAATAATGACGCTTGGAGCCTTCTGCCCGGGCCTCCGCCGTAATGCTGAAGAAATCCATAGCCCTGAAGAGCGTAGCGTAATTCTCTGTCCCCGTAAAACTTAAAGTAGCCTGGTGCATTTCGGCGATATCTTCCTTCTCGATCTCCTGGTCCTTCATAAAGAACTCTACCGTCTTTTCCTCCGGAAAATACTCGATAATGTACTTATTGTTTTCGAACCGGTTGGCCGGGGCGCGCTCTTTCATTGAAAGCTGCAATTGTTTGGTGATACAATATTAGGCAAAAAAACAAACGAATGGGCAGGATTTTATTACTTTTGCCCTATGAGAACGGGGTTTTAACACCAGGACGGGTATACCTGCCGCCGTTGCCTAAAAAGTTTGCAATAAAATAAGCGAAAGCAGGATGGGGATTTTTGGTTTCTTCTCGAAGGAGAAAAAGGAGGCGCTTGACAAGGGGTTGAACAATACCCGCGAGAATTTTTTCAGCAAGATCACCAAGGCGGTGGCCGGTAAAAGTACGGTTGACGCGGAAGTACTCGATAACCTGGAAGAAGTGTTGCTTACTTCGGATGTAGGCGTGCAAACCACTTTAAAGATCATCAAGCGTATTGAAGAGCGCGTAGCTAAGGATAAATACCTCGGAGCATCTCAATTGAACCAGATGCTGAAGGAGGAGATCGCCGCGCTACTTACAGAAAATAATACCTCCGATGTTTCCGAGTTCACAATTCCGGAAGGCAAAAAGCCTTATGTGATCATGGTTGTTGGTGTTAATGGAGTGGGAAAGACCACAACCATTGGAAAGCTGTCTTATCAATTAAAGCAAGCGGGCAAAAACGTTTTATTGGGAGCTGCGGATACTTTCCGTGCCGCGGCTGTTGATCAATTGATCATCTGGAGCAAACGCGTGGATGTTCCTATCGTATCACAAGGTATGAATGCCGATCCTGCGTCTGTAGCTTTCGACGCGGTTAGTTCGGGTGTGGCGAAAGGAAGCGACGTTGTAATTATCGACACCGCCGGTCGCCTGCACAACAAAGTGAACCTGATGGCCGAGCTGGGTAAGATCAAGAAAGTAATGAGCAAAGTGATACCCGACGCACCGCACGAAGTCTTACTTGTTCTCGATGCCTCAACCGGCCAAAACGCCATCGAACAATGCAAGCAATTTACGGCGGCAACAGAAGTAACAGCACTCGCTCTTACTAAGCTCGACGGAACCGCTAAGGGCGGAGTTGTCATTGGTATCTCCGATCAATTCAAAATTCCGGTTAAGTACATAGGTGTAGGAGAGAAGATGGAAGACCTCCAGGTATTCAACCGAACCGAATTTGTAGACTCCCTTTTTGCCGGCAAATAATCACTGAAATTCTTTCAGGTTTTTTATTTTTTCAGGACAATTAGTCCTGCGAAATTCCCATAATCGTACAATCTGTCATTCTTTTTTGCCTTGGAACGGCAATTGACACCCCTTTGCATAATCATTAAACTAAAAAATAAATACTATGACACTCATCAAATTAAACAAGCAGCCAAAAGCAGGATACGCCCAGGGCCGTTTCCTGCCTATGTTCGACGAAGTATTTAACGATTTCTTTGGAGGCAGTCCCGCCGGCCACATTACCAAAGGCGCGGCGGTGAACATTAAGGAGAATGAAAAGAATTATCAATTGGAGTTCGCGGCTCCTGGTTTCGAGAAGGAAGAATTCAAACTTGCACTCGATAACCAGGTGCTGACAGTTTCAGCAGAAAAGAAAAGTGAAGCTAAAGACGAAGGCAAAGAATACACCCGCAGGGAATTTGCTTACACAGCCTTCCAGCGTTCTTTCAACCTGCCTGAAAGCGTACAACACGACGCGATCAAAGCCGAGTACAAGAATGGAATTTTGTTTGTTACCATTCCTAAAAAAGAGGAAGAGAACAAACAAAAGAGAGAAATTACTATAGAGTAATGGTTGGGTTCACAGGGTGGGCGGCAGAGCGATCTGTTTGCCTGCCCTGTGTTTTTTAAGCTCTTCTTCCGGGGTTTGCACTAAGGAAAGCGTCCCAGCTTTTGAAGCTTTTTTTAGCAGTGCTTAGACCGTTACTTTGAAAATGGTGACAAACCGCCACGGCCAGCGCGTCGGTGGCATCGTAATACTCAGGTGATTTTATTTGAAGCAGGTGCTGCAACATAGCGGCTACCTGTTCTTTGGAGGCATTACCGTTTCCGGTAATGCTTTGCTTTACTTTCTTGGGAGAGTACTCAAAAATAGGAATATTGAAATTCAACCCGGCTGCCATGGCTACTCCTTGTGCGCGGCCGAGCTTCAGCATACTTTGCACGTTCTTCCCAAAGAAAGGTGCCTCAATGGCCAGCTCATCAGGCTTGTGTTTATTCACCAGTGCAGTAACGGTTTCGAATATCTTCTGCAGCCTGATCGTATGATCTCCCAGCTTTTCCAGCTTCACTACATCCAGCGTGATCAGTTTCATTTCCCTTCCCGCTAAATGAATAAGTCCATATCCCATCACCACGGTGCCGGGGTCAATTCCCAAAATGATCTTATCGGCCAACTTTTTCACTTCTACAAAAGTAAAAAAAGAAGTCCCGCCGGGGCAGGACTTCTGTAAATAGATAGTAACAGGTCTACGTTTATTCTTTCACCAGTTTAATGCGCTGGTTTCCGGCCTGGACCACGTAGATGCCGGCAGAGAAAGAAGAGATATCAATAGACTGTGTATTATCACTCGATCTAGCTGAGTAAACTACTTCACCGATGGCATTCACAATAACTACATTCCCCAGTTTGGTTGAAGATTGGATCATGATGTTGTTATGCGCAGGGTTAGGATAAACCACAAACGCTTTGGCCGCTACAGGATGTGAAACCGATGTGGTGCGGTTATTCGTAATGTTTGATTTCGATTTTACGATAGCCCCCTGGGTTGTATTGTTGCCGTATTTAGCGGTAGGAGTACAGTTAAAGCCTGTTGCCTGCACGCGCCAGTTAGCGATGGTTTGATACGTTCCGTACTGACCATCGAATAAAGAAGTTTGTGTACCCGAAACAATACCTACTACGGTCCAAACACCATTGTTGGCGTTGTCGCGCTCAAGGATGAAGTTAGCAACCGGCGTAGCCTGGCTTTCTACATCATATGTGTTCCATTGGAAATTACCATTCTGCTGGTCGGTTATTTTAACGGTGTTGTGATAGAGGCTCAGGGCACTGTAATTGCCGCAAGTATCGCGCAACTGTAATTTATAACGGTAAGAACCGATAGACGGATCTCCGTTTGCCGGACCGATCAGGCGCATAGTGTCTTTAAGTTCGCTTAAAGCGCTCTTGGAAACAGCGCCTATGCGTGAATATACGTTTGTGGATACTTCACGGTAAACAATAAAACTGTCGGCGTTCGTGTAAGACGTTTTGTCCCAATAAATGATGTTATTATTGGTAAGACTATCAACCGATACCATACAGAGTGCAGGGGTTACAGGTGTTGGAACGAAAACTGTTCCCGATGCCTGTGCAGAGCAACCTACCGTGCTTGTACCAACAACTGTATAGGAAGTAGTTGCTGAAGGCGTAACAGTAAGAGTAGCGCCTGTAGCTGCCGTGTTCCAGGTGTAAGTGCTGGCGCCGCCCGCGGTTAATGTAGCCAGGTTGCCGGCACATACCGAGGCAGAAGAAGCTGTAACAACAGGATTATTATGAATGGTGATCACTTTACTGATGAAAGAACCTGTACCAAACGAATCTGCCGCCTGCAGCGACACTGTAAATGTACCTGTAGAGTTATAAGTGATACTTGGATTCTGAAGTGTTGAGTTATTAGGTGTTGCGCTCGTCATAAACCATTGCCAAGAAGTAGGGCCGTTAGCTGAATTGTCAACCAACTGAATGGGAACTCCTTTGCAACCATCCGTAGGCATGATGAAATCGGAAACAGGTATAACCTGCGACTTAAGATACATCTGGTCTATTTTAAAATCAGAACCTACATATGAGTTGAGCAAAGGCCACTTGGACGATTGCAGCATAATGATCATACTGTCGGGAACGGAAGCAAGATTGATGGGTATCTCTACTTTTTTATAGGAACCGGAATAACCCAGGAGCCTTTGCGTTGATCCGCCAAGATTATTTATAAAAACGCCATTGTTCTTGCACATGAAATTGAACTGTGCGCTGTCGGTAGAAAGCGGGTAATTGGCCGGAAGATACTTGTAATAGAACACAAGCGTATCTACCTGGTTGCCGAAAGGAAGACCTCCGTAAGTACCGCTTTGGTCAGAATATCCTGTAGAAGCGTAACCCATTTGAGGCTGGTTGTTACCGAACCCGGGAGGCGAGGTCATTAATTCGAGGGCATAAGTACCCTTGTATTTGTCTGTTGTTTGATTGGGACGGTCTGCATTCCATCCTACAATATTGTAGCGCGAATCGTTCTGCCATAGTTCAAAGTCGCCGTTAAAGTTAGTAGGCTGTGAAGCAACACCTGTAAAAGAAACGCTATCTATCTGCAACATACTTCCGGGATATGCGTCGTGGTACATCAGGTTGCTTGAAGCGCAGGCGAATACTACTGTATCGGGTGTTTGGGAAAGTGCCGGAGAAAAGGTATGCGTGAACAAAGTATAATTGCTGGCCTGGTTTCCGATGGTAGTAAAGTACTGCCCGATCACAAGCCCGTTCTTTTTAAAAATAACAAGGTTAATAGCTGTATCTCCGGCCGCGCAATTGGCCTTATAATAGAAACGAACCCCCGTAGGAGTTTGGTTATACGGAATTCCTCCCGTAACTGTTTGCCCGGGATTTCCATCAGCAACCCATGCTTTAGAGGTATCAGTTCCGTTATTGAACAGGGCCGATGTCATCCGGATGGCATAAGTACCATGATAAGCGTCGGTTGTTTTAGTAACCGGTGGAGTGCTTGGATAATTTCCATTATCCCCTTCCTGGTTGCCACACATAAAGAACTGTGGATTTTCTACCGTTGTTACGGTCCAGTTCTCGAAATTCCCGTTAGGTATTGTTTGCGCGAAGCTTGCGAAGGATACGAAAGCGGCCGCTAAAGTGAGTAGTTGTTTTTTCATTAGAATAGGTTGGTTTTCGAAAGTAAAAATAGACAAAATTGACGAGAAATGTACAAGCAGCCCTTCAATTACGTGTTTCCACGTATGGTTATAAACAATTGTTAATAAGCTAGTTGGTAAAGGATGAAACGGCAAGAATCTGGATCTTACGCTCGTAAGCTGCCCGGGGATTGTAGATCGAGTTCTGGGTATCGTAATAATCGTCGCTCACCGTACTTTTCATCAGTTCGCCGATGTCCTCCTCAAAGAACACAACCTGCCCACTTTCGAGATAAGGCAGGAAGATCCCGTTCTTAAATTCCTTAAAATAGTTCTGCAGGCTACAAACCCGGCGCTTGGCCAAATTCACGTTATAGGCCGTAGAAGCAAGCGGAGAACAAAATCCTTTCATCGTGATCTTCACTTTCTCACCCCGTTTTAAAACATCCTCCAGCAACGAAGCAAACTTTTCAAGATCATCTAAACCGGCCTGAACACTATCCTCAAAGAAGTTCTGCACTTTGTTCTCGGCAATGACCTTCCTTTCCTCATCCATTCCTTTGGCAAATTCCTTCAGGTAGAGTGGGAGCATCGCCATGTAATCGAGACAGGTCTTTTTATAATTGAGCGGCGTAGTGACGGCCAGCGTTTTTTTATCGGGCTCATCATTGTGGAAATAAAGCGTTAGAGGAACCAACACGCGCATTTTTTCAATGATCAGTTTGGTTGTATCAACTATTTTTCTTGTAGTATCCTTTTTTATCAGGGGCGTAATAGCAAAAGCATAAATATCATTGCAGCAACTTTGTTTCTCCTCAAAATAGGAACCAATACGATTAGAGGAAAGATAGGCCTTATCCTTATTGCTGTTCACGCTATAATAAATATCATTTAGAGGCGAATTGACAGGATACCCGGCGTTCTCAGGCACTCCGAACTTTCCATTGGCGTAATCGCTCTTAAAAATATCGAAACCACCCATGCCTTTATGATGATTGGATGAGAAATACAAAGTATGCGTGATATCTTCAAAATGCGGGGTGATCTCATCTTCGTAACTGTTGATCACATTCCCTAAATTCACAGGGTTCGACCAGGTCTCTTCACTTGTCTGTTTACAATACCAGATGTCCATGCCACCTTGCCCGCCATTGCGGTCGGAAGCGAAGAACAGGTAATCAGTGCTGTCAAGTATAGTAATAGAAGGCTGCGTAGTATTGATCCCTTCCACGTTCACGGGAGAAGGCAAAGGTTTGGGCTCCGACCATTTTCCATTCACATATTTAGAGCCGATAAGTTTGCAGGTAAAGGTGGAAGCATTCTTTTGCGAGCATTGAGAGAAGATAGCCCGCGTAAAATCCTTATTGAAAGAAGTGTTGGCCGTATGAACTCCTCTTTGGTTGATGATGGAATCCATTTCAGCCGCTCTTTTCCATTTAGCGCCCTCTTTCTTAGAAATAAATATCTTATTGAAAGGAATGTCGCTTTTTTTGTCCTTGTTCTTTTTATCGCGCAAAGATGAAAAATACAGCAGGCTGTCAGCTTCAACAGGAGCATACTCAGAAACCTTGGAATTCACGTTTGTATCCAAATGCTCAACCGTTACCGGTTGCGGGTTCTTCATCATGATGAGCGATAGATCGCAGGCCTCTGTTTCCAATTGGGCTTTCTCAGCCATTTTCTTTTGAGCGGCATTCTTACTCTTACGGTTCTTTACGTTATACTTATTGAAATACTTCTTCGCCTCCTTGTATCTCGCTTTACTTTTTAGTAATTC
>JANWKZ010000103.1 GCA_025451115.1 Bacteroidia bacterium | reverse complement strand
GTGAAGGTGGAGCAACTCACACAATAAATTCACTAAAAAAGGCTCCCAGGGTGATCCTTTATTATTTTAGGGTCCCGGCCTCCCGGCGCTTTGTTGTAACAAGGATTCTTCGGCCGCCTTCAGGATAGAAATGGTCTTCTGTGGTGTGCCCGACTCGGCGTAATTCCTTAAAACCGGCTCGGTGCCTGAAGCCCGGATCATCAGCCACTCATCTTCTGTAAAGAAATATTTGTAGCCATCTATTGTTTCGGTTCGGAGTATCTTGTAATCCCCAAAGCTGGTATATACGTTGTTCCGGCAGTTCTCAACGATCTGGTTCTTGACGGTTTCCAGCAGGTGAAGATCGGATCGCTCAAAAGAAAAGGGCCCTACAATAGCGTAAACATCTTTGATAAGTTCCTGGAGGGATTTTCCGGATCTTGCCATATACTCCCACAACGTAAGTCCTACCCAGATACCATCGCGCTCCGGAATGTGACCCTTAATAGCGATCCCACCAGATTCTTCACCACCCAATAGCACATTTTCTTTTACCATAATGGATGCTATATACTTAAAGCCGATCTTGGTCTCTTCATGTTCTAGTCCGAAGTATTGGCATAATTTTTTCACCTTAGGGCTTACAGAGAACGAGGTAACTACTTTTCCGCGCATTTTCTTTTCTTCACAGAGATATTTGATCAGTAACAACATGATATGGTTTGAATCTATAAAGTTACCTTCATGATCATACAGCCCAATGCGGTCAGCGTCACCATCCGTGGCAAGCCCGCAGTCAATTGAGCCTGATCCGCTGATAAGCCCTGCAAATTCGCGAAGATTCTTATGGATAGGTTCGGGCGCTTGTCCTTTAAACGATGGATTGTACTCGCAATGAAGTAAAGCAGTATCCGGTAATAAACGACTGATCACATTTTGACCGGCACCGTACATGGCATCATAACCAAGTCGAAGGTCTGACCTTCGTATAGTATCAAGGTCAAAGTTCTTTTCTGCATGTTCGCAGTACATTGTTTCCAGGTCAACGTATTCCAGCAGTTTTTTCTTTTCGAATTCAGCCAGGCTAAGCTCTTCTGTATCTATCGAGGCTTTGGCAGGGATCAATCCTTCGATCTCTTCTATTTTCTCAGGTTGTAAAGGACCGCCATAGGAGCCTTTTATTTTGTATCCGTTGTAAGATGGTGGGTTGTGACTCGCAGTGATCACAATTCCAAGTGTAGCTTTAAGATTTACGGTTCCAAGCGATACCATGGGCGTAGATACAAAACCTTTTGCAAGAAAAACCTTGACCTGGTGTGCGCAGAATATTTTTGCAGCGGTATGAGCGAAGAGCTCTCCGCCAAAACGCGTGTCGTGGCCTATCACCACGCTTGTCATGCCGGGGTTCTTCCTGAGCCAGAGAGCGGTTGCTTCAGCAACCCTTGCTACATTTTCTGTAGTGTAGTCTTTCGCGATGATGGCCCTCCAGCCATCAGTGCCGAATTTAATAGATGCCATAGAGTATATATCCTTTCATTTTAGTTTTTAATATCGTTCACGCGTATACTGATCTTGTTACTCACGGTTATTTGAGCGCCTTTTTTCTGTTTACGATTTTTTTTCTTACCGGTCCTGAGATGTATCCTTGTACTTATCCTTTCTTTTTCAATCCCCTGTTCGGCCAGGTAATCGGCCAGGAGGTTTATTTTTTTCTCCGGAAGGGACGGATCCTTGTCTTTCTTTTTTCTTTTTTCGTCGCTCACGCAAATGTCAATGCAAAGACCGGGATTTGATTCAAGGAGTCTGAAAAGTGTATTCAACTCGGTTTGTGAATGGGTGTGGATAGACAAAGGATCTTCCGTGAAAAAGATATTGTTAAGCTCATTTTCAGAGCCTTCTTTCAAGGGTTCCAGTTCTATACCCATTGTTAACCTGTACAAAGCGGTATCTCCTGCGGCATTCATGTTCTCTGACTGAAAAAGATACCCTTCAGACTCAAAAGTTATGTTGTTGTTCTTTCCGGGTGGTAAAATAATAATGTACTGCCCGGTTTCAAGATCAGCGTGATAAACGCCGGTGACGGAGCCTGTTTCGTTATCGGCAACAGTGATCTTAGCATAAGATAGAACATGGTTGTTAGGCCCGGTAACTTTACCTTTTGCCAGCGTGAGAGGAGGCCCGGCTGAATTAATGAAGGTAACCAGGTAGTTCTCCTTATCGGGGTCATTTTCTCCGGTAGTTTTTTTAGCGATGGGATATCCTACATCAATAGGCGGGCTCCACCCACTATCGGATAAGGAAGTTTTAAAAAGATCAAAACCTCCTTTGTCTCTATAGCGGTTTGAACTGAAGAATAATGTAACCCCGTCGGGATGAAGGAACGGAGCTTCTTCATCGAATGGAGTGTTTATGGGATATCCCGGGTTAACAGCCTTGCTCCATTCTCCATTTGAGAGTTTTACGCTTTTATAAATATCTTTTCCCCCAAGGCCTCCTGCTCTTGAACTTGTGAAATAGATCGTATTTCCGTCGGCCGACAGGAATTCATCGGGTTCCCATCCTTTTTCATAAGTGGCCCTGGCCAATCTCTGTGGTTTGCCCCATTCATTACCGTTTAGCATGGAGGTATAAAGGTTCGCCTCGCCGTCATCATCGCGATACGTAAGAATGATCTGCCCATCGAACGAAGTGGCTACCGTTGCCTCCCTCCCTGTTTTAGAAGTGTCTTTATTCAGCTGCCTCTTCGACATATCAGGGATCTTCGGAATACCCGAGTCTTCAAAAAAAAGCGAATCTTTCAAAGCCTTACCATTTAAGAAGGAGCGTTTAAAAACCAACGTAAGTGAAGAAGAGTCGGGAGATCCTGAAACGGAGTAATCGCTATAAGACGTGGAATTATTTTTTCCAAAGCGTTGATTTGCCAGTAGGGTCATTAACTCACGCATTTCGTGTATCTCTTTTTTGTCGCGACATATTTCAATGCGGCTATCAAGTTCTTTTAATTCGCGCTTTGACCCTTTTTGTGATAGAAGCCATTTTTTGTAGTTCTCAAAGTGACTGAGCGCTGATGAGAAATTTCCGTTTAGATAAAAGGCCTCCGCTAGTAACTTGTCTGTTAAAAGCGGGATATCCCTGTCACCTTTTTGCCTCAAGGCTTTTTGCAGGTAAGGGATCGCTTTTTCTTTTTGCGACCTTGATCCAAGATAACACATGCCTAATTTATAGTTAAGTTCAGCATCTGAGGAATCTATATGAATCTTTTCCTCGTAAAATTTCCAGGTGTCGGAGAAACCTTGTTTCGAAAAAAGGTGATCCATTTCCTCTTTGTTCCTGAAGGGCTGTGCGGGTAAAGACCCTAAATGTCCTATGCATAGCAGAAAGAATGTACACAGGGTCTTCACGTTTTTTTTCAAAAGTAGAACTCACTTCGGGAAGAAGGATCAATATTCGTTGACACAGTATTTTTTATAGCCAAAAGCACTATTCCTTTTTGGCTGCTTTGTCATACTTCAGTATCTTCTCCTTAAGCTCGTCGATAGTAAATGGTTTTGCGAGGAAATCATTTGCGCCTGCATCAAAAACCGACTCAAGGAGCGGCTTGTTACTAAGAGCAGACATGATAATGATGGGTGTTGTGCAGAGGTGAACGGTTCGGAGAATGGTTACAAGTGAGAGCCCTGAAATGCCGGGCATCATAATATCGCTGATCAACAGATCATACTTCCCATCGGCAGCCAATTTAATGGCCTCCTCTGCGTTCATTGTGCCTTCCACAGTATGCCCTAAGGTTTCCAGTGAATGTCGAAGAAGCGTAAGGGCAAATTTGTCATCTTCAACAATTAAGATGCGCATAATATATTTTTTAAAGAGCCCAAGTAGCGACTCATAACAAAATTATCCTTATATACTTTATGTTGAGATCGAATTCGTTGATAAGGCCTTTTTGATAGCCAAACACAAGGATATGAAATTGATCCCAAAAGAAGCCGGACCTTTAAAGGCATAGACTTAACTAAGCTCCGGCTATTGAAAGGTGGGTTTCACCGAATTGGACGGCAACTCTTTCTTTCATGTTTTAATTTCGTGACCTATACATGCATAAAAACTACTAAATACCAAATCATGAACAGCCAACCGGCCGGTAAGCTGGTCAATATCGACTACCTACGGCAGATCTCTAAAGGAAACACACGCTTTGTGGAAGAAATGATCCGGATCTTTCTTTCCGAAAACCCGGAAGAGATGAGAACATTAGAACAAGCTATCGACGATTCCGACTTCGAGGTAATAAAGGCGGGAACGCATAAATTGCGATCCACGTTGCCTTATATCGGGTTGGACAGATTTGTTGAACACGAGGTAACAGAGATCGAAATGCTGGCAGCGGGCGGATCCGACATTAACACCATTCAACAATATTTTTCAAAGATCAGGCAGGTTTGCGAACAGGCCTGCCGTGAACTGCAACCCGCGGCCTGAAGGCCGGCTATATGAAGAGAAGAATCAGAAGGATCCTATTAGTTAGCGGCATTGCTGTTGTTTCACTGGTACTGTTGATCGTGGCATTCATATCTCCGATTACCAAATACATGGTAGAGAAATATGATAAGGAGTATCTTGGACGCGAGGTAGAGATGGATTGGGCATACGTGAATCCATTCACGGGCTATATCCATTTCAACGATTTACGCATGTATGATTCGGCTGATACCACGTACGGCTCATCAGCCGATAGCGTTTTTTTTAATGTAGAAGGCCTGAGCATTCGTTTCTCGATGCGCAAATTATTCTCGAAAAACTATGAGATAAAGGAACTTGTCATCGACCGGCCTAAAACAACCATCATCCAGACACGTAACAAAAAGATCTTTAATTTCAGCGATATCCTAGAAAAGTTGCTTGCAAATGATGGGAATGAGGATACCACCAAGGCCCCCGTTCACTTCAGTCTCCTTGACCTGGAGATGAATGACGGAGAGATCCATTTCCGGGAGGAATCAACGCCGGTAAATTACTTTATCAAACAGGTGAATTTTGAAAGTGAAGGGATGCGATGGAACGTAGATTCTATCATCGGCAAGCTTTCTTTTGTGGCGGGTATCGGAAGCGGTGAGGTGAAAACTGATTTTGTATATCACATAAAAAGCCAGGCTTACCAGGCAGGTATAGTGGTTAAGAAACTGGACATGACCATTTTTGAGCAATATATGCTCGACCTCAGTAACTATGGCACCTTGCGGGCTTTTTTTGATGCGGATGTGCAGGCCAGGGGAAGCTTAAAAGATGCGCGGGAACTTGATGCGAAGGGGAAACTTACCCTGAGTGATTTTCACCTGGGTAAGAACGCCAAGGAAGATTATGCTTCTTTTGACAAACTAATGCTGGACATTGAACGTTTGTATCCATCCGAAAAGATCGTACAGTGCGACACGGTGATGCTCGATCATCCTTTTTTCAGGTATGAGAAGTACGATAAACTGGATAACCTGCAGAACATGTTCGGAAAGGGCGGTTCGAACGTAAAGGAAGCAAAAGCAGATGAGGAGCATTTTAACCTGCTGTTGGAGATCGGGGAGTATGTTGAGAAACTGGCGAAGAATTTTTTCCATAACGATTATAAGATACGCAGGGTTGAGATCAATAAGGCCGACCTTCAATATGTGGATTACTCTTTGGGAGAGCGGTTTTTTATCGCAGCCAGTCCGCTAACCATAGAAGCAGATTCGGTAGATAAAAAAAGAGATAGAGCGAAACTTACCATGCATTCGGAGATCAAGCCTTATGGCGATATGGAACTTATCCTGAGTATGAACCCGAAGGACAGCAGTGATTTCGATCTAAATTTCAGAATGGAGAAAGTGTCTATGGCGACCTTTAATCCCTATTTGATCTCTTATACTTCCTATCCGTTGGATAGAGGCACGTTGGAATTTACCGGTAAATGGAAAGTGCGGAATGGCAATATCAATAGCGATAACCACCTATTGGTGGTTGATCCGCGCACGGCGCGAAGAGTAAAAAAGAAGGATGCGAAATGGATACCTACGCCTCTCATCATGGCCTTTGTGCGTGAGCGTGGTAACGTGATCGATTACGAGATACCCATCTCGGGCAACCTGAAAGATCCTAAATTCCATTTGCGCGACGTGATCTTTGACCTGCTGGCCAACATTTTCATTAAACCACCTACATTTCCATATGGCATCAAGGTGACCGAAACGGAACGGAAGATCGAGAAGATGCTTTCCTTTAAGTGGGAAATGAACCAAAGTATTTTGCGCTATGGCCAGGAAAGGTTTCTTGATAAAATGGCCGATTTCTTAAAGGAGAACCCGGGGGCTTCGATCACTGTTTCGCCACTCGAGTATGCTGAAAAAGAAAAGGAATATCTTCTGCTTTATGAGGCGAAAAAAAAATACTTCCTGGCATCCAATAAGAAAGATGCGGGATCATTCTCGCAGGAAGATTCTCTTTCGGTAACAAAGATGTCGATCAAAGACCCATCGTTCATAAAATACCTGGATCAAAAGGCGGGTCACCACATGTTGTTCACTGTACAGAGCAAATGCGAACAGGTTGTGGGCAACTCGATGGTGAATAAAAAATATAAGCAGCTAAAAGATATCCGCGAAAGGAATTTCCGGGATTTTTTCGCAAGGAATGGAACAGAGGAACAGGTGAAGATGGTCACGGCGAAGAACGGAATTCCTTATAATGGGTTCTCAGTTTTCAGGATCGCCTATAAAGGAGATATTCCTGAAGATGTTAGAAAGGCCTACGAAGAGCTCGATGAACTGGATGAAAAGTACCCTCGGGAAAAATATAAAAACGAAAGAAAGAAACTGAAAGACATTTTCAAACTATCAACAAGATAAAATGAAATATACAGCACAAGCCCATTGGGAGGGCAGCCTGAAAAAAGGAAAAGGAACTTTAAGTACCCACAGTGGTGTTTTGAAGAATACCAATTACAGTTACCACGCAAGATTTGAGGATGAACCCGGAACAAATCCGGAAGAATTGCTTGCCGCTACCCACGCCGGGTGCTTTACAATGGCGGTATGCGCCAATCTGACCAAAAAGGGATATGATCCGGAGTCGCTGGACACCGAAGCTACCGTTACCATGGAGAACCTTACGATCACGGGCATTCACCTGGTCATTAAAGGGTCTATTCAGAATATAACAGAGGACGAGTTTGTGGAGGTTACAAAGCATGAAGAAAGGAATTGCATAATATCCAAAGCGCTCAACGTTCCTATCACCACCGAGGCACGCCTGGTGGCCTGATATCGGGCTATATCTTCACCGCATTTACCGAATATCTTTCTGATCCCTCCGGTGAGGAATTAATTTTACCTAAAACATGCATATAGTATGAATAATGATACAAAATGGGTCATCGACCGCTCGCACAGCGAGATCGAGTTCAAGGTGAGGCACCTGATGATCTCTTATGTGAAGGGATGTTTTAAGGTCTTTGATGCCACAGTTTACACCCGGGGAAATGATTTTTCCTCGGCACAGGTAAGTCTTTGGGTGGATGCCTCATCCATAGATACCGGGGACCCTAAGAGGAACGAACATTTAAAGAGCAGCGAGTTCTTCGACGTCAATACACACACTGAGATAACTTTTAATTCTATCGTAGCCGAAAAAGCGCAGAGCAATGAATTTGAATTAGTGGGTGATCTTACCATAAAGGGTATCACAAAGAGGATAAAGTTGGATGTGGAGTTCGGTGGTATCATAAAAGATCCGTGGGGAAATGAAAAGGCAGGTTTCACTGTAACCGGTAAAATAAACCGCAAAGAGTGGGGACTGAACTGGAATTCGCGGTTGGAAGCGGGTGGCGTGTTGGTTGGCGAAGATGTAACCATACACTGCGATATAGAACTTGTGAGAAAGGCCGACGAAAATAAAGTAATGCAAGCGAAGGCCGAGGAAGACGAAAGTATTAAAGCAGAGTAATTATGAAACAGAAAGTAATAGGTGTTTACATGGATCATGCAGCTGCGCGGCTCATGGAGCCGGGCGGTAATGTGGTATCCTCAAGGGTCATTAAGTCCTCCTTCACCTTCGAAGAAAAGGAGTATGCCCTTAGTAAGAGCGAGAATGTGATGCACAACAAAGAGCATCATGAGCAGTTAAGCTATTACAAGGAGATAGCCTCCTTTCTTAAGGAATACGAGCGCGTACTTGTGTTTGGCCCCGGAACCGCCAAGAACGAATTGCATAATTTTATGAAGGAAGACCATGCATTTGATGGTGTGCAGATCGATATTCACGCTTCAGATAAGATCCAGGCCGACGAGCAAGAGGAATTTGTGAAGGAGTATTTCAGTATTAATAACTAAAAGATCAAAAGAACATGAAGCGGATCATTATACTCATAATGACGGGAATTACTTTCCTTGTCATTTTAACGGGTTGCAGTCCTAACCGCAGTATCGTTAAGCGCCACTATACAGGCGGGTATTACATAGCGCATAATTCAGGTAAACAGCAGGTGGGTCAACATTCAAAAGACCGGTCCGTAGCGGCAATTTGCTCTCTTCCGCAAAAAAATTTGGAAAATAGCACCGGAACAGAAACAGCGGAGATCCAGGTAGGGGGGCCACATGAGACTCTTGTTTCAGCGCAAAGTAATTCAGACCTCAAAAATGTAAAGCCCGAAGTGAAACAGCTTAGGCCCCACGTTCGCCATAAATTGAGCCCTTTATCATATAAAATTAACCAACCACAAGGTAACGTCTTCAAGCCCGCCGCAGATACAGCCCGTGAGGCCTTAAGCCTTCTCTGGATAATCATCCTGATCATTCTTGCTGTTTGGGTAGTTGCTTTTTTGTTAGGTGGACCCGGCGTGAGCGGACTTATACATTTATTGCTTGTAATTGCCCTTGTTCTATTTATCCTCTGGCTATTAAGAATACTGTAATATTTAGATCCCAAATAAGAATAGCCACGATTTTTTTGGCTATGTAAAAAGCTGACTTACCGAATAAACGGGATAAAGGGCTTCGGCTCAAGTACTTTTGAAGTATAAAAGATAAAAACGATCAAAAATGAAACCAGTAGCAATTTTAAACGGAGCGATACTTGCATTTACTTTGTTTGGTGTTTTGCCCGCATGTAATAATACACCGGAAAAGAAATTGGAGGAATCAAAAAAAGATGTAACCGAAGCGAAAGCCGATCTAAAAAAAGAGGAGGCGGAATACGCCGCTGATATGGAAAAGTATCGCGCGGATATGGACGCACGGTTTACTGAAAATCAAACCAGGATCGATGAATTGAATCGAGATATTGAGAAGGAAAAAAAGAAAATTCGGGAAGAGAACCGCAAGAGAATAGAAGAGTTAGAAAAAAAGAACAAAGACCTGCGTCGGCGGATGGATGAGTATAAGGACGAGGGCAATGCAAAATGGAGATCTTTCAAAGAAGAGTTTAACCATGATATGGATGAACTTGGAAAGGCGCTCAAGGATCTCGGAAATAACAATGTAAAAGACAAAAAGCCCGCTCATTGAGCTATCAAGGCATAGATGCTTGTCGCTATGTCGGTTGTTTTTCCTCGGTGGCTCCTCTCGGTTCATTTTCGGTTAACGGCCAGCCTATCCGCATGGAATAAATATGGATACATTTATAAAACTTCCCTTTTACGCAAAGGTCTCTTTAATATTTATTGGTTTGTCGGCATTCATCAGTATGCTGTATGTGGCGCAAAACATTATTGTGCCTGTGATCTACGCTATTATCCTGGCCATTGTGTTGAGCCCGATCGTTGATTTTTTTATAAAACTACGTTTTGGACGCATCCTTTCCATTGCCTTAACCCTGGTACTTGTATTATCTTTTGCTTTTGCCGTCATACTTTTTTTGTGTTCGCAGGCGGGAAAATTCGGTGAAGCTTTCCCGACGCTTGTTACGAAATTTAATTTACTGGTCGATCAAAGTGTGGTGTGGGCTTCAGATACTTTTCACATCAGCACCGAGCGTCTCAATAAGTGGCTACAGGAAATGCGCTCTGAAATGGTGAACAGCGGAAAATCTGCTATAGGAGTGACACTTATATACACCGGCAACGCGTTGGTCATCCTTGTACTGATCCCCGTGTATGTTTTCATGATCCTGTACTACAAGCCGCTTTTGCTTGAATTTGTTCATCGTTTGTTCAGGATGCATAAACGAATAGAAGTGAACGAGGTATTGATCTCCACCAAGAAAATAGTTCAGAGTTACCTGGTGGGCCTGATGATAGAAGCGGCGATCATTGCAACGCTTCAATCTACAACGCTTCTTATCCTTGGAATTGAGTACGCTTTGCTATTGGGTGTAATCGGCGCCATTTTGAACATCGTACCTTATATTGGTGGAATTCTCGGAGCGCTTATACCCTGTGTGTTAGCCCTTACCACGCAGGAATCTTTTTCAAAAGCTTTGATGGTTGTGATCGCGTATGCAGTGATACAATTTATAGATAATCACTATGTGGTTCCGAAGGTTGTTGCTTCTAAAGTAAAGATCAACGCGCTGGTTTCGGTGATAGTGGTTTTGGCAGGAAGCGCTCTGTGGGGATTTCCGGGGATGCTGATCTCTATTCCGCTCACGGCCATCATCAAAGTTATCTGCGATCATATTGAAGACCTGCAACCCTGGGGGTTTTTGTTGGGAGACACAATGCCCCCTTTTGTTTTACCAAGGTTCAATTTCCGGAGAAGATTGAAGACCCAAACGCATGGAAAATGAGACGCAAATAAAAAGCCATTACCTGGCACCTCTAAAAAAGTTCTTTTCAGATGTGGGCCGTCTTGTGCAATTTATCACCGCTTTTTTCCGTGAAGTGTTCCTTCCTCCGTATGAAATGAACGAACTGGCCCGGCAATCCTACGCAATCGGATGCAGATCTTTACCCTTGGTGGGAATAACCGGGTTCATCATGGGGCTTGTGCTTACTATTCAATCCCGACCAACGTTAGTTCAATTCGGCGCGGAGGCTTGGTTGCCGGCTATGGTAACAGTATCTATTGTAAGAGAAATTGGCCCGGTTGTTACTGCGCTTATCTGCTCCGGTAAAGTAGGATCAGGGATAGGCGCCGAGCTTGCTTCCATGAAAGTAACCGAGCAGATAGATGCGATGGAGGTTTCAGGGGTCAATCCGTTCAAATATCTTGTGGTTACCCGGGTACTTTCAACAACGCTGATGGTTCCCGTGCTGGTCATTTTTTCGGATGTTATCGCGCTATATGGTTCTTACGTGGGTGTGAACATAAAAGGCGATGTAAATTTTCGCTTGTTCCTCTCGCAGGTAATAGAAAAACTCGATTTTTCGGATGTCATGCCGGCTTTTGCGAAAACCTTTTTCTTTGGCTTCGCTATCGGCATTATCGGTTGCTACAAAGGATATTATTCCAATAGTGGTACGGAAGGAGTGGGGCGATCCGCAAATTCGGCAGTGGTACTTTCTTCACTGCTCATTTTTGTCATTGACATGATCGCGGTGCAGCTTACGAGTTTGTATTATAACGATTGATATGGAGAGTATTTCAAACATATACATTCCTTCCGAAGGTCTGCAGTTGCCCGGCGATGAGCGCGTTGTTGAAATAAAGGACCTCCACATAGCTTTCGGAAGCACGAAAGTGCTTAGAGGTTTGAACCTGGTTTTGCATAAGGGAGAGAACCTGGTGGTAATGGGAAAATCAGGAAGCGGCAAATCGGTCCTTATCAAATGCATGGTGCGGCTACTGGATGCCGATAAAGGCAGTATCGAGATGTTTGGTAAAGATATTGAACAGGTAGATAGGGATGAACTGAATGAAATGCGAAAAAAAATGGGATTCCTGTTTCAGAGTGCCGCGCTTTACGACTCTATGACGGTAAAAGAAAATCTCGAATTTCCGTTGAGAAATGAAAAGAATCTTGCCGAAGCCGAAATAAACAAAAGAATAACCGAAGCCTTGGAGAATGTGGGCTTGAGGGAAGCGGCAAACAAAATGCCTTCTGAACTTTCGGGAGGAATGCGAAAACGTATCGGGCTGGCCCGCACCCTTATTATGAAACCGCAGATCATTCTTTATGATGAACCCACAACAGGTTTGGATCCGGTTACCGCAAGGGAAATAAGTGAGCTCATTGTGAAAGTGCAAAGTAAATACGAAACATCGGGCATTATTATTACACACGACCTGGAATGCGCGCGTATTACTTCCAACCGTGTTGTGATGTTGAAGGACGGAAAATGCTATGCCGAAGGCACATTTGACGAATTGCGCGGATCGGATAATAAATGGGTACATTCTTTTTTTGAATAATTAAAAAATTGGCCATGAAAAAAAATGAAAGAAAAAAGATCGGGTTAGGGATCTTTGTTATTGTGGGGATATTGTTCTTTATCCTCGCCATCTATTACGTAGGAAAGAAGCAGCAATTGTTCAATTCTACTTTTCATGTTAGCGGTTTCTTCCGTGATGTGAGAGGATTGCAGGTTGGAAATAACGTAAGGTTTTCCGGTATCAACGTAGGAATTGTAGAGAACATCGCCATTATTTCCGATTCGGCGGTGCAGGTAGATCTGCTCATTGATGAAGAAACACGCCGGTTCATCCACAAGAATGCCAGTGCAGTGATCGGATCCGATGGGCTGATGGGGAATAAGATACTTACCCTGATGCCGGGTACACCCGGCGAGGACGTGATCCGGGATAACGACTATATACGCACCCACGATCCAATAAACATGGATGATATATTTGCCAAGCTTAAGATCACCGGCGATAACGCGGCCACCATTACCGGCGATCTGGCCGCTATCATAGGAAATATCCGGTCGGGCAAAGGCACCATCGGAAAGCTTTTCATGGATAGTACGTTTGCTACTACACTGGATAGAACGGTCGTTAACCTGAACGAAGGCGCCAGTGGATTCAGCGATAATATGGAAGCTGCCAAGAAAAGCTTTTTGTTAAAAGGATTGTTCCGCAAAAAGAAAAAGGAGGAGAAGAAGCCTGGGGAAGAAGAAAAGAAACCTCGGGGAAGGAACTAGTAAGCTAAAAACCTGGGCTTCGAAATTGAGAACGCCCGCACACGTAAAGTAAAGGTGCCAATAGGATTGTATTTGAGTTTGTAGCTGTCTCCATTGGGTAAATAAGGATACATGCCGAAAGAAACATGAACCGTGTTTATGAACAGGTTCTCATTCCGCATCATCAAACCCAGGGTGTAAGCCTGGTAGATATCATTTTTGAAGATGTTCTGATTGGGCGCGTCTATCATCCCGTAATTTGTTGAGAACACAGGTGCAAACTTAACCCCGAGCAATTTATAGGGGGCATATGCAACCGTTTCGGTCTGTAAGACCATTTTGGTATTCCCCGACAGCGGGGCGCTGTTAAACCCGTAAAGATCGTTGGAAGTGAGCGTGAGCTTTTCAGCACTTGTTTTATTAACGCCGTGGGTGATATTGTAGGTAATGAATTGCCTGAAATACCATCTTCCGGCCCGCAAAAGATTGCTGAAATAATAGAAACGATAATAGGTGGAAAGATTATTTGATATATAGGGACTAAAGAACAAGCTATACGAAGCGGTGGCCGACAGGTAACCGAAAGTAAAGTGTTTTGCGCGGGCAATCTCTGCTCCTGTATAATACCTTGGACGAAGGAACTCTGTTTTCTCGATACCATATAGGAATTGCGCAATAAAACCTTCGGGAATATCCTCATTGGCCCCAAAACGATAAATGTATTTGCTTTTATAATATTGCTGTATAGAATACCCGATATTTCCAATAAAAGCGCATGTATTACCGAATTTTTGTGCAAGATCGAACGCGATGGCAGGTCGTTTTATGTAATGAGTTCCGTAATATCGTCCGGCCAGAATGATATTATTGCTCTGGTTAAAAGATGTGCTCTTCGTATTGAATTTGATGTTCCTTCCAAGCCATACATCGTAACCGTTATTAAACAGGTTCATTACTTTCTGCGATCCGTCGGCAGTATCCCTGTAATCGTAAAAATGCTGCGCCCTTGAAACATACACACCGCCCGCCCATTGCGATAGGGGCGAATAAAAGGGCCTGTCGAATGACAAGCCAACCTGTGTGCCATCGTTATTTGTAAGGTAAGACAGTCTCGAAGAAATGTAAGTATTATCAATATTGGCAATATTATAAAAGCCACGGTACTCCATGCGGTTGGGCTCATTATAACCTATGTATTGTTCAAATTGCTGCCCCAATCCTAAAAAATTCAGATCTCTCACGGTTCCGTTGGCCGAATGCGGATCGGCGCCCGCGTCTCCCGAGATCGACCAATTATCCTGCACCAGCACATGCACATCCACAGTGTCTTTTCCAACTTCCGTAATATAGATCCGGGCATCGTTTACGTTAGCGGCCTGGCGGAGTAATCGTTCCGATTCACTGACAGAGAAAGCGTTTACCGTATCCCTTTCCCTGAAAAGGAGTTTGTTGTTAATTACCCAGGATCGTGTACTGATATGAAGACGGTTACCCAGTTTATCAAGGCTGCGGATCTGTTTTGGCAGGGTGTCGGTAACAGAATGCCCAAACGGATCATGTACCTGTATACGTATTTTGCGAATGATC
>JANWKZ010000102.1 GCA_025451115.1 Bacteroidia bacterium | reverse complement strand
TTTCAGCACTTTATGGTCCTCTTCCAGCGTATTCACATAGGAAGCCGGATTCTCAATTCCTTTGAAGAACGCGTTCATCTCATCGATATACATCTGCTCAGTGATATTTTTGTTGTATCCTCCGGCCGCCGCTACCGTTTCATAAGTAAACATTTCCCACTCCTGTTTGTCGTGGTGGAATACTTTCACTGCATTGGCGTTCCAATCCCATTCAAGTTGGCGCAGCGAGCCGTTAATGAGCAGGCGGCGTGTAGCGTGGCGCGTAACCACATCTACGGTTAACATCATGGTAAAGGTGCCGTAATCGAGAATGCTGTTATAGGTATCATCTATATCGGCGGCGCCTTCTATAACGATCGTTTTTTTAACGGTAGAGGCTATCTGCTTCGGGAATCCAAAAAGTTTGGTCATCCACGTAAGTTCGAAGGGAACGATCTCACGCGCTCCTCCCGTCTCTTTTTTTGAAACGTAGAACTCGCTCACCTTTTCGTACGTATGCCAATCGGGCAGGTAATTGCCCATGTGGTAAAGCACATTGCTGAGCGAACCGAGATAATTACTTTTAATGAGTTGAAATATCTTTTGAATGGCAGGATGAAAATATAAGGTGCTGGAGGGCGCCGCGAAAACATTTTTCTGTTTTGCTTCGGAGATGATCTTCTCCATATCGGTATCCACCACGCTGGCCTCCACAAAAAAGGGGATTTTCAATGCAACCGCCTCTTTCATATAGAGGTGATGTATATCGGGAGGAAGTGAGATAATAAACGCCTTAGGGTTCGCTTTTAACAAAGCCACTTCAAAATCAGTGAAAGCAGTTATCTTATATAGCGAATTAGCCTCTTTTGCGCGATCCTCCCGTTTATCAAAACCGAAGATGTTGGTAAACCCAAGCGCCTGCAGATTCCGTATACGGCGTTTTCCCATAGAGCCAAGGCCGATAACTAAAACTGGCGTGTTCATTCCCTATGCTGAGATGTGATGGTTTTGGAAAATAGCGTGCAAAGCGTGTGCGATGTTATCCAGTTCCTCCTGCGTAATATTCACAGAAGACGGGAAACTGATGCCCTGCGCCGAAACATACAGTGAATTTTGAAACGTACTCTTTGTAGGATAGTTCTTATAAGGTGGCATTTGATGTAAAGGATAGAAGGCCGGACGTGTTTCTACTCCGTTCTTCAGCATTTTCTCCATCAATGTATCGCGCGAAATAGTAGCGCTCTCTTTCAACACAGCCGTATAGAGCCAATACCCGTTCACAGCCCACGATTCCTGTGGAGGAAGAATGAACTGGCCGGTTTCGGCAAGTATCTTATCATAAAAGGCTGCAAGCTTTTTCTTCGCTTCCACAAATTCATCAATACGTTCTAACTGCGCGCAACCTATGGCCGCCTGCATATTGGTCATACGGTAATTGAAACCAACGAGATCGTGCCAGTATTTTTTCTCCTTGCTCATTCCATGATCACGAAGAACAATGGCTTTCTCGTATGCTTTTTTATCCTTAAAGAAAACCATTCCTCCTTCGCCGGTAGTAATGGTCTTGTTACCAAAAAAACTAAAGGTGGCCGCGTCGCCAAATCCTCCTACATGCTTTCCCTTGTATTTTCCGCCAATGGCTTCAGCGGCATCTTCTATCACCAGCAGGTTATGTTTCTTTGCCAGCGCCATGATCTCATCCATGTGAGAGGCGTGACCGTATAAATGCACGGGCATAATTGCTTTTGTACGCGACGTGATGTTCTTTTCAATATCAACTACCGATAAGGTCCAGGTAGTTCTGTCTATATCCACAAGTACGGGTGTAGCTCCTGTATAAATAATTGCGTTAATAGAGGCCGCGAATGTAAGATCGGGAACGATCACCTCATCGCCTGCTTTTATATCAAAAGCCGCCAGGGCAAGGTGTAAAGCCACGGTTCCGTTGCTAACCGCCACAGGATACTGCGCGCCGCAATACTCCGCAAATTCCTTTTCAAAACGTTTTACGTAAGCTCCCTGCGATGAGATCCAACCTGTTTTTATACAATCTGAAAGATAGGCCAATTCATTCCCGTTCAGCAAAGGTTGCATAATGGGCGTGCGGTGCATGCGCGAGAAACAAGCGTAATCTACAATAGCGCCTTGCTCATCCACAAGGGGAATATGTCTTATTTCATGCGAAAGTTTACTTTGTATGACATCCTGGGGTGTAGTAACAGGCAGTGCAGTAAATTTAGTCTGCATCACTTTCTCAACAGATACATCCAGGGTGGTTCCGTTGAGGATACAACGGCGAATATCTCCATCGGTAAGTATGCCAGCCAGTTTGTTCCCTGTGGTTGTAATGAAACAAATTCCCTGGGCATTCTTATCGATAAGCGCCAGGGCGTCCTTCAATTTAGACGCAGAAGGCAGTAAAAGATCCTTTATATCGGGAGTATGCATTCTTCTTTTCTATTTCTTTCCTCCGTAACGTGTTCCGTAACCACCGCCGCCATAACCACCGCCGTAACCGCTGCCATACCCGTAACCGTAGCCATATCCGTAGCCATTTCCGTATCGATAGCTGTATTTTGTATAATAGTATCCTGAGCGACGACGTTTCACCCCGTTCAGAACATATGCGAAATTCTTTATCTGGTTATTATCAACGAGCTCGTCAACAAAAGTTACAACCGCCTTGGTGGCAAATTTGGTATTTAATACGAAAAGGGAGATATCGGCATACTGCATGAGGTAAATAGAATCGCTGATAAGACCTGCGGGCGGTGTGTCGATCAACACGTAATCGTAATGCTGTTTTCCGTAATCAATGATCTCTTTCATTTCATCTGAAAGCACCATTTCCGAAGGATTGGGCGGAATGGGTCCCGACAGAAGCACATCAAGTTTTTCGATCTTGGTACGACGGATACATTCTTCGATCGTATTCTGCTTTACCACGATCGTGCTGATCCCGATCTCAGCTGTCATCTCCAATGCCTTTTGTACACGAGGCTTGTGCAGATCGAGTTCAAGTAAAAGAACGCGCTTGCCGGTTTTAGCCAACATAGTGGCCAGGTTGATCGAACAGAATGTTTTTCCCTCGCCCGGCGCATTCGAAGTAAGAAGAATGATCTTTGAACCCTGGGCAGTATTCAGGTACTGCAGGTTAGTACGCATGGTACGGAAACTTTCAGCAATATGAGATTTGGATTCTTCGTCAACAATAATGCCGGTAGGCGACATCTTTTTAACGAATACCAGGTCGCCAACAACCGGTGTAGAGGTTATCTCTTTTAACTCCTGCACATTTTGTATCGTGGTGAACAGGAAAAAACGCAATAAAATAATAATTACACTGATGATGGCTCCTGCGAAAACATATTGCAGGGTGATCTTCTTTTTATCGGGATAAACCTTGCCCGAGGGCCTTGGGCTTTCGATCACTTTTGTTTCGGGAAGGATCGAAGCGCGTGCAATATTGGCATTGGCGCGCTTTTGTAAAAGGAAATTATAAAGTCCTTCGTTCACATTTAATTGTCGCTGTATACCAAGGAGGTCTCTTTGCTTTTGCGGAATGGTCTTGATATTGCCGATATAATCCGAGATCTCTTCATCTATGTGTTCGATCGTTCTTTTCAGCGCGTTCCGGCTATTGCTTATGTATACCAGGAGGTCCTGCTTGGTTTTTTTGATATTGTTTTGCAGGTACTCGATAGAGTAATTGGTCTCTTTGGCAAAATTCTTCGCTTCGTTCAGTTGTGTTTGGAGTGTATACAGATGCCCGGCCTCTTTGGTAAGAAAGGCATCATTGCTTCCGGCTACAAAAGTAGAGGGTGGAAGGAACTGTGGATCCTTTCCCTCGATGATGTATTTTTCAAGATCGTTGGCCGCTTCAAGCTGGAAGGTCAAAGTTGTTCGTTGATTCTCGAAGAGAGATAATTTGCTGAAATAATTTCCTTCTTCACGACTTAGATCAAGGATCGCCTTACTGGATTTATAATTCTGCATGGTATCCTCAAAGAACTTCACGATCGCCGAAATGTCTGACATTTGTTTATCGATATACTGAATAGTGCGCTCGTTCAGTTCTATCCTGCTCTTTAAGGTGTTGTTTATATAAACCTTGCAGAGCGTATCGAGAAATAGTTTAGCTCTTTCAATTAAATTATCCTCATAAGAGATCTGCAGGATATTGGTGTACTCGGGGTTCCCGATACGAAGCCGGCTCTGGAAAAGGGTCACAAGTGATTCTACCGAATGGGGCAGGAATTCATACTGAAGGTTTTTTACTTCCTTAGTGTATTCCTCCGATAGGTTTCCGTTCTTCGCGATCAACAGGTTAAAATTAAGATCTATGAGCTCCTTGCCAAATTCGCCTTTTATCGATTTTTCCTGCTCCCCCTCCTTATAAGAAAGTTCATAGAAATTGTTGTCTATTATCTTAAGCCTGAAATGTTTTTCATAGAAAGACGGATGCATATTATTCACAAGCACATAAAAAGGCATCCCGCTGAATTGCTCCGCGGTTCTTACCCGGCCTACGATGTAATAAGATACCTGTATCTTGGTTTTTAATTTATTTACCACTTCCTCGATAAGGTCATACGATTTTACCACACGCCCTTCGTTCGAATTATCTACAAACGAGCCCCATACGCTTCCATAACAGTCTTTCGTATCATCAATTACGTTCCCCTTGTAGTATTGATCATTTGACTTCAGAAGTACTTGAGTTACAACTTCATATGTTTCAAATTCGCGGTAGGCCATGAAATAGCCGATAAGATAGAAGACGGGGACAAGGATCACCGGCACATACCAACTTTGCACGATGGTACGCCAGATAATTTTGATGTCGTCGAACTTTAAAGTGGAGGCTCCTACCTTCTTTGCCAAGACTTTGATTTTAAGGGCGAATTTACGGTTTTTTTAGTAGAAAATTGGGGGTATTTTCCGTTTTATTCGTATCTTAGCAGGGTAAATGAAAATTCAAGTGAAACATATTATTACCCTAGCACTGATCCTGGGTGTTTCATATCTGGCAACCGCCGGAGCGCCTCCACCCCCTCCGCCCCCTCCCGGTGGCGGTATGACGCCTCCCTGTTGGCCCCCTCCCTGTATCCCTATCGACGGAGGATTGAGCTTTTTGGTTGCCGCTGCCGCTATTTACGGAGGCAAAAAACTTTACGACCACCAAAAGAAATAGGTAATTTCACCCGTTCTCTTTTGAACGGAATGCATGCCCATCCTTAATTTTAATAATAAGATCGTTCGCTTTTTTATCTACGCGACCGTCCTTTATATTTCATGGTTCTTAGTGTATGAACTGATCGTAAAACCGTATACGCAGGTAGATGCGAAACTGATCGGAGTGATCATTTCACATGCCGAATTCATCTTAAAACTTTTAGGTTATACCACCTATCGCGCTGTTGAGGAAGATAACATGCAATTATTAGGCGTAGACGGCGCGCACCCTGTTTGGATCGGCGCTCCCTGTAACGCGCTCAGTCTTTTTGCGTTCTTTTCCCTTTTTATTCTCGCGTTCCCGGGCCAGGCACGAAAAAAAATATGGTTCGTTCCATTAGGTATTCTCCTTATACATGCCACTAATATTCTTCGGGTTACGAGCCTGGTATTGATCTCCATTCATAAGCCGGAATACCTTGATTTCAATCACATCT
>JANWKZ010000101.1 GCA_025451115.1 Bacteroidia bacterium | reverse complement strand
CCATATTCGATCCTAACATCCAGTTCTACGACCTATCAACCGGTGCCAATATCTCAACCTGGAACTGGTCTTTCGGCGACGGCGATTCTTCCCACACCCAAAACCCTCTCCACACTTATGCCGACACAGGCCTCTTCTACCCACAGCTCAGCATCTTCTCAGACCACGGGTGCTGGGCTTCCATTACTCAAGTGATCTACATCTCTCCGGAGTTCCTTATCTACGTGCCCAACGCTTTCTCTCCTAACTCCGACAACACAAATGACATCTTCCTGCCCAAAGGAGAGGGCATCACCGAATACACACTCTACATCTACGACCGTTGGGGACAGCTCCTCTTCAAGTCCGACGACATTTACAAGGGTTGGGATGGCAAAAAGGGTGACACTATCCTGCAGGAAGACCTATACGTCTGGAAAATAGACCTCCGAAACATCAAAGGTGAACCCAAAACCCTCGCAGGGGTCGTCAGTCTGCTCAAATAATTTTCTACTTTTAGCGCGTGAACTTTGAAGAGATCTATTCAACTTACGGGATCCTGACCTTAGCTCTGCTTGCGGTGATCGCTTTTACTGCAGGCTTCATTGACGCGGTAGTGGGCGGTGGTGGACTGATACAATTACCCTTTCTGCTGATCAATTTTCCAAAGATCCCTTTGCCAGTTATTTTTGTAACAAACAAGATCGCCGCGCTTTGCGGCACGGCTGTTTCTGCGGCGCGCTATGCGCGCCAAATAAAATTCAATTTCAAATTGCTTGGCGTTATTTCCTTTTTCTGTTTCATTGCTTCGTTCGCGGGCGCGAAGATCATCAATCTAATTAATCCGGACGTACTTAAGCCACTAATTCTTGTGATACTTGTAGCTGTAGCGATCTACACTTTTTTGAAAAAGAACTTTGGTGCGGCGCATACAAAGAACCTTTCCGAAAACAAACAATTACTTTTTGGTTCGCTCATTGGATTAATAGTAGGCTTTTATGATGGTTTTTTTGGTCCGGGCACGGGCAGTTTTTTTGTTCTCGGCTTTGTGTTCGTGCTGGGTTTTGATTTTTTGCACGCCTCAGCATACGCCAAGATCGTGAATTGCATCACGAACATATCGGCGCTCATCGTTTTTATCAAGGATGGAAATTATATCCTCGGTCTCGCTCTTATCATGGCCGCATTTAATATGGCCGGTAGCTTTATCGGAAGCCACATGGCGCTGAAAAGAGGAAATGGCTTTATTCGCGTGATCTTTTTGGTGATCGTTAGCATCATGATCGTAAAATACGGATACGACGTTTTCGCTGACTGGAAAAAGTAATTACGCTATCCGGATGTTGTAAACATCTGTTTGATTCCTGGAAATATTTCGAACCTCAAATGGATCAGGGAGAGGAATTATCTCAACCAGGTTGAACATCGAACATTCTTTGCTCAATCCCTCGAATACCAGTGTAAAAGAATTATTCTGATTGCCAAAGGTCCATTCCGGGGCAAAAGAAATGTTGTATGCTGTGATCAATTTAGCACGACGGCCACTTTCCTTTTCTATCAAAAAAGTACTGGGCCATATACGTACAGCCGCTTCGGGATTGTAACTGCAATGAATAATAGTTTGTCGCTCGTTATCCGGAAGCGTCTTTACCTCTACTTCCTGTTCTGTTTCTATCAGTATTTCTGTTGCGGTACTCATTAAGGTTGTAGTATGATCTTTTTAGCTGCAGAGACCCCGGGTCCAGATGCTTTTAGAAAATAAATTCCGGCGGGGAATTCACTTAGGTCCATTTCAAAAGAATTTCTTCCTTCCCTATATCGTTGTTCTTCGGGAACCTTAATTGTTTGACCGTAAACGTTTGTCAATTCGAATTTTAATTTTCTTCCCGCTTCCATATCAAACTGTACATTCAATTGGCCTGAACTCGGGTTAGGGAAAACCCGCAGTGAATTTTCAAAAGAGAGCACTTCATTCACAGAGAAGTTAAAACAATTTCCCGGCATGTTAGCGTCGAGCCAAGCCAGGCGTTTGGTGATCCACCATTTGAGCGAGTCTACATTCGGTTGCAGTGTATCAGTTGAATCAAATTTTGCGAAATGCCGCACGCTGGCTTCACGGATATAATTGTTCATGCTATCGATCAGATGAAAGATATGCGCGGTATCGAGCGTAGAATTCCTTAGCTGCATCCAGCGGCATTTCAGATCGTGGGAATAAACCGTATCCTGCAGCATGCGTCCCCACCAGAAAGGAACGTGATAGGAAGTAGTGATCCAGCAAGTGGTTTGATAGGCCCAGCCGGTATCCTGCTCAAAAGTACAGATCTGGGCATTATATAGGGATGAATTGTAATCCCACATCGGGCCCGCGATCAGCTTACCACCTTTACTGTACTTATCCTTGTATAAATATCCGCTACGCCTGAACGCGTCGATGTTCTTGGTAAACTCCTGCATAATAAAATAATCAATGAAGGAATTAGGCTCGGCATACTTTCGGAACCCGGTTGAAGGGTTCGAAAAATTTGAGGTCAACAGAACGGTCTCAAATGAATCAACATATTGTTGAATGTAGGCTTTTTGCTGTGACGTGATATCATCCTGTTTTGGATATTTATAACTGAAGAACACGTTTGTATCCTTAGGAGATGCCCAGCCGCTATCCTGGGCCCAAATGTTCTTATCAACCGCGAAAATATACCCGCCGGTAAGATTATCGCCCGAATTTTCGTTGGTATCGAGTTTCGAAATATCTACGCGGTTCTTGTCACGTTTTATTTTCTCCATCATCACATAAAGGCCCCGGTAGTCGGGTTGCCAGGCCCAATCGTAGAACTGCACCTCGCAGAATTTGGTGCGCGGCGTCCAGTAGCCCATCTCTCTTCCCAGCTGATAAACTAAAACGTTGCGCATAAAAGAATGGTCGTCGAAAGGGGCATAGAGTATCCAATCATGTTCGGATGGCATTCCTAAGATCGAAACATTGAGATCATTCCCCAACGTGTCGCGTGTTTCCAATCCATAACTTTTCTGAAGATACCAGAAGGCCTGCGAAATAGATCCGCGCTTTTCGATGCCGATCTTTCCGAGATAATCATTGATAGAATCGGTGATATGATTGATAGCGTTATAACCATTATCGATGATGCCCATGTCAACCGTCACCTTCGGTGTATCGGGAATTGGGTCCCACGGCGGCCACAAAAAAGGCAATTTCAGGGCTACTATAGGAAGGTTCGTAGAGTCGAGAATGATTGTGGCAGCGGTAGCGTTCAGCCCTCCTTTTATATTGTTTTTCAATAATTTACGAAGATCCTGCTGGCTGAACCCCCCCTTAACAGAAAGTAAAAAAGTAATAAAAAGTAAAAATATCCGCATCAAAATTCCTTTCCCGTTAGACGAGCTAATTTACGAAAGGTTTAAGAGAGAAAAAAGCCTTTTTTCTACTTCATCGTTAGATTAAAACTGCAGGTTTTGTATCCATCGAAGAACGTGGGTCTTCTTTAGAACCCTAAGCCCACTTAATTTTAAATATCTTTGGCCGGTGAAGATAGACAAATACATCAGCCTGCAGGGCTACAGTTCAAGAAGGCAGGCATACGACCTGGTAAGTGAAAAAAGAATACTGGTAAACGGAAAAACGGCCACGCACAGTACCAAGGTGCAGGAAAACGATACCGTGCATATTGATGGAAAGGTATTGCAAAAGAAAAAATTCGTTCCGGTATTCATAGTTTATCACAAACCAAAAGGCATTGTTTGCACTACTGAAAAAATTGAGGGGAATATTGTGGATGCTGTTGATCATCCTGAAAAGATCTACCCGGTTGGCAGATTGGATAAGAATTCGGAAGGCTTGATCCTGCTTACCAACCAGGGCGAACTCATTGACAAGATCGCGAACGCGGCGAATGGTCATGAGAAAGAATATCTTGTAACACTGAATTTACCGGTGAGAAATCAATTCCTGAAAGAGATACGCGAAGGAATTAAGCTGGGCGATGAAAATACAAAACCCTGTAAGGCCACTTTAGAACCGGGTACCAAAAGAGTATTTCGCATCATTCTTACCCAGGGACTCAACAGGCAGATACGCCGCATGTGCACCGCTTACGATTACCAGGTAATTAAACTCCAACGACTTCGTGTCATGAATATTGAACTCGGCAAGTTGAAGCCCGGTGAGTGGAGAGACCTTACAGAAAAAGAAATGGAAACGTTACTTAGAGATCTGAAATGAGAAAACTTTTATTTCTTTTTCTATTTATTCCGCTCTTTTCCTTCTCCCAGGAAAAACCAACTGTGCATGCTGATACTTTGATAGCCTTCGCCAAAAAACACCTCGGCACAAAATACCGATACGCACAATGTACACCCAAAGAGGGTTTCGACTGCTCGGGGTTTGTATATTACATTTTTGGTCACTTCAATATAAAAGTCCCGCGCGCTTCGATGGATTACGAAAACGCGGGGAAGATCATTTCCATCGATTCCTGTCGCAAAGGAGATGTGATCGTTTTCACCGGGACAAATATCAAGAAGCGCGCTCCCGGCCACGTGGGAATCATTGTTTCGAACGATAAGGATGGCGTGATCTTCATTCACAGCTCATCCGGTCACAAGCGTATTGGAGTAATCCTGACAAACTTTACGCAGTCGGAATACTACCATAAACGTTTTATAAAGGTGGTTCGAATGGAAGCCGTGCAATAATTTGATCCAGTCGTCGTTTTTTTGTATATTTACTTTATGGCGCGTTTCAGCATACTCAAAAAAGGAAGGGCTTCGGTAGGAAGTTCCAACTGCGTGCGCAATACCATTTTTTCCATTACAAGCTATCCGGGTTAGTTTAAGCCTCCCCGCTTAAATTATTTACTAACCTAAAATTCATATCATGAAAAGCTTGTTCACTTATTTTATCATTTGCATATTTTGTTTGTCTTCCATTGAATTAAAGGCAGACACTGATAGTTTATTTATTCGCGTACACTTTTTGCATGGATCTAAACCAAAAAGAAAATTCCGTTACGAGGAAGATCGCTGGTTTGGAGGTATGCTCGGTGGACATGCGGGAATAGAGATCGAAAAAAACGTGATACTCAACTTTGGTCCCAGGTCCGGAGTTCACGTATTCAGTAAACCCAGGATCATCAACAGCCGGTACTTTATCCACGACACATTGTCTTTTTACCAGGTTCATAGTGACAAACCCAATCCGGTGAAAAAAACGATAATAACAATACCTATCAGTAGTCAGCAGAAAGTAAAGCTCGATAGTTTGTCTAAAGCTTACCTTGAAAATTGCCCTTATGATTACGCTTTCTTTGGCATGCGGTGCGGTGCGGCGGCTTATGATGTATTGGCGGAAGCAGGCGTGGTGAGGAAATTTTCTTTCAGAAAAACCTGGCGCAAGATCTTTTATCCAAGAAGGCTAAGAAGACGATTGGAACATGCGGCATCTGCCAAAAGTTACCTTATTCATAAAAGCCCCGGCTCCTCCCGCAGGCGCTGGGAAAAGGACTAGGCTAACCCTCAAAAAATCACCCCTTTAGCGCCCCTTCAAAATGGGGTAAATTGCTTATTTTTGGTGTCCCATGAAAAAGCTATTACTACTCTTATTGCCCGTATTCGCATTCGCTCAAAACGAGAGTGATGAATACCGTTCGGCCAGCAACCCTTTGTACTGGAAGAACCGCAAACCGCACGCGGCCTATTGGCAACAGGATATACATTATGCGATCAAAGCGCAGCTTAACGATCCGGCCAACATCATTGATGGCGATGAGACACTTACCTATTGGAACAATTCTCCCGATGAACTGACCTTCGTTTATTTCCATCTATACAGCAATGCGCAAACCAAAGGATCTTATCTATCCGACCTTTATAAGAGCAACAAAGCTACCCTGCATTATGGAAAATACCGTGAGCAGGGCCTCGGAACAAAGACGGAAAGCATCACCGTTAACGGAGAAGAGTTAAAATCGGAAGTTGACAATACCATTATGAAGGTGTGGCTGAAAAGTCCACTGAAGCCGGGCGAATCAATAACTTTCAATATTAAGTTCAAAACCTACTTTGATTTCGAAACCATCCGCAACCGCATGAAATTGTTCGGCGCTTTCGGCTACAAGCATTTTGATATGGTACATTGGTACCCGCGCATTTCTGTATATGACGCAAAACAAGGTTGGGACACCGATCAGCACATGGATCATGAATTCTACGGTGATTTCGGTTCTTACCATGTAGAACTCACTTTGCCCAATTATTATGTTTGCGATGGAACCGGTGTTTTACAAAATGAAAGTGAAGTACTACCCACGGATCTTCGTCAAAAGCTGGACATAAGCAATTTTGCCAAGAAGGAATTCAACTCGGCGCCTTCTGAGATCATTAAACCGGATGGAAGTTTCAAGACCTGGAAATTCAGCGCCATTAACGTGCACGACGCAGCTTACACTTTCGATCCCACATATCGCATCGGTGAAGTGCTGTCTGCCAATAATGTAAAATGCATGGTATTGGTGCAGGAACCACACGCGCGCTATTGGCAGAATGGCCCTTCTTACGTAGCGAAGATCATTGAGAACAACTCGAAGAACTTTGGAGCTTATGCTTACCCAAAAATGATCGCGGCCGACGCACAGGATGGAATGGAATACCCAATGTTAACGTTGGATGGCGGAACAGATCCGGGCTATCGAGGACTTTTCATCCATGAGATCTCTCATAACTGGTTCTTTGGGATGTTAGGAAGCAATGAAACCTACCGCGCCTTTATGGATGAGGGCTTCACCCAGTTCGCTACCTGCGACGGATGGGAGCATATTGAGGGTCCGAAGAATATCTTTCCGAACATTAAAAGTAAATATGTAAAGTCTAATACGGATACAACTTATTACCGCGAGACAGCGGGCTACATTCGTCACATGAACGATGTTGTAAAAGGAGAGGAAACAAATATCAACCAGCACAGCGACGGATTCAGCGGAGCGTTGGCACACGGAGGCGGTTATGGCCAGGTTTATATGAAAACCACTGTTATGCTTTATAACTTACGCTACGTTCTAGGCGACAATTTGTTCAACGCCGCCATGCAGCATTATTTTGATCAATGGAAGATCTGTCACCCCTACCCGGAGGATTTTCGTAATTCTTTCATTCAATTTACGCACGTCGACCTGAACTGGTTCTTTGATGAATGGCTGGAAACTTCCAAAACGGTTGATTACTCAATTAAAAAAGTAAAAAGGCAAAGAAATTCGGACATCGTGAAGATCACTTTTAAGCGCAAGGGGCGTATGCAGATGCCGATCGATTTTTCGATTTTTACGGATGATGGAAACCAGTACAACTATTACATCCCCAACAATTGGTTCGAAAAGAAAACCACTGCCCGTACACTTCCCCGCTGGATAGGTTGGGATAAAGTTCAGAAAGAATACACTGCCACTTTAACGATCCCTAAAGATAAAAAGATCACTAAAGTAGAAATAGATACAGCCCACATCCTGCCCGATGTATGGCCTGTGGACAATGCCACGCCAAAAAATGTTTCCTGGTTCCGCTGGGATTCGCACGTGGCCAATCCCGTGAATCGAAGCAAATACGAAACTTTCTTCCGCCCCGCTCTTTGGTATAACGGATACGACGGAATAAAGGTTGGCCTGCACGTGAATGGGAATTACATGAACTACAAAGGACTTTTCGACGCAACCGTGTGGTTAAACTCCGGCGTGGCGCAGGCGTATATGGATTCGATCTCCATTAACCGTCACGATGGAATCTCTTTCCTGGTGAATTTTAAGACTCCCACGCAGAAGATCATGAAAGGCACCAGCTTTTACACTACGCTGAAAGAGCTGGATGGACTGAGCTCAGGTTTACTGGGATTTGATCTGAAACACCGAAATGAGAAAACGCGTTTCTATGTACAGGCCAAAGCCATGCTACGTGATATGAAGAGCGACCTGGACTACCTGGTCTACAAAAAAGAATGGTTACCGCACAAAGTGAACAGCTACGCTTCTTTCGGGCTTGATCATAATTATTCTTACCGAAAAGGGAGCGGTTTCATTAATTTGAATTTCCGCGCTCCGTTATTTGGAGATTATGATTACTCAACTGTTACGCTTAGTGCGGTAAATAAGAACTACATTGGTAAGGTGGGAATTCATACACGCGTATTTGCGCAATACGGATACGGGAACAGTATTCCTTACGAATCAATGCTCTTTGTGGCCGGCGCGAACCCCGAAGAAATGATGGACAATAAATATACCCGCAGCATGGGCATTTTCCAGCCCTTTATGTTTGGCGAGCGCACCAATAATTTCTGCTATGGGGGCGGATTGAACCTGCGTGGCTATATGGGTTACTTATTACCCCAGGTGAACGATGGAACGTATCGCTATAACTACAAAGGAACAAGTGGCGCGGCTTACAATATGGAAATTGATTTCGGCCGTGCTTTTGGTTTTGTTGAAAGGCTTACTAAACAAACTGTTTCTTTTAACCCGTATCTTTTTGGTGATGCAGGCCTGATACAGACCAATTACAACTTCTAGCCTATTGCCTTCTCGGATGTGATGTTCGATGCGGGTGTAGGAACAGCAGTTACCATAAACAAATGGTGGAAACTTGTGAACCTGAAACCGCTAACCATTCGTGCTGATTTCCCCCTGTTCATAAGCAGGCTGCCTTATGTTGAAACCGATTACCTGCAATTCCGTTGGATGATTGGGGTGAGCAGGGCGTTTTAATCGGCGCGACTGCCTTCTTATTTGCTTTCCACTGGTTTTTCCACCCACTTAAAGGTCTGGATCATATGCAACACATCCTCCCTGAGGTAATCAATAACGATCTTGAGCGAATCGATATTGGGCGGACAATTAAAATACAGCGATCCCCGAAGGAAATTCTTAGTGCTGTCGGTAAGATAAAACTGTAAAGCCGTGGCCGTATTCCCTTCTATATCGTAAAGTAATCCGAAAACCTTTGCGGAGTCACGTAACACCACCTGTTGATCAAGACCAGAAGCCTTTACCTGGTGACGCACGGCCAACTCGCGGGCGTCTTTAAGGTATTGGGCCAGATTGCCGTTTACTGCTCCATAGCTAAGATACAGTTGCGCTTTGTAAAGAGGGTATTTTACATTCAGCCAGCAGGGGCCGGCATTCTTTTCCGGACTTGGTTCTACATTAGCGTATTGTGGTATCTCAAATACAAAAGGACAGGTTGTGCCATATTCCTTATATTTTTTCTCAGGAAATGTGAGTGAATAAAAAGCGCGTGGTTTAGGTGAGATCACTTCATCATCGTTGGCGTCGATGCAGGAGGCAAGGCTCAGCAACCCACCCATGAAAAGAAACATATAAATGATCGTTTTTCTCATATTAGAAAGGCAGGTCGTCTCCACCAGAGGGGTTAGTTGAAGTGTCGTTTGTTTGGGTTTCACTACGTTTGATCAGCTGGAAGGTCTCTCCCACTATTTCCGTTATATTGCGCTGAACCCCATCCTTATCCTGCCATTTGCGGGTTTGCAGCTTTCCCTCAAGATAGATCGTACTTCCTTTCTTCAACAAACGCTCTGCATTCTCGGCCACACTCCTCCATAAAACAATGTTATGCCACTCGGTCTGCTCAATACGGCGACCTTCTTTGTCCTTATAATACTCAGTAGTGGCCAGGCTGAAATTCACACGGGTTACTCCGCCTTCCAACTTACGCATCTCGGGGTCTTTACCCAGGTTGCCAACCAATATTACCTTATTGATGCCTGCCATACGCTGTTAATAAAGCAAAAGTAGAATTTAAATAAATGTAAGCAAGTTTTTTAGGCGATTATGTACCTTTGATGGCCTTAATGAGGAGATTTACCCTATATATCTTTTCCTTTTTACTGATCACCGGCTGCGTCTCCAAAAAAAAGTATGCCGACCTTGAAAAGCGCCACCAGCAGGCCCTGATCGAAAAGACAGGTCTGGAGGAGGTATTGAGCAAAGTGGCTATTGAGAATGATAGTTTAAAAAAGAAAAATGATTTCCTGGATAGCGTGTACCGCGCCGAGCATGAAAAATACGTGTCGCTAAACAACAGTAAGAATAATGTAGCCCCGCCACCCAAAAGCAAAAACACTACCATCTCAAAAGCGGTAGAATACGATAAAAAAGCGCTTTACGTTTATAACCTGCCCAATTATGTTTTTTGGCCACGCACCGTTAAGGCCGATAAATTCCTGATCGGCAGTTTGGGCGAGTCGAATATGAATGCTGCGCTAGCCGCGAATGTCTACGGCAAAAAAATAAACGAGATGCCGGCGCTGGTTGAGCCTTACTCACCCTCGCCAGGTAAATTCTATCATATGATCTTTGTGTCGGAAAGTAAACAAAAGGAATTTCTGAAGCTGCAAAAAGAATTGAAAGATCAGCCGGTGTTACTGATCACTGAAAATCCTTACCTCGAGAAAGTGGGCGCGCATGTTTGTTTTTACCTGGAAGGAGATCGTGTAAAATTTACTGTGAACAAAAAAGGTATCGAAAAGAGCGGTATGAACGTGAGCGAGCAACTGATCAAGTTCTCTAATGAAAACTAAGCCGGTTGAAAAAACCAAAGAAATACGTTGAATTCAAAAAAGGAAAGATCGCCTATACCGACAAAGGCAAAGGGCGGGTGATCGTTCTGCTGCACGGTTTTTTGGGAAGTAAAGAATTGTGGGATGATACACGCAACGCGCTGGCCAAACAGTTCCGCGTGATCTGCATAGACCTTCCCGGACACGGACAAAGTGATAGCTACGGTTACATTCACAAGATGGACATGATGGCAAAAGCTGTGAAGGCTGTAATGGACAAATTACATTTGAAAAAATACGCTATCGTAGGTCATAGCATGGGCGGTTACGTAGGGCTCGCTTTTGCAGAACTGTTTCCGGAGCAATTACGCGGACTTTGTTTGTTTCACTCTACATCTTATGCAGATTCGTCGGAAAAGAAGAAAGACAGAGATAAAGTGATCACATCGGTAAAAAAAGATCCCAATGTGTTTGTGAGAGCCACCATTAAGAATTTGTTTGCCGCCCAAAATCTAAAGTTCTTTAAAAGGCAAGTGACTCTTGCTACGCAAATAGCCCGTAAAACGCCCAAAAGAGGGATCGTGAACGCCCTGGAAGGAATGAAAGACCGTCCTAACCGCGATGTTATATTGCATTTTGCCAATTTTCCTATTCATTTTGTTGTAGGAAAATATGATAATGTCTTGCCTATGCAAAGTCTGTTAGACCAAAGCAAATTATGTAAGAAGGGAAAGGCTTTGCTTTTAGAGAACAGCGGACATATGGGGTTTTATGAGCAGCCGGATACCTGTATCAAGGCGTTAAAGCAGTTCGCGAGAACTGCATTCAGATCAGGAAGGTAATTTTTGGTCCCCGATCATCTTTGTCAGCTCCACAAAATCAGTTACACTTAATCTCTCCGGACGGTTTGTAAAATGACGGTTAGCGAAAAGTGTTTCATCCTTCACAAGGCTTTTCAAACTATTACGTAGCATTTTGCGACGTTGGTTAAAGGCCATTTTTACGATCGACTTAAAGAGCTTTTCGTCGCAATCGAGTTTTTCGACCTTGTTCCGTGTAAGTTTGATCACACCCGATCGCACCTTTGGTGGAGGATTGAATGAACCAGGCTCTACGGTAAACAGGTACTCGATGTCGTAATACGCCTGCAGAAAGACACTGAGGATTCCGTAAGCTTTAGTTCCGGGCTTTTCAGCGATCCGTTCAGCTACTTCCTTCTGAAACATTCCGACCACTGTTTCCACCTTATCTTTGTGATCGATCACTGCGAACATGATCTGCGATGAGATGTTGTATGGAAAATTGCCTATAATGGAGAATTTGCCCGAAAATAATTTGCCCAGATCCATTCTCAGGAAATCAGCGAATAAGATCTTGCCGGCATGAGCAGGATAATGCTTCTTCAGGAAATCTATAGACTCTGTATCTACATCCGCTGCAAAGAAATTCTCTCTTTCAATTAAATGCTTTGTAAGTACTCCCGTTCCGGGGCCAATTTCCAGTAAAGGCAGATCATTATTTTTTAATGCAGCATCCACAATACGCTTTGCAATTTCCTCATCCTTTAAGAAGTGCTGACCTAAGTGTTTCTTTGCTTTTACGTGATCCATTACACGATCTCTAATAAGGTGCGGAATGCGACGAATTTATCTTTGTAACGCTCGATAACTTCCTTCTGCAGCCTGGGCGCATGCTTACTGCGGTATTCTTCCATGTCGCTCATATTCCGGAAAGTGTATTGAATAGAATAAGTTACTCCTTCATCTTCTACATTCAATACTTTTAGCATTCGATGCTCCACGAAACAACCGGTTTTCATTACATCCGGAATATGTTCTTCACGCATGTACCTGATCCATT
>JANWKZ010000100.1 GCA_025451115.1 Bacteroidia bacterium | reverse complement strand
GGCGACCTACAGGTGCCTGAAGGATTCTACAGTGTGAACTTTTTCAACGCCTTTAGCGACTATTACCTCGGTATGCAGGTAGATTATCCCAATCAAAGCGACAAAATATTGGGTCGCAAACCTTATGGCGGGCAGATTATGATCCACGGAAACTGTGTGACGATAGGATGCATACCTATCACCGACGATAAGATCAAGGAATTATACCTGATCTGTTTGTTCAGCAAAGGGGCGGGAAACAATGTTTCGGTGGACGGATATCCGTTCAAGCTTACCGAAGTCAACATGACCGAGGCAAAGAAGAACTATGATAAGAAACTGACCGATTTTTGGACAAACCTGAAAACGGTTTATGATTACTTCGAGAAGAATAAAAAAGCTCCGGTAGTTGGCGTTGACAAGAGCGGGCTTTACAAGATGATGTAGTTTCTGCTAAACGATGACCCCTCTGTCTACCCTTTCGCGCTGCGAAAGTGGTAAAGACCGTCTCCCCTCGGAGGGGAGACTTGTACGATTCCAGCGAATATTATTTTTTTAAGAAAGCGTCCCAGCCCTGGGCTGTTAGGGTAACAGACGAACCCGAGCGGGTGATCATGTTGCAGCCGCTGTTCTTATCTGTCATGTGACCAATAACTGTAAAGTCAGGATGACCTTTTACTTTTTCGTAATCGCTTTGCGGGATGGTGAAGAGCAATTCGTAATCTTCGCCGCCGCTGAGGGCACAGATGGCGGGATCTAAGCGGAATTCATTCGCGCGGTTGATCGTCATGCTGTCGAGCGGAATTTTTTCCTCGTATAGCGCGCAGCCCACGTTGGATTGCGTGGTGAGGTGTAGAATTTCTGAAGCGAGGCCGTCGCTGATATCGATCATGCTGGTGGGCTTGATCCCTTTCTCCGCAAGGATCGGAATGATATCTATACGCGCTTCGGGTTTTAACTGTCTTTCTAAAATATAATCGTTCCCTTCCAGGTCGGGCTGCAGGTTAGGGTTTTCTTTGAAGATCGATTTTTCTCTTTCCAGAATTTGTAATCCCATGTAAGCAGCACCCAGGTCGCCCGTAACACACAATAGATCTTTTTCCTGTGCCCCGTTGCGGTACACAACGTCTTCTTTGTTTGCTTCTCCCAAAACAGCTATACTGATCACCAATCCTGCCAGTGATGAGGTGGTATCGCCGCCCACAAGGTCTACTTTGTAACGGTTGCAGGCCAGCATCATGCCGCTGTATAATTCTTCCAGCGCCTCTACAGAAAAACGATTTGAAACGGCCATACTTACAGTTACCTGTTTGGCAGTTCCGTTCATGGCGCAGATATCCGATACGTTTGTTGAGATCGCTTTGTATCCTAAATGTTTTAAGGGGACGTAAGTAAGGTCGAAATGAATTCCCTCCGCGAGCATATCTGTAGAGATCAGCTGTACTTTTCCGTTCCCGATGTCGATCACGGCAGCGTCGTCGCCAACACCTTTGATCGTTGACTCATTATGAATGGTAATGTGTTCGGTCAAATGTTTGATCAAACCGAATTCGCCAAGCGAACTTAATTCCGTGCGTGTATTCTTGTTGTCAAACATGTTATTTCAATTTTATACAAACGTTCTTTGGTTCTGTGAAAAATTCAATGGCTTCAAATCCACCTTCGCGACCCACTCCTGAAGATTTTACACCTCCAAATGGTGTGCGGAGATCACGCAGCAGCCAGCAGTTTATCCAAACGATCCCGGCGTGAATGTTTTGCGCTACGCGATGAGCACGAGTTAAATTCTCGGTCCAAACCGTAGAGGCGAGGCCGTACACGGTTGAGTTAGCCCACATCAGCACTTCTTCTTCTTTTTCAAATGGCATGATGGTTACAACCGGGCCAAAGATCTCCTCCTGGTTGGTACGGCAATCATGCGGTAATCCTTCTATGATCGTTGGTTCAATATAATATCCTTCTGAAAATTCTCCACCCACATTTACCTGTTTACCACCGCAAAGAATTTTCCCTCCTTCTTTTTGTGCCAGTTCAATATAGCTCAACACTTTTTCCATGTGTGGTTTGGAAACAACCGCGCCTACACGTGTTTTTTCATCCATCGGCGCGCCCACAACCATTTTCTTTGTTTGCTCAACAAAATCTTTTTTGAACTTATCGTATAGGTGTTTCTCTACAAAGATCCTGGAGCCACACAAACAGATCTGTCCCTGGTTGCTGAAAGAAGAATGCAACGTGGTTGCCAGCATCTTGTCATAATCGCAATCCGCAAAAATGATGTTCGGATTCTTTCCGCCCAATTCAAGCGACATCTTTTTGAACATGGGAGCGGCTATGCTGGCAATATGCGCACCGGTTTTTGTTCCACCAGTAAAAGAAATAAGCGGAACTTCTTTGTGAGAAACGATGGCGTTACCTACTTTTCCTCCAAGACCGTGCACAATATTTAGAACTCCGGCAGGTAAACCTGCTTCAATACAAAGTTCAGAAAGCAAATACGCGGTCATAGGCGTAACCTCACTGGGTTTTGCAACCACGGTGCAACCAGCAGCAAGAGCCGGGGCAATTTTCCAAGTGAATAAATACAAAGGCAGGTTCCAGGGAGAGATACAACCCGCCACACCTACCGGCTGGCGCAAAGTATAATTGATGGCGGTATCTTCCATGCTGTGCGCATGCGCCGCATAGTGTAAAATGCCTGTTCCGTAAAAATGAAAATTAGCAGCCGCGCGGGGAATATCAACGGTTTTGGCCAATTTCAGGGGCTTGCCGTTATCTATGCTTTCAGCTTGAGCTAATCTATCGAGATTCTTTCCAATAAGAGAAGCAATTTTAAGAAGGTATTTAGAGCGTTGGTCTTTTGGAGTAATGCTCCACGCCGGAAAAGCGGCTTTGGCGGCAGCAACGGCTTTCTCCACATCCTGTTCATCACTGTCCGGGATGTAGGAATACACTTTACCTCGCGAGGGATCGAAATTATCGAGATATTTTTTGGAGGCCGGCTCAAGCAGCTCCCCGTTTATATAGTTTTTAATGTGTACCATGCGGGCTTGATTGGGAGGGTAAAAATACGAAAATAAAGACCCCGCTCAAAACCTATTCCCAGGCCTTCCAGTCGGTCTCATCGCCACTCAAAATACCGAGGTAATTGTGGTAGCGCTCTTCGTAGATCTTCCCTTCTTCCAGGGCTTTTAAAACAGCGCAACCCGGCTCGTGGGTATGGGTGCAGGTATTGAAACGACAGTCGTGCATCAGCGCCCTGAACTCGGGGAAATAATGTCCAACCTCTTCTTTCTTCATTTCTACAAGCCCCAGTTCCTTGATACCCGGGGTATCGATAATGTAGCCTCCGCCATCCAGTTTGTGTAATTCTGAAAATGTGGTAGTGTGTTTTCCTTTTAAGTGCACATCAGAAATATTGCCCGTTTTAAGTGTCAGTCCGGGCTGTATCGCATTGATCAATGTTGATTTCCCGGTGCCGCTGTGGCCGCTTAGCAGGGTGACCTTATCCTTCAACAGTTTTTTTACTTTTTCAACGTCCTTTTTTTCCAGGGAAGAGATCGCAAAACAGGTATAGCCGATATCCGAATACATATCGATCAATTCACGCTGCATTTTTTTCAATTCCTTATCGAGGATATCGGTCTTGTTGAAAATGATGATGGCGGGAATTCTATAGGCTTCGGCGGTTGCCAGGAAGCGATCTATGAAACCGGTTGATGTTCGTGGGGCAACTAAAGTCGCAAGTAAGATAGCCTGGTCGAGATTAGCTGCGAGAATATGGGTTTGCTTAGAAAGATTTAAAGATTTACGGATGATGTAATTTTTGCGCGGGTGAATCGCCGTGATCAGGGCCTCATCACTTTCAACGGTTATCTCAACGGAATCGCCCACAACCACCGGGTTGGTGCTTTTGCGCGCATCGAGCCGTACTTTTCCGGCCAGTCGCCCTTGTATCAATTCGCCTTTTTCAGTGCAAAGCCTGTACAGGTTGCCGGTTGATTTTAAAACTAAGGCTTTCAATCTTTTTTAGCTGCGGTATGCTGCTCGTAAGCGAGCTCAAGTTTTTTGAACCACTCTTTACCATAAGCACGGATAAGAGGCGCTTTCAGGAATTTATATACCGGCACATTTAATTTCTCGCCGCAGGCGCAGGCGGGCTTACAAACATTCCACTTATGGTAATTGAGCGCGTCGTAATTTTTATGGTGCGTGATGCGGATAGGGTAGAGGTGACAGGAAAGAGGTTTTTGCCAGTCAACTACGCCGTCCTTATGTGCCATCTCGATCGCACATTTAGCGATCTTATTTTCGTCAAATATCACGAAGGCGCACTCTTTATTTTTAGCAACGAGTGTAGTAGTATAATCTCCGTCGCTGTCTAAAACCCAGGCACCGTGTTTTTCAATGGCCTTTCTTCCCCTTTTGTTCATGTAAGGCTTCACTTTCTCCACCACGCCTTCGATCATGGCTAGTTCATCTTTTTCCAATGGAGCTCCGCTCTCGCCCGCCACGCAGCAACCGCCTTTGCAGGCGTTCAGGTCGCATACGAACTTCTTGTCAAAAACGTCGTCAGAAATAAGGGTATTGTCAATACTGATCATTCGCTTGCAAAGGTACTAAATTCTGATGCCAATCACACAAACATCGTCCACCTGTTCCAGCGCTCCTTTCCAGGAATCAAATGAACTTTCAAGTATCTCCTTTTGAGACTGGGGTTCTTTAGTGGCATTTGTGAGCATGAGTTCGCTCATCTGTTTGTATTTGAACTTTTTTCCCTTAGGTCCGCCAAACTGGTCGGCGTATCCATCCGTAAAGAGGAAGAGACTGTCTGAGGTTGTTAACTGGAGCGTATGACTAACGAATGGCTTGGGATCATCGGTTTTCCCGATAGGTTGCTTATGCGCGGTTATTTCCTTTAATTCCCCGTTATGCACATACCATAAAGGATTGTTGGCCCCGGCCCATTTGCATTCAAGTGTTTCGAGATTTATCACGCAGAGTGAAATATCCATGCCGTCTTTCACGTCCTTATCGCTTTTAGAAAAGGTTCCCAAAACCAGGTCGCGCGTTTTATCGAGTATCCGGGCAGGGTCCCGCAATCCAAATTCTTTGAATGCCTGGTTCATGGCATTAGAACACACCACGCTTACCATAGCGCCGGGCACACCATGGCCGGTACAGTCGGCAGCCGCTATCCAAACGGTATTGCCTTCTGTTTCCATCCAATAAAAATCGCCCGCCACGATATCCTTTGGTTTATATAGAATGAAGGATTGAGGTAAAAATTTCTTAACTAAAGCAAAGGGAGGTAAGATGGCTTCCTGCAATCTTTTTGCGTAGGTAATACTGTCTGTGATCTCTTTGTTCTTGTGTTCAACGAGGTTCTTTTGCTCCTCGATGATCCTGTTCTTCTTTTTGTTGTTCTGCAGGTTTCGGTAAACCACAACAACAAGCACAAGTACTAATAAGAGCCCGGTAGATACGCCGTAGGTGATAAGCCTTTGCCGTTTGGCCTCGGCTTCGGCCACGGCGTCTTTTTTGTCTTGTTCGGCTTTGGCGGCTTCTTCTTTTTTCTCGAACTCGAAACTCATTTCGTGCTTCACCAGGTCTTTCTGATTGGCATCGCTTAGTATGGTATCTTTTAGACCTACATACCTTTTAAAATAGTGATAAGCCAACAGGGGTTTTTGCATTCTGTCGTACACATTACGAAGGTTGTTGTACGCGTCCATTTCATTTTCGGGCAAGCCCAGTTCACGCGCCAGTTTTACGCATTCCAGGCTCATCTTCTCTGCCTCCGCTAATTTGCCTATCGACTCGTATAGACTACCTATGCTTAGCTCTGCGTTTAGTACGCCCGTGAGGTCCTCATCTTTCTCACATATCGCTTTGCTCTGCATGAAAAAATCCAGGGCTTTTTCATATTCTTTTTTTGCCTGGTAAATGCCGCCCAGTGCGGTAAGGGCGTTAGATATGGTGTATGTATCTTCTACTTTTTTTGCCAGGGTCAGGGATTTTTCCTGGAAGCGAATGGATGTTACGGTGTCTCTGAGGGCCAGGTATACTTTACCGATATTACCGTAAGACTGGGCAATGCCCAACTCATTATTCAATTTTTCTTCCAGCGCCAGGCTTTTGTTATGATATTCGAGCGCTTTTTTTTCGTCCCGGGTATTGAGATAGATGACTCCTATTGTACTGAAAGTATTCTTCAATACATCAATGGCCCTGGGCCCGAGCTTTTCACAGATCTTCACGCATTTCAATTGCATGTCAAGGGCCTTTGGATAAACGGATATCATCGTATATACGTTACCAATATTACCTAATGTCTTCGCCATCCCGAGTGAATCGGGAATTCGTTCGCGCACGATGAATGCCTGCCCGTAATAATTTAGTGATTGGGTAAAGTCACTCATGTCGTAATAACACTTACCAAGGTAATGGAGAAAAAAACCTTCGCTGATCGGTTTATGATCATACTGTGCGAAACTCACGCCTTGCTTACACCAGGAGATGCATTTTTCATAGTCCCCGGCGTTGTAAAGCTCGCCTACTAAAACTTCGATGGCGGTTACCTTGGCGGTGTCATCGTTTGCATGTTTATTCACGATGGTCGTAAGCGAATCGATTTTCTGCGCGCCTGCCGGAAGGAAAGAAAATGAAAGAATAAAAGCCAAAGCAAGTTGAAGAACCTGCCTGTGGGCTGACTTTATTACGCAAGATGGCATTTAAGCCATGAAAATACGCAATTTTAGGGACTTGAAAAACAGGATGTTCTGCTAGTGCTGCACCACCAGTTTTTGAAGAAAGGACCCTTTGCCGCTTTTCCTTTTTACGAAGTAAACTCCGTTCTTTAATTCACTTGTATTCACATTGCTTTCGGATCCGGTGAGCACAGATGTCATCACAACTTCGCCAAGGGCGTTTGTTATCTCCAGCAAAGAGTTATCGTATCCTTTGCTAAGAAGAATGGTTACTTGACTGTTTGCCGGATTTGGAAACACCGAGAACTGCATGCTGTCGAAGCCTAACTGGCCGGTTGTTCGGTTGTTCTTTATATTACTTCTCGATTTTACAATAGTGCCTTGCGCTGAGTTGTTTCCGTAACGTAAAGTAGGATTACAGCTAAAGCCCTGGGCATCTACCCGCCAATTAGCTACCGTTTGGTACAATGCGTATTGTGGATCAGTGCCAAGTGTTGAAGTACCCGAGTAGGTGGCGATCAAGCCATAGTTATTGGTATTGGCGTCATCGCGCAACAGGTAAAAATTGCTTACCGGTGTACTTTGACCTTCAACGCCGTATTGGTTCCAGTTGAAGTTTCCGTTCTGCTGGTCCTGGAAGAATACGGTGCTGTGCCAAAGACTCTTAGTACCGTAAGCGCCGCAGGTGTCGCGCACCTGGATCTTGTATTTGTAGGATCCGTAATCGGGATGACCGCCATTAGGACCCGCTATACTACGAGCCGTATCCTGGTAGCGACTCAGCGAGTCGATCGAAACAGCTCCAATGCGTGTGTACACATTGGTGGAGGTCTCCCGGTAAATGATAAAACTATCGGCTTGGGGGTAAAGGGTCTTTTCCCAATAAATAAAATTGTAGAGATAAACAGTAGCGCTGTCAACATCCACCATACAAATATCCGGGGTAGGAGGAGAGAGCACTGTAATGTTTATCCAGTTCGAGTTGATCGTGTCTCCGCATGTATTTGTTGTGCGTACCTTATAGCTTCCGGTGGTGTTAATACTAACGGTTTGTGTGGTTACGCCATTGCTCCACAGCCAACTCGCTCCGTTTGGCGCGGTGAGTACAACGTTGCTGGTGGAACAAAAAGTAGTTGGTCCGCTAACGGCTGCGTTGTTCTTTTTTATCTCTAGCGTATCCTGCGCGCAGTGCTGGAAGCCTGCAAAGATGCTGTCGCAACCTGTTGAAGTGCCGCCAAAGTCAACATAAGGTTCGCCCACTGTAAAATCATAATAAACTCCTGCCACCATTCCGCTGCCGCCCGCGCTGTTTACCATTTGAGGGCTGAGAGTGGTTTGGGCAACCACAGCATGCGAAGCAATTGCTATAAATAATAAAAGTATTTTTTTCACTTGTATGGGTTATTTGTAATACTCTCTTACGATAATAACACCCGATCCGCCGGCACCACCGTTACCTCCCGTTCCGCCCGCACCAACTGAATATAGATAGGTTGAAGAAGGGTTTGAGATCATTGCTTTGACATAACCTCCTGCGCCTCCTCCTCCTGCACTTCTTGCATTGGAAGAAGCTCCGTTACCACCACCACCACCACCGGTATTGGCTTTGCCCGCATAACCGGTACCAATATTCGCTGCGGATTCACCGTAACCACCACCACCACCGCCACCAAAAGGATTACTGCCACCGGCACCGCCCATAGAAAAATCTCCGTTGGCGGTACCTCCCTTAGCCCCACCTGTGCCGGCACCTCCTGATACTGCATAGCCAACAGCCGGTAGCGAAATAGAAGCCGAACCTCCGTCTCCGCCGTTTGAAGGTACACCGAGTATACCCTCTGTGCCACCGTTTGCTAGCAATAAGGAAGTTCCAAATGATGTGTTGCCTCCGGTAGATCCACTTCCTCCACAACCACCTCCTCCGCACATTTCAACTTCGATATACAGCACATTTGCCGGAGTAGTGTAAGTTGCCGCGCCCGATAAAAAAATCTGCATAGTGGGTGCCTTTGTCAATGCATGCAGAGCATAAGGTACAGCTTGAAATGGTTGTACTCCGATAAGTTGATATCCACCTCCCGGATCAATCTCCACGACCAAGCTATTTGCAGGCCCGTTCCAGGCTATTGTGCTAAACGTTTGAGCAGAAGTTCCGGTTCCAATTATAGCATTGAATTGCCCCATGTTATTGGTCACCTTGGTTTGTGTTTCCTGGTATACAACCGTAGTAGTTGAAGTAGAAGGTGCAATTGTAAATCTAATATTTACGGTATGTGTCGTTTGCGCATTACCGTTTGCATCGCGAGCCACACCCTGGTAGTTTATACCATAAGGAAAGTTCTGCGCAAAAGTGAATAATGTGCTCAATAGGAAAATTGACAATGTCAATTTGAGGTTTTTCTTTGATGGTTTCATAATTGAATGATTTTCTATTTTTTGCGTTTGTAAAATACACATATTATTTCGAATCCGATGCTAATTTGGGTATATGCCTGCTTTTAAGATTTATGTATAATGCCTACAACCAATAAGTTAATGGTAAACCATCCTGGAAACAAATCTGATCATTTGCCACAAGACGTAAAACAGTTAAAAATGACTATTTTTTTAATTCATGTATTGACGCCTTTGCGAAAAACGGATAGTGAGAATACAGCGCAGCTGATGATCAATCCGATTTTAAAAGGAGTGAGCGGATCAATGTTGCACAACCAGTTTTTGCAAAGATGAAATATTCATATTCTTCACCTTCACAAAATAAACACCGTTGCTGAGGTCTGAGATATCGATCTTGTTCTTCGCGTCGTAGGCGGAGATCTTTTTAATTGTTTGTCCTATCGAGTTGATGATCTCAATTCTACAATCCGCACAATTCTTCGGAAGTAGTATTGTTATTTCGGTTGAAGCGGGGTTGGGAAGTATCTCAACCTGAGAAGAACCACCTGCAAGTTGAACATTAGTGGTGCGATTGTTCTTTATATTGCTCCGCGATTTCACGATAGTGCTCTGGGCTCCATTGTTTCCATAGCGCGCAGTGGGATTACAATTAAAACCACTTGCGTCTACCCGCCAATTGGCTACGGTTTGATACAAAGCATAATTGGGATCTGTACCACTTATTGAACCACCCGCATAGGTTGCAATTACCTGATAATTGTTCGTGTTGTTATCATCACGCATTAGATAGAAATTTGCAACGGGCGTACTGCCCATGCCTTCTACAAGATACTGGTTCCAGTTAAAATTGCTGTTTTGCTGATCCTGGAATAAAACAGTTTGGTGATAGGGACTTAACGCGCTGTAAATCCCAAACGAATCGATAAGCTGCAATTTATATTTATAAGACCCATAGTCAGGATGTCCGCCATTAGGCCCCGCTACACTCCGTGCCGTATCCTTAAAAACACTTAAGGAATCTTTAAACACGCTTCCAATTCTTGTGTAAATGTTTGTAGAGGTTTCGCGATAAACGATAAAGCTATCGGCTGCTGGATACAATGTCTTATCCCAGTAAACGGTATTGTACATGTACTGTGTAGCACTATCAACTTCTACCACACAAATGTCGGGCGCGGCCGGTGCATAGGGTGTATACATCCATAGGTCGTTATAAGCTGAGCCGCCTGTTACACCTCCACCTACAACATACCCTTTACCTCCTGCTGAAAAACCGGTAGCGTAAAATCTCTCCTGACCAACAGGTAACCAATCCATGACAGGAGTTATCGTCCAGGCGTTGGCACCTTTGTCCCATTCATAGAAATCGCGGTAAATAGCGCCAGCTCC
>JANWKZ010000099.1 GCA_025451115.1 Bacteroidia bacterium | reverse complement strand
GTTACTGTAAAAGTCCCTTACGATACTACGGCGACTATTTTCAGTCAAACAAGCACGTTCCATTTCGATCATATCGATCTGCAGACCAATATCAGCAATCCTCCTAATTACGGTTTGCCTCCCGGTTTAACTTTAAGCGGTACGCCTACCAATTTAAAATTTCCCGGAAACGATACCAGTTGCATGATCATTCAGGGTACTCCTACAACAGCCGGAACCTTCACCATGTCTTTTACACTGAAAGCTTATATGACCGAGTTCCCCGGTATCGCGGTGAGCACACAGGTGATCACGTATTATAGAATTATAATTGCACCTGCTGTTGGTATTGCCACCTACGGAAACAATGTGAGCTTCCAGGTGATGCAGAACTCGCCAAACCCGGTAAAAGATAATGCAAGCATCAAATTTGTTGCAAGCAATGAGGGTAAAGCAAAGTTCAATGTATTCAACATCGCCGGCCAAAAAGTATTTGAAAAAGAGATCAGCGCAAGCCGCGGGGATAACAGCTTTGAATTCGACGCTTCTCAGTTGGAGAATGGCGTATATTTGTACAGCGTAGAAATGAACCAGCAAAAGCAATGTCGCCGTATGGTGGTTGCCCGGTAGGATTGACGATTTTGGAATTGACGATTTAAGGATTGGCATGGGCCGTTTAAAATAACCAAATCGTAAATTATTAAATCGTAAATGAAAGATGGAATTATTTGAGGTCACGGTATTAGGCTCAGGCTCCGCCACTCCCTCATTGATAAGAAATCCAAGTGCCCAGTTGCTCAACGCTTCGGGGCATTTTTTTTTGATCGACTGCGGAGAAGGAACACAGATCCAGTTGCGGAGAAACAGCATTAAGCTGCAGCGCATCGAGTGTATTCTCATTACGCATCTTCACGGCGATCATTACTTCGGTTTGATGGGGTTGCTTCAAACTATGCACCTGTTGGGTCGCCAAGCTAAAGTAACCCTCATTTGTCCAGCCGAGTTAAAAGAGATCATCGACCTGCAGAACAAACACTCGCAAACAGGGTTGAGCTTTCCGCTGGAGTATGTTTTTACGGATCCGAAGAAGGCGCAATTGGTTTACGAGGATAAACACCTGGAGATACATTCTTTTCCACTGAGTCATAGAATTAACTGTACCGGTTTTTTATTTAAAGAGAAAATTGGCCTACGCAGGATCATCAAGGAGAAATTGCAGCAGCATAAAATATCGGTGGCCGAGATCAACAATCTGCGTTTAGGATTGGATGTGGTGGATGAGAACGGGAAAAATATATTGAACAGCGAGCTCACCGAGCCGCCACCGGCGCCCCGCAGTTTTGCCTATTGCTCGGATACCATTTACGATGAAAGAATAGTGGAGTACATCAAAGGAGTGAACCTGGTGTACCACGAATCTACTTTTCTTGCATCAGAGATCGATCGCGCAAAAAAGACTTTTCATACCACAGCGGCACAAGCCGCTACAATAGCGAAGATGTCGGGAATAGGGCAGTTGCTCATCGGACATTTCTCGGCGCGTTATGGAAATACAGAAGACTTTTTAGAAGAGGCTAAGCCTGTTTTTGAAAATACGCTGTTGGCAGAGGAGGGGAAGACGTATAAGATAATTTAAAATTGAAAATGTAAAATTTTAAATTGAAAAGGGGAGTTTATTTTTTAAATTTCACTTTTTCAATTGTCATTTTTCAATTGTATTATTTGCATATCAAAGTATCGTAATAGGCATTATACCCACACCAAACGCCCAGCACATTCTCGCCGTGTACGTTGTTCTCTAGATTGGTGGGAGCGGCAAAGGGATTTCCGTTGCTGATGATATTGGCGTCGTAGGAGCGAAAGAAACGGAACTCGTTGTAGCCAATGCTGCAGAATTTCACAACAACCTTGTCGTTAAGCTTAAAATAACTCCTTTCGTTGTTATTATCATCATTGGCGGTGGAGCCCTGCAGCATGCCGCGGTTATAGGCAAACTCGAAAGATTTACCGTCAATGAACTTATCATCGAAGGCCGAACCGAGCGGTGCAATGAAATTCTGATCCTTGCCAATGCGCTTGGCGAACCAGCGGTAGCTGTTTCCTAACCCGGCGGGCTCGGTCATGTAAGTATAAACGAAGCCCAAAGAATCATCGCGCAGCACTTTGAACCAGAGCGTATCGAGTTTTACCTGAGGGTAAATGCTTGTTGAGGAGGTATAGGTCTTTCCGTTAAGTAGAATTGTAAGATTATAAGTTTTTCCCGACACGCCTACCATGTTCAACGCTTTGTAATAGTAGCCAAGGCCGGAGATGTCTTTCAACGTGTCGGTTGTGATGCCATCATTCACCGTAACCACGGCGCCTTTGACAGCGAAGTCGCTTAAATTTTGGGTGTGGTTGCCGAAGTAGGGGACCGAGTAACTTAAATACACTTCCGGCGTGCTGCCCGCTTCTATTTTTCCTTCTACTACCAGTTTCTGTACGTAGTCGGGGATGTTGACGTCGATGTTCTTCTGGCATGAGTAAAACAATCCAACCACTAACACACATACTAATGTCAAACCGAGCGAAGTCGAGGTTCTTGCTCCGCGTTTGGGGATATTGCACGCGTCTCGACTACGCTCGACGTGACAGAATTTGTTATTTAGGTTGTTTCTCATCAGAATTTAAAATTCCAGGTTACGCTGGGGAGAACAGGGAACAAAGAGACCTGCCTGGCCTGGACCCTGAAATCGCCGGTTAAAATGCTTCCTTTTGTATCGAAATAAATGAAATAGGGATTGTGCCTGTTGTAGGCATTGAATACGCTGAAGGTCCAGCTATGGCCGAAGTTCTTCGCGTATTTCTTTGGTAAAACAATTTGAGCAGGATCTTTTCCTTTTTTCACGTAGCGCTTCTCCAAACGTTTTCTTTTTTTCTCCAGTTGCTTGTTGCGATCGGGCGTGAAAGTTGCTGAAAGATCAAGACGGTGGTAGGACGCGAATTGGTAGGCATTCCTTCCTCCGTAATCCACGTTCACGCTTTGCTCAAAAAGATAGAGTGAGTTAGGCAGCGTGCCGCGATTTCCTGTATTAAAGACAAAAACCGCAGAAGCAACCCATTTTTCATTGAACTCATAAGTGCCAACCAAAGAAATATCGTGGCGCCTGTCGTATTTGGCAAAATAGGTCTTCCCGCTGTTAATTTCCGCGAATCTGCGGTTGGTCCACGATAAAGTATAGCCAACCCAACCAGTGAATTTTCCTTCGCGTTTTTTTACAAAGAACTCAGCACCAAAAGCCTCCCCGCGACCAAAAGTGAAAGAGTTATCAGGATTGTCTTTAACGTTATCCTGGGGCTGGGCGCCTTCCTTGTACTCGATCAGGTTCTTCATGTCCTTATAATAGCCTTCTATTGAGGTCTCGAACATGTTTTCTTTAAAATTCTTGAAGACGCCAAGGGCGTATTGGTTCCCTATCTGCGGTTTGATCACCTCGGTGCTGGGCATCCATACATCGGTTGGCAGCGATACGGCGGAGATCGAGGCAAGGTGTATGTACTGGTAATTGTTTGTATAACTGGCTTTGAGCGACAGGCTTTTACTCAGTTCATACCGCAGTGAAACGCGGGGCTCAAGCGCGTGATAATCCTTGATCTTTTTTCCGGTTGAGTAAACTACCGTGTCCGTTAATTTGGTAAAAGGGTCCTTTACAAAGCGCGTGAAGGGACCCACGTGCACAAAATAACTGAAGCGGGCGCCGGCGTTGATGCGCAAACGATCTGTCAGGTCCCAATCATCGCCCAGGTACGCATGGGCTTCGTGACTATAGAGTTTAATTATATCGCCTAGATCGAATTTGGTTTCTCCCGAGCGAGCTGAGGCGTTTGTGGGGATAAAAATGTGGTACACGTAATTGAGACCGAACTTCACGCTGTGGCGACTGTTAGGGAACCAGCTGAAATCCACTTTCGCGTTGTGATCTCGTATGCCGGAAAAGATCTTGAACTCGAAATTATCCTGCAGGGCGGAGAAAGAGAAATTGTAATACGAGTAAATGAGCGATGTGTTGGCAAAAAGTTTGGAATTGAAGATATGACTCCAGCGAAGCGAAGCAGTGGCATTTCCCCAGGCGGTCTCTACGCCAAAACCTGATTCGTTGTCTTTGAAAAGAAAAACATCCTTCCCAAAATACCCGCTCAGGTAAAGCGAGTTCTTTGCGTTTAAGCGGTAATTGAATTTGGTATTGAGGTCATAAAAAAAGTAACGTGTGCCGGCGAACTCACTTTTCAGATGGGTGAAGATGGGTTTTGTAATTACATCCACATAAGTGCGACGAGCGGAAACGATAAATGAGCTGGTATCTTTTTTTATTGGCCCCTGTACGGTTAAACGCGAAGCGATCAAACCAATGCCGCCATCTACCTGGAAGTTTTGGTTGTTACCGTCTTTCATGGTGATGTCGAGCACCGAAGAAAGTCTTCCTCCGTATTGCGCGGGCATGCCGCCTTTGGTAAGCGTTACGTTCTTGATAGCGTCGCCGTTAAAAACAGAAAAGAAACCCATCAGGTGGGAAGCATTATACACTACAGCTTCATCAAGTAAAATAAGATTTTGATCCGGACCGCCGCCGCGTACATAGAAACCGCTTTGACCGTCGCCCGCCGATTTTACTCCGGGTAGCAATTGAATTGTCTTCAGTACATCTACTTCTCCCATAAAAGCCGGCAAACGTTTGATCTGCTTCATGTCGAGCGTAACCTGGCCCATTTGCGAGCTCTTCACGTTCACATCGGGTCGCTCACCGCTTACTACCACTTCCTGCATCTCTACGCCGGTTTGCACTAGCGAAATATCATTGACAAGGTCTTTGTTGAGCTGAATGCTGTCGCTCTGCGTATTGTAGCCAAGGTACATGCAGATGATGGTGTAATTTCCTTTTGGGAGTGTGATGGAGTAGAAGCCGTAGTTGTTGGTAGTAGTTCCTTTTTTGACTTCTTTGATGTAGATGGTAGCGCCAATGGCCAGCTCGCCGGTCTTTTTCTCTTTGATCGTTCCGCTGATGGTAAAGTTTTGCGAACGGGTAACAAAAAAGGAAAGGTAAAACAGTAAAAAAAGTATAGACGAAAGGCGTAGCATTTTGGGAAATCAAAGATAACCATATTTGGCTTTTAGAACGTCAGAATCGTAAACTTTTTCAATATAAGATATTTATAATCAACAATTTATAAAGTTTACGTAAAGTTTGGGTTTAGAAGAACCGGGTGCAATTTGTTTTCATTTGGGCTTAGGTTTACAGTAATTTGTAGTAAGAATTTTAACAACCGGATCATTTTAGAACAAAGAGAGATTTTTTTCAAAAGCTATTAGTAACCCTAAAACTAATTTCACATGAAAAAAGAACAGGCAGAATCGGAAATAACGAAGCATGAGTCCTTATTGGGACTGGAGCTTCACCACAGGGTGTACAACAAAAAAATGATGATCACCCAATTCACCGCATGTGAAACGTATTTCGGCAGCGGTAACTATTTTGTGAGTTGCGAATTAAAGGGCCAGTTGGGAGAGATCATCGAGACCCTTGAGTACGTAATGAAGAACTACGTCTCTACACAGACGGGTTAACCCTCTTTTTAGTATTTAATTTTAGCGGCAAGATCCTTTTTTAC